>CAJUHG010000008.1:0-46519 GCA_910586005.1 uncultured Lachnospiraceae bacterium | reverse complement strand
CTGTAGGCCCTACAATTGCTACACGTTGTCCTGGTCGAACTCTTAAATTAAAATCTTCAATGAGTTTCTTATCTGGTGTATAAGAAAAATATACATGCTCTAAATCTACATTTCCTTTTACATCAGTTAAAATTTCAACATCTTTTGGTTCAGGCACTTGAGATTCTTCTTCAATTAAATGAAAAATACGTTCTGCACAGGCAAGTGCATTTTGTAACTCTGTCACTACACCAGAAATCTCATTAAAAGGTTTTGTATATTGATTTGCATAACTCAAAAAACAAGAAAGCTGCCCAACAGTCAATACTCTGTTCATTGCCAAAAATGCTCCTACCACTCCTACACCTGTATACACCAAACTATTGACAAATCGTGTGCAAGGATTTGTTAAGGAAGAGAAAAATGTTGCCTGTAAAGATGCTTTTTCCAATCTCTCATTAATTTCATCAAATTTCTTTAACACATCTTCTTCTTTTGAAAAAGCCTGAACAACTTTTTGGTTTTCTATCATTTCATTAATCAATGCTGTCTGTTCTCCTCTTGTAGAAGATTGAAGCATAAACATGGAAAATGTTCTCTTTGCAATAAAACTTGCTACAAATAGAGAAACTGGTGTAATCAATACTACCACTAAAGTAATTTTTACATTAATACTTAACATAAATAATAAAGTTCCAAGAATGGTAACTATTCCTGTAAATAATTGAGAAAATCCCATCAAAAGTCCATCTGCAAACTGGTCTACATCTGCAATCAACCGACTTACAAGTTCTCCATGAGAATGACCATCTATAAATTTTAAAGGAAGTACTTCTATCTTAGCAAAGGCTTCCCTTCTAATATCTTGTATTACCTCATAAGTTATTTTATTATTACAAACATTCATCAACCATTGAGCTAGAGCTGTCAGGGCAACAATGATTCCCATTTTCCAAAGCAATTGAAAAATAATAGAAAAATCCACATTTCCAGGAGCAAGGATATGGTCAATTACTTTTCCAGTTAATACTGGAAAATACAAAGTAGATGCAACTGTCACAATAGCAAAAAGAAGTGATAAAGCTAAAAATATCTTATATTTTTCAATATATTTTAAAACTTTCTTTAAAGTTTCTGTTTGCTTTTTCTTTTTTATTTTTTCTGTCATATCCTCAACTCCTACTGTTTCTTATATTGGGATTCATATATCTCACGATACACCTCGCATGTTTCTAATAATTGTTCATGAGTGCCCATACCTGCAATTTCTCCATCCTCTAACACAATAATTTTATCTGCATGCTGAATGGAAGAGGTACGCTGTGACACAATAAACACAGTTGGGCTACCTTCCATCTCCCGAATTGCCTTTCTAAGTCTTGCATCTGTAGCATAATCTAAAGCAGATGCGCTATCATCTAAAATAAGGATTTCTGGTTTACGAACAAGTGCTCTTGCAATGCTAAGACGTTGCCTTTGCCCACCAGAAAAATTCTTTCCTCCCTGTTCTACAAACGCCTCTAGCTTCCCTTCTTTTCCTTCCACCACTTCTTTTGCTTGTGCAGTAATCAACGCCTGATAAAGCTCTTCTTCTGTAGCATTTTCCTTTCCCCAACAAAGATTCTCTCTTATAGTTCCTTGAAAAAGTACTGCACGCTGCATGACAATCCCCACCTTTTGACGCAACTCTTCTAAGGAATATTCTTTTACATTTTTTCCATTAATTAATATCTCTCCACTGGTCGCATCATAAAATCTTGGTATCAAATGCACAAGCGAAGTTTTTCCTGCCCCAGTACCTCCAATAATTCCAACGGTTTCTCCTTTTTCTACTGTGAAATCAATATCTGACAAACTTTCTGCTCCTGACCCTTGATATGCAAGCCCTACATGGGAAAATTGAACGATTGGATTATCTTTACTATTTTGCATTTCTTGTTTCACTGTTGTTCGCTTTTCTAAATGGGAACTGTTATCTTTAGGCATACTGCTTGGAATTTCTAAAATAGCTTCCACACGATTTCCACATGCTACAGCCTTAGTAATTGTTACAATTAAATTAGCAAGTTTTATCAACTCTACTAAAATCTGTGACATATAATTTACCAGAGCCACAACTTCTCCCTGTGTTAAATTCCCAATATTTACCTGTACTGCTCCCGTATACAACAATACAATAGTAGCTCCATTGATAATAATATAAGTAACTGGATTTAAAAAAGCACTAATTTTGCCTACATAATTTTGCATAGATGTAAGACTTTCTAATCCCTCTTCAAATCGAATCTTCTCTTCTTCTTCCTTATGAAAAGCACGTATCACTCTCGCCCCTGTTAGATTCTCTCGTGTAATCCCCAAAATTTTATCCAATCGTTCTTGCACCTTTTTATATAAGGGAATACTAATTGCCATCACACCAAAAACCACCAAAGACAATAAAGGAATTGTCACTACAAATACAAACGCAGCCTTGATATCAATCGTAAATGCCATAATCATTGCCCCAAAGACAATAAAAGGGGAACGTAAAAACAAACGCAGCACCATATTAACCCCAGACTGCACTTGATTGATATCACTTGTCATTCTTGTAATTAAGGTTGCTGTTCCTGCTTTGTCTATCTCTGAAAAAGAAAAGGATTGTATATGTGAAAAAAGTCTATGACGCACTTTTGTTCCAAAACCTACTGCCGCCTTTGCAGCAAAATATTGGGCTGTCACAGAACATACCAATCCAATAAGCCCCAACATTACCATTATAAGACACATCCGCAAAATATAACCACTATCTTTTTTTGCAATACCTACATCAATAATAGCACTTACTACCAATGGCACAATTAATTCAAAAGAAGCCTCTAACATTTTAAATAATGGTGCCAATACCGTTTCCTTTTTATAATCCTTTAAATATACAAGTAATTTTTTCATGAAAGTTCCTCTTTAACTATACCTTATGACATGCAAAATGGCATCATGGGATGCCCTAGAGGGTATACTTATTGAACTGCGTTCCATAAGGTATATTTTATAAATTGACCGAATGGCCATTTTGTGATACCCCAAAGGGTATAGTTCTTTGATACTTAAATTTAATATAAAATTTCAATCATATACTTTTCTTATCCCTATTTCATCTTTTCTTATATAAAAAATGTAATATTTTTATTCTTTCATATTTTTTCCATAGCTATGTTAAATTATGCTATATCCATCATCCATTCAAAAATTTGTTATGAACCCTAAGAGAAATAAGAATTTTGTTTTTCCAAAAGCCAAAAAAACTCTTCTTCTGGCATAGGTTTTGCATAATAATAACCTTGTACTTGATCACAACCAATCCTTTGTAATAATTTTACTTGTTCTTTTGTCTCTACCCCCTCTGCTAAAAGCCCTAAGTCTAACTTGTTTGCCATAGAAACCACCTGTTCTAAAATTAATTTTCCCTTACTTGATACCATCATATTTTCCATAAACTTTTTATCAAGTTTAATTACATCAAAGGGAGTTTCTAAAAGAATATTCAAAGAAGAATATCCACTTCCAAAATCATCCATCAATAATTTAAATCCTTCCTCCTTTAATTGAAAAGCCTTTGTACTAATTTGTTGGTCATCTGCTGATTCTGTAATCTCCAATTCTAAAAGCTCCTTTGAAATATGATAATTTTCTATTAAATCAGAAAGGACCTGAATACACTCACCATCTTGTAAATGGATTCTGGATACATTTACAGAGATTGGACATGATTTAATTCCTGCGTCTTCACATTTCTTAATAAACCGACAGGCTTCTGCCCATATATAATAATCCACCCTCTTAATAAAACCATTTTCTTCAATAATTGGAATAAATTGATTGGGATAAATCATTCCACGCTCTGGATGATACCATCTTACTAAAGCTTCTGCTCCAATAATTTCATTTTTAGCAATACTATATTTGGGCTGTAAATACATCAAAAATTGTTTCTCTGTAATCGCAGTCTGCATATTCTCTTCAATAAATTTTTTATTATATAAAGATTCCTTAAATTGTTCTTTATAAAATAAAATCTTAGTCAAGACATTATTTTTAGAAGCCTTTCGTGCAATTGCTGCCCGATCTTCCATCTGCCTTAACTCCATTTCCCTGTCCTCCACAATATATACACCATAAGATATTTGAAATTTTATATCTTTAAAAGAATTGATTTTTTCTTCTAGTTTTTGTATAAAATTTATTAACTCCTCTTCTTTTTCATACTCCATTACTACCATAAACACATCACTGCGAAGATTTATGTAAAATTGCCCTTGCTTGCAATATTCTTTTAATTTCTGATTGATAAATTCTAAAACCTCATCACCAAACTTTTCTCCATAGATATCATTGATAATTTTAAATTTATGAATATCAAACTGAATAAATCCTATATTTTGGGAAGAAGAAAACAACAGTTGACAGACATTTCTTCTAAAACTTCTTAATTTAGTAATCCCCTGTAACATATTTGACATATTATCATTTTTAGGAATATCCTCTAACTTTAAACCACTCTCTGACATTTCCTGAAAATAATCAGATAATATTTTTTCTAATATCTCAATACTAATATTGATTGCCTTTGGACATTTTTTTAAAATTAATCCTTCCTTGCGAATAACTGCCATATCTTCTGGCTTTCTAATATCTTTTCCTAAAATATCTCTACAATCTGTCACACCATTCATTCTTTCTATAAATAAATGGATAAATTCATCTGTTTTGTTATTTCCATATCTCTCAAGTTCTCTATCCTGAGCATCATAAAATCCCAAGGCCATTCCCAATACTAGCATGGAGGCTGTAATGCAACCACAAGTTCCACCTTGGTGCATTCCGCTACCAAAACATGTACTAATTTTAAATGCAGTTTTTAGATCTAATCCAAAATCCTCTGCAAATGCTCCAAATAATGCTTGTGAACAATGATATTGCTGATGCAAAAGATGTTCTGCTTTTTCTTTGTGTGTCATACCATACTCCATTTCTACTTATAGCTTATTATAACTATCATAGTGAGATTCTTAGCAAGTAAGAAGAAAAAAACTTTGACTCTCAGATTATTTTATCAAATAAAATTGTTATTGTGAAGTATGGTTTGAAGGAAAACAGAAAACAATAAATCTGTTGCATTCACTTAATATATGCTCTTCTAAGTAGACAAATGAAATAATAAAAACATAAAGTCCAGAGGACATTAGCGATTCCCTATGAAATACTAGAAAAATGATATTTTCATTGTTTGAAACGAGGGCAATTAACCATATAGAAAAAGAGGTTGTTACAAAACTATTAGTTTCCTTCCTGTAACAACCTCTTAAAAAATTTTTGAGCTATCTATCCTTGATAGTTAATTCTCTCTACCAATGACTCTTTTCTTAAATTTCTGCTTAATAGAAAAGATAATATCACTTGTATGAAAACAATCACAGCCATCATAATTCCAATTTCCAAAATTGGTACATGATATTCATTCATTCCATAGACACTATGTTGTTTTGCATATTGAAAGATTTCATAACCAAATGGACATCCTACCAATAAAGATACTATAATTGTTCCAACTGAAAATAAAATTCCTTCTAATTGAAGCATTTGATTTAATTGATGATTTGTCATACCCACTGCTTGTAAAACACCTAATTCTCTTTTTCTAGTAATCACCCCAGTAATAATGGTATTGGCCATATTCATAAAACTTATTACACCTAAAATTGCCAAAATCCCATAGATACCAGACTGCATCACACTTGTAGAAAACATTACAGTTGCTATGGCGTTGTCATAAGTCTTCATTTCTACATGGGACATACCTAACATTAAGTTATGAATGGCTGCTTCTACTTCTTTTTTATTCTCTTCCTTACAATCTACCCAAAGCTGTTCTGCCAAATCTCCCTTTACATTTAATTTCTTAAAAGTTTCTTCTGTGATTACCCAACTTGCAGGCGCAGATCCAAAAGCTCCCATAATCTTCCCTTTGAAAGGAACTTTTACTCCAGTATCCAAAACACTCATTTCCATATTTTGTTCTAAATGATACCCTTCTTCTTCTAAAAAATAACTATATCCAAATATAATTCCATCTTCTTTGGCCACCTGCTGATAATTTGTATTTCCTTTTGTGGAGCCACGTTTTGTATAACGTTTAAAATCTTCTTGATTCATAACACAGACAGTTGTCAAATTTCCCTCTTCATCTAAGGAAGAAAAGGTATGATTTTCTACTGCAAATATATATCTAACAGAAACTTCTGTCACCCCTGGTATTTCTTTTAATTTTTCTTGAAATTCATTTCCTAATGGGTTATTTTTTTGTATTTCATTCAAATTATTTTCTGGGTATGCCTTATCTGATAAGGAACAATCTAGTTCTATAAAAAATTTTCCATATTCTATGTCTTTTCTAGCTTCATATTCGATATCAATATTACCTGCTACATTAGATAACGCTACAAACAACACACAGGAAAGTCCCATAGTGAAAATAGTAGATACTGTACGTCTTCGATTTGCAGATAAATTAGAAATTGTCATATTTAGAACAGAAATTTTCTTTTTTCCCTTTCGAACAGTTCTTTTACGACTTGTATTTTCCTGATAACGAATTGCCTCCACTGGAGAAATAGCCGCAACAACTCTCATAGGTTTTTTTAATGCAAACCAAACGGTAAGAAAAGAAATAAACATAATTAACAGTAACACAGGTATTGATAGAACAGAAACCTGCACTAAATTGGAAGTTGTCACAATTTTCAGTCCATTTTTAGTAAATTGTTGAAACATTATAGATGCCAAGCCTGTTCCAAACAATATTCCCAAAGGAACACCAATGAATGCCAAAAACATACCTTCTCTAAAAATAATTCTTTTTAATTGTTTTTTTGTTGCTCCCAATGCTTTTATTTTTCCATATTCCTGAATTTTTTGAACAATTCCTACTTGAAAAATATTATAAATTACCACAATAGATACCAATATAACAATTAAGGAAATCCCTATACATATGAATAAAGTTTCTGTTCCTGGGTCATAGGCCCACATTAAATACATGAAATTTTCTTTTACATTATCTTCCTTAATCCCACATAAAATAGCTAATTCTTTTAAAACATCCTCTCCTACATCCCCATTCATTTCTATGGATTCATCTAAACGAAAAGTTACATTATAACTACGCATCTCCTTTGAGACCAAATCTTCATAAAAAAGTTCTGACACATATCCCTGATAGGCTTTCTGAAGATTATTTTGTTCACTAGAAATTAAAATTCCACAAATCACAAATTCTTTATCCACAAATTTACTTCTTTTGTTTGAACGTAAAGAAATGGTAACAGAATCTCCTATATTAGGATTAGATAGACCAAACTGTGAAAAAAACTCTACAGAAGCGGCAATCTCATTTTCTTTCTGAGGTAATTTTCCTTCTTTTATCTGGTCAAAAAGATTTGCATTCTCTGCTCCCTTTGTATCTGTACAAACTAATCCCATCTTAACATCTTTCTGTTCTACTTCTGCCACAGACGCAACTCTTCCTACTCCAATAAACTCACTTCGTTTTGTTATTATTTCATATTGTTCTTCTGATACTCTGCTAAAGGTTCCAGAATAATTTCCATACAACTTTCCTGCATTTGCTCGATTATAACGGATCATACCTGTACCAAAGCTTGCAATCATTTGAATTAACAATGTGGTTAAAAAAATGGAAATCACAATCAAAATACTTCTTGTGCGATTTTTTCTAATATTACTAGCTGCAAGATTTGTAATTGTTTTCATCCTTGTTCTACCACCTTTCCATCTTCTATCACTAGAATTCGATCTGCAATTTGAGCAATCTCTTCATCATGAGTAATCATTACAATTGTTTGAGCATATTTCTGCGCTGACATTTTCAATAGTCCCATAACTTCATCACTTGTTTTGGAATCCAAATTTCCTGTAGGTTCATCTGCAAGTAAAATATCTGGTCTAGAAGCTAAAGCTCTTGCTATCGCTACCCTTTGCTGTTGTCCTCCTGACAAGGTATTAGGCAAATTATGAATTTTACTTTCTATTCCTAATGTTTTAATAATATCTTGCACAAAAACTTCATCCACTTCTTTTCCATCTAAACCTATAGGAAGTACAATATTTTCCCACACATTTATGGTGGACACTAAATTAAAGGCTTGAAAGATAAATCCTATTTTTCTTCTACGAAAAATTGCTAGTTCTTCTTCTTTTAAAGAAAACATATCTTTATCTTTCATCCAGACTTTGCCACTAGTAGGAGTATCCAAACCACCTAATAAATGTAATAGGGTACTTTTCCCAGAACCCGATTTCCCTACAATCGCAACAAATTCCCCTTTTTGTATCAAAAGATTTGCATTTCTAACCGCACGTACTTGATTTTCTCCAGTTCCATAATATTTGCATAACTCTTCTGTTCTTAATATCGTTTCCATTAGTTATCCTCCATTTTGATTATAATAAATATTTTCAATTGAAATCATGTAGTTGTAATCCTATTAGTTCAAGCAAATAGAATATTCATGCTTATTCAACACAAATGAAACATGATATAAAGCAATTATTTTTTATAATATTTATCTTACTCTAAATTTCTTTCAGATAACTTTCAATATAAAAATAGAAAACTTACAGTTTTGTAAGTTTTCTATCTTTGTGTTGAAATCTCTTATTTTTATAAGATGAAATTATTATACCTTGTAATAAGTAATCCCACTGCAGGAATAGTCTTTCCCTCCTTGCATTAACAGTATGGAATCTGAATGATAAAGGTACTTCCCTTATTGGGTCCCTTGCATCTAGAAGAAACAGTTACACTACCCCCATGTCTTCCAATAATTTCACGTGTTAAATATAGACCCACACCAGAACCCTCTATCTTTTCTATCTCTGGAGCTTGTCCACGATAAAAACGTTTAAAAATCTTATGATATTCTCCTTTGGAAATTCCAATTCCTTGATCTTGAATTTCAATTCTTAAAAAACTAGTTCGTTTCATCATTCTAATAAAAATAATGGTACCATTTTGACTATATTTTATGGCATTTTCTAAAATATTGATAAATGCCTCGCAGACCCATTTAACATCATGTAATATATTAATATTGCACAAATCTTCTGTCTCTTCAAATTTAATGGAAATCTGTTTTCCCTCCGCCTTTAAATAAACACGGTTTACTGCAGACACAAGTGTTTCTAAAATATCTGCCAGTTCTTTTTTTATCTGTATCATCCCTGTTTCCATTCGAGAAATATTTAGCAAAGCCTCTACTAATGTTTCTAGACCCATCAATTGCCGATTACACTGTGCCTGAAATTCTTCTCTTTCTTCTATTTTTAAATTATTTTGCTGTAAAATTTCAAAACATGTTTTTAATCCAGTAACTGGTGTCTTTAATTGATGGGAAATATCTGTAACCAAAGATTTTGTTTCTTCCTTCTCTTTTGCTAACTTTTCATTATCTAACAGCAACATTTCACGAAGCACTTCTAATTGCTGGTATATTTGCTCTATGATTCTATCATTACCTAAATATTCTTTCTCCACTTCTAAATCATAATTACGTTTTTGAAAATGTTCTAATACCTTGCTAATTTCCTTTAATTCCTTATGTTTCTGAAGAATTGATAACTTATAAAAAAAGGCTAAAGACAACAAATACAAACTAAAAAGAATTACTGACAACAATATAATTTTTCCTATATCTTGTTTTAGTTCTAAACTATACCAATTTTCTTGCTGGCTTAAATATCCATAAGATTTTAAAATCCTACGTCCTATTTCCCCTTCTGATTTTTGCATACCCTTTAAAAGTTCCACAGCGGTTTTAATATCTTCTGCTCCTTTTTCTTGCTCTTCTATCATAACAGAAAGAATTTGTATTTTTTCTTTATAATTGCGCATCTGTATTTGTATCAATACACTATCTATAATTATTAAAATTAAAATTCCAACCAGCATTAAATACAAAAAAATTCTTTTTTCATTCTTCTTCATTTTCTTTACGCTTTCTCTGAACTATAACTGTGACATTCTTTGTCCCATAAATATCCAATTCCTCTAATATTTTTAATATACTCTGGTTTAGAGCTATTGGGCTCTATTTTTTCTCTAAGTCGTCGTACATTCACAGCAATTGTATTTTCATCTACAAAATCACCTTCTACATCAAAAAGCTGTTCTAAAAGTTGATTTTTGGTCAAAATTTGTTTGGGATGTTCCATAAATATCCTAAGCATTTTCCATTCATTTTTTGTAAGTGATACTTCTGTTCCTGCTGTTAGAACTCTCATTTCTTGTACATAAAAGCAAATATTTCCTGATTCCAATCGTTCTTGCCCTGTTGTCTTTTGTTTTCTAAAAAAAGCAGATACTTTTAACATCAATACAGAAAGACTAAATGGTTTTGTAATATAATCGTCTCCTCCAGCTTCATATCCCATGACTTGATCAATTTCTTGATCTAAAGCTGTAAGAAAAATAATATGAATACTACTTTCCCTTCGAATTTTTCGGACAAAATCTAATCCATTTCCATCTGGTAATGTTATATCACAGATGATAAGCTGAAAAGTCTCTTTGTAAAAAGCTCTCTCTGCCTCTGCTATTGTGTTACAAGAAACTACTTGATACCCCTCTTTTTTTAAAGTAAATGCAATTCCCCGATTAATACTTTCATCATCTTCTAATAATAATATTTGTGACATAAAATCCTCTTTCTAAAACATATCCATTTCTAACATTTCTTGGGCGATATCTAAAGCATGATTTCCAATCTGTTCAAAATCTGTAAGCATTTCTGAATATATAATACATGCTTCCTCCGAACAAACACCTTGTTTAATTCTTTCAAAATGATTTTTCCTAAATTGTATTGTCATATCATCAATGTCTTGTTCCAATTTAGCAACACGCATCATCCATTTTGCATTTTTTCGATCCACTTTTTCTAAGGTCTCAAACGTAACTTGTAGTACTTGTTCCATCTGCTCCATTTCTTTATGAGCTTCTCTGGAAAAAGAAATTTTTTTTATTTTCAAAGTCTCAATATAGGTAGCAATCTTTAATGCATGATCTCCAATTCGCTCTACATTTCCTGTCATTTGAAAATACTGGCTTGCCATTTGTGTATCTCTCTCATTTGATTCATTGATAATTGTTCTTGAAATATATTGAGAAATTTCTTGATTCAGATAATTAATGTATTCTTCTTTCTTACTAATTTCCATAAAACGCTCTTCATCAGCCATTCGAAATGCCCAAAATGCCTTATCCACATTATCTTGTACCATTTCCAACATTCGCAAAATTTCCTGATGAAGCTGATTGAAATAGATAGCAGAACTTCCGATTACTCCACCTTGAAGCTTTTCATGAAAGGATAAATATTCCAAATGTTTTTCTGGTATAGGATCGTTCACTTCTTTTTGTCTTAGGAAAAACCTTTCTGAAATATGAATCAATTGTTTTCCTATTGGAAGTAACAATAATACGGTTACTATATTAAATAATGTATGAATATTTGCTACTTGAGCTGCTGGATTTGCTGGTGTAAGATTTTCTATTAATAGCAAAAAAGGTGTTATGATAGATAAAAAAGTAAACAAAATGGTTCCAATTATATTAAACAATAAATGTATCAAAGTAACCCTTCTGGCATCTCTTTCCATTTCATCAGTTGCCATCATAGCAGTTATGCTTGTTCCAATGTTTTGTCCAAATAGTATAAATACTGCTCCTTCCATTCCAATCAATTCACTTACTACCAGTGCCTGTAAAATTCCAACAGATGCAGCAGATGAATGAATCATTAATGTAAAAATAATTCCAACCAGAATCCCTAAAATAGGATTAGAACATATAACCATTACATTGCCCAAAAATTGAAATTCTTTTAAAGATAACATTGCTTTTTCCATCATATCAATTCCAATAAAAAACACACCAATTCCTGCTAAAGTTTCACCAACATAAGCATATTTGCATTTTTTCCATATTGTAATAAAAAGCACTCCTATAAATGCAACTAATGGTGCAATCACTCCTATTTCCAAAGCAATCATTTGTCCTGTAACAGTTGTTCCAATATTTGCCCCCATAATAATCCAAACTGCTTGTTGAAGACTCATAATTCCTGAACTGACAAATCCTGCTGCCATTACAACAGTTGCAAAGGAAGATTGAATCATAACAGTAATAATGGCACCTATCGTTACTCCCAAAAAACGATTATCTGTTAGTTTCTCTGGTATCTGTCTCAATTTATTTCCAGCAGCAGTTTCTAATCCATTACTCATCATTTGTTTTCCATATAAGAAAAGCGCAAATCCCCCCAATAATTCCAATATATCTTTTGTACCCATATCTTTCCTTCCCTTTTCCAACTGTCTTTAGTAACAAGATTAGGGTATCAAAAAAGTTGTATTGGCCTGCAAGGGAAATTTAAACCTTTAAACACTCTAATCCTAATTTATTCCCGCGAGCAACGGTTCTAAGTGCTGTGATATAATGATATCTTCCACTCACATCACACACATGTATAATTATTTTTCATATCATAGGAGATATAAAGTAATTTCCTATGTTGAAACTAACAAAAGACCTATACATTTTCATGTAAAAGTCTTTCGTCTTTTATCTATTTTCTATAATGAATTACCTTTATATTCCAATTACCTTGCAAATTCATTTCAAGATACATCTGCAATTACCCTTTGCTAGTTTATAATTTTTCATCACATTCTTACTTATGTAAAATTAGCATGCCATTTTTAAGTTTGCATTATTATTTTTGCTCGAAATTATTGAATGATTGGTATCATTAAGCACTACAAAAATAGAATACCAATTTTTACATTTTTCGTCAATCTTCGCGGTATTTCCTTAGCATTTTCTTATCGTATGTTTTAATCGTTTAATTAATATGGCTGCAAGTATTCCAATCATCACTCCTGCAATCGTTCCAGATACTATTAAAACAGGAAGATAATACAGCAAACTTCCATTTTCTACTACCAAAATTGCTACAAGAATCTGACCAATATTATGAAATACTCCTCCTAAAACACTAACCCCTACTACAGAAAAAAGTTTCACATTTTTTCCTATTACCATTACTAGAAGGCTAAGAGCTCCACCTGCCAAACTATATAGCATACTAAAAAGATTTCCAAAAGTAAAACCTGTTAATATAATTCTTACCACTGACAAAACACATGCCTCTTTGAATCCTATGGTATATAGTGTTACAATAACTATCAAATTGGCAAGTCCCAATTTAATTCCCTGAATCCCTACATTAATTGGAAGTAAAAATTCTATATAAGAAAATACAAATGCCAATGCTGTCAGCATTCCCAAATAAGCTGTCTTTTTTGCCATGTTTTTCTCCTTTCTACACATCCAAAAGGTAATTGAGAAACTCAATAATTTTACCAGTTTCATGTACAATTCAAAAAATTAAAACAAATAATTTTACTTTTCCAAAAATTAAAAGATGCATTTTAGCACCAAGAAATGTACTTCAAAGTATTCCTGAATACTAAAAAGAGAGCAAATTTAAGGAAAAGACTTAAAAATCATGGAAGCCTTCGCTGAACATGGTTTTTGTATTCAGCAATCTTATTAATTTGTACTACCATCTACTTCAGATTCTACACCATTTTTTATTTCCACCACAATCTTATTGGGCAAACACACAATACTTTCTCCTCGTTTGCTTATAGAGCGATGTTTTACACATATTCTATCTGGACAAGAAGCGTCTATGATATCTGCTTTGCCATTTCCTATTTGTATTAAGTTATAATCTCCATTCTCTTGTTTTATTTCTATAACTTTCTCCTGTTTCAAAGGATATCTTCCATATTCTTTTCCATCTAAATATACTACTGCCTCTGCATCTTTCATACTACCTGAAAAATACAAAGAAACTCCACCAAAACCTATCAAAGCAAATAACATGATTATAGCAATTAAAATAATATCATTTTTTTTCATTTACCTTAAACCCATTAGAGCAGTAAATTCTTCCATCTTCTAGAATCCATAGAGCTTCTACATTTGATAAAGATTCTACAAAATCCATTCCTTCTTCTAATTTCATATTAAACAGGGCTGTTGATAGTGCATCTGCTATCCCAGAATCTTCTGTAATAATTGAAACAGATGGAAAATTATCTGATGGCATTCTGGTATCTGGATTTATAATATGACAATATCGTTTCCCATCTACCTCATAAAAACGTTGATAATTTCCACTTGTTACAATAGATTTATCTTTGATATCTACAGTTCTAACATAACTTTCTGCACTTTCTTTATTTGGATTCTCAATTCCCACCCGCCAAGGTGTTCCATCTGCTTTGTCACCCACCGCACAGACGTTTCCTCCCACACTAAATAACACATGTTCCATACCAATTTCCCTTGCATATTCTGCCACACGCTGCACAGCATATCCTTTTCCAATACTGCCTACATCTAATGACATTTCTTTATCTTCTAAAAAAACTGTAGCATCCTTCTCATTCATTAATACTTTATCTATGGTTGTATGTTCCGCCTGTTCCTTTAATAAGTCCTCTGGTGGCAATTTAGCAGTTTGTGGATTTAACAAACCTTCCCCACGATACCTATGCCATATAGACAACACACTACCATATGCAATATTAATTTTTCCCTCTGTTTTTTGATACATTTCTATTCCCAGTTTTAATAATTCTATTATTTCTCTATCTACTTTTACAGCTTCTCTTCCAGCAGCATCATTGATAGTTTTTATATTATTAATTCCCTGATAAGTATGATAAATATCAAATAACTTATGATAATATTGCAATTTCTCTTGCAAAAGTTTCGTCTGTTTTGTAAATTCTTCCTGACTGTGTGCATATCCAGTAATAACTGTAATCGTATCAAAGACATCAAAAAAACTTGTTTCATATCGCTTTAATTCTTGATTTTTATATTGTATCATAACAATTCCAAAAATCAAAGCCACTGACAATATAAGAATTGCTACCTGATGTATCTTTTTCATGATTCATTAACAAGGAAACCATATACCTCTAGATGGTTGGAGAAATTCTCCATAATAGTAATTCTAGTTTCTTGTATTTTCCTTTCTGTTAAAAATAATATTAAAAAACTATACCTTATAACACGGCCGTATGGCCATAATGGGGGGCCCAGAGGGTATACCTTATAACACGGCCGTATGGCCATAATGGGGTGCCCAGAGGGTATACCTTATAACACGGCCGTATGGCCATAATGGGGGGGCTCAGAGGGGTATGAATTTGAGAATGCTCTCTTTCAATTAGGTAGATAATTATCTACCAATCTGAAAGAGAGCATATCTATGACAGCCCGCATGCAAGGCGGTGTAATTGCTTTATTATCTACCAATCTGAAAGAGAGCATATCTATGACCTGCCTTTTAACTACTGGTCTAAAAAACTTATCAATTACTCACTATCACTGTTGTTTTTGTCTTGTGTAGAATCATTTTTCTCTTCCTCTTCAGAAGTAGAATCATCTTTGTTTTCTTGTGTCTGATTTGTGTCTGTCTGTTTTAAAGTGAACAAATCATCAAACTT
This sequence comes from uncultured Lachnospiraceae bacterium, assembly GCA_910586005.1. Classification (GTDB taxonomy): domain Bacteria; phylum Bacillota; class Clostridia; order Lachnospirales; family Lachnospiraceae; genus Petralouisia. The sequence goes on along the minus strand of CAJUHG010000008.1, from coordinate 30,895 downwards.
AACCTTTGCCCATTCCTTTTCATTCACTTCAAATTTTACACCTTCTTTATAGCCATCACAAACTTCTTTATAATGTTCATCTTTTCGTTCTTGAACAATACTTTCTTTTTTCTTTTCTGTAGCTTCTTTATCAAATGTACTTTCCATGCGAACTACATAATAATTATCATCTGTTGTAATAAGATCACTAATTTCTCCCTCTTTTAACTTGTCTGCTACTTTAATTACATCTTCGCCTAAAGTACTTTCATCTGCTCCATAAGAATAATCCTTAGAAACACTATAACCTGCATCTTCCGCTGCCTTCTCAAAGTCTTTTTTAGCTGCTGTTGCAAAATCTTCTACTTCTTTTTTCAAATTTTCTTTTTCTTCCTCAGTGTATTCTTTGGTTTTTCCCTCTTCATCTGTAGTAGATTTGCTGTCAACTTTTACATAGCTAATTGTTTTCTGAGCTGCTTCCTCATCTGAAACTTTTGTATCTACTTCCTTATCTATTGCTTTCCGCATTTTATTCTGAATTGTATTGAAACGCAGCATTTGTGTTACATATTCCTTAGTGGCACCCATTTGGTTTATAGCTGTTTTTGTATTATCTTCTATAAATTTTTCGGCTGCTTCCTCCATTTTTAACAATTCATCCTCTGTAATTTCTACTTTATAATCCTCCATATGATCCTCTAGAAGATACAATAACTCAATATTTTCTGTTACATTATTTTTTACAGAAGTCTCCATATCTGTTCCTTCATTAAATAAATCTTGTGACCACATACCTGTTCCGAAAATAGAAGAGAACTGTGCATCATAAATTAATTGTTGATATCTTGCCATAAAATTCATAAATCCAAGAGAAATTTCCTCTTCATTTAATGTAGCTCCTGTCTTTTTTCCATCAATGGTGCTGCCACATCCCGCCAATACAGATATTCCTATCACTGTTGCTAGTAGGATTGGAACTAATCTTTTTACTTTCATAATAATCCTCCTGCGTATTTTCTTATAGTTAATCACCACTCACAATATCGTTGCTATTATAATTCTTTTTTGAATTAGTATCAACTATTTTTGCTGATTTTCACGAAGTTTTCATTTTTCTATTAGTAAATGATAAGTGTCATCTAAAATTTTCTCCACAATCTCTAAGGTATTTATATTTTTTTGTCTGGAATTAGATTTTTTATTATATTCAAGACAAGGTGCTTTCACATCACGTATAAATTCCAAGCTTCCTCGATACCCATCTATCAGACGTACAAGATTTGATAAATTGATGTCAGCCTGATAATAAAAAGTAAATCTTAACTTATCTTTTAGTTCTTTAATTTCCACAAAAAAACAACGATGAGCTTTTGCTTTTAATCTAGTAACAGTAAGTAGATTTTCTACTGATTTTGGAGGGTCTCCAAAACGGTCAATAAGTTCTTCTAACATTTCCTCTCCCTCTTCTAAACTTTCAATTGCTGCCATTCGTTTATATATATCCAATTTTTGTAATTCATTGGAAATATAAGATGGTGGAATAAAAGCGTCCACCTCTAATTCAAGAGTAGTTTCAAATTGCTTGGGGATTTCCTCTCCTTTTAGAGATTTTACTGCCTCGTTTAGCATTTTACAATACAAGTCATATCCAACTGCCTCCATATGACCATGTTGCTGTGCTCCTAATAAATTACCAGCCCCTCGAATTTCCAAATCTCGCATAGCTATTTTAAATCCACTACCTAATTCTGTAAATTCCTTAATTGCAGCTAAACGCTTTTCTGCCACTTCTTTTAAAACTTTATTCCTCCGATACATAAGAAAAGCATATGCAGTCCGATTGGAACGTCCCACTCGCCCACGAAGTTGATAAAGTTGAGATAATCCCATATTATCTGCATCATCTATAATCATAGTATTTACATTTGAGATATCAAGCCCAGTCTCAATAATTGTAGTAGATACTAGTACATCAATTTCTCCATTAATAAATTGATACATAATATTTTCTAATTCTCGCTCTTTCATTTGACCATGTGCAAATGCTACTTTTGCCTCTGGAACAAGTTGGGCAACTTTTGAAGTTACCTCCACAATCTGATTTACCCGATTAAATACATAATATACCTGTCCATTTCTTGCAAGTTCTCTATGAATCGCTTCTCTTACAATTTCCTCGTTGTACTCCATCACATAAGTTTGAATTGGAATACGGTCCATAGGAGGTTCTTCTAATACGCTCATATCTCTGATACCAATTAAACTCATATGAAGTGTTCTTGGAATAGGCGTTGCTGTCAAAGTTAGTACATCTACACTTTTTTTCATCTGTTTGATTTTTTCCTTATGACTCACTCCAAATCGCTGTTCTTCATCAATAATTAATAACCCTAAATCCTTAAATTCCACATCTTTAGAAAGAACTCTGTGAGTTCCTATCACAATATCTACAATTCCACCTTTTAAATCCTTTACGGTTTTTTTTATCTGTGTGCTGGTGCAAAAACGGCACATTAAGTCCACTCTTACTGGAAAATCTTTCATTCGCTGAATAAAATTGTTATAATGTTGCTGTGCAAGAATTGTTGTAGGTACTAAATATACTACCTGCTTACTTTCTTGTACTGCTTTAAAAGCTGCACGAATTGCAATTTCGGTCTTGCCATAGCCTACATCCCCACAAATTAAACGATCCATGATTTTTCTACTTTCCATATCACGTTTTGTAGCTTCAATTGCAAGTTCCTGATCTTCTGTTTCTTCAAAAGGAAACAACTCTTCAAACTCTTTCTGCCATACGGTATCCTGTCCATAAGAAAATCCTTCTGTTTGTTGTCTGATTGCATAAAGTTCTACCAATTCTTTTGCAATTTCTTTTACTGCACCCTTTACACGATTTCTGGTTTTACTCCATTCCTGTCCATCTAAACGATTAATTTTAGGTCTTTTTGCTTCTGCCCCTGCATATTTCTGAATTGCTTCTAATTGAGTGGCAAGTACATAAAGTGTACTTCCCTTGTCATACTCAATCTTCACATAATCCTTTGCTATTTTCTGAATTTCAATCTTTTCAATCCCTCTATAAATACCTATTCCATAATGCTCATGTACTACATAATCTCCAACATTTAGCTCTGTAAAACTTTGGATTTTTTCTCCTTCATAGACTTTACGTTTTTTCTTTCGTTTGTGTCCCCCACTGAAGATATCACTTTCAGAGATAATCACAAATTTAATATCTGAATACTCAAACCCTTTTTTTAACTTCCCATAAGATATCATAACCTCTCCAGCTTTCACTTGATGGTTATAATCATCACTATAAAAACAATTGAATCCCTCTTGTTGTAAATCCTCTACAAGATGTCCAGCACGCGTACGAGAACCCGTTAATAGAATAACTTGATACTTATTTTTCTTATACTGTTGTAAATCCTTTATTAGCAACTCAAAGTTTCGATTATAAGAACTGATTGCTCTAGTAGAAATTGTATACTTGTGTTTCACTTCCAATTCCTTTATTTCCATATCTAAAGTAGTAAAAGCTACTCCTTTTCTCTGTTGCAATTTACCCAAAATTTCTTTTCCTGAATATAATGCTTCCATCTGACTTGGAAGAATATAACCTTTTTCTAAACGGTGTTTCATACTATCAGAAAATTCTTGCTCTACTACTCTTCCTTTTTCTGCCAAACGTGCAGGATCATCCAAAAACAACAAAGTATGCGCTTCCTCAAAATAATCTAAAAAAGATACCGTTTTTTCTAAGAAATACATCAAATAACTATCAATATCTGTTGTTTGTTCTAATTCTTTAATTTCTTCTATCAGAGAATCCACAGTTGTTTTTATCCTATGTGCCTCTTCTGTTTTCATATCTTTTCGAAAGATATCATATAATTTTTCTCCTTCCTCTTTTAGCTTTGTAACCCCTTGTTCTATTAGTTCTGGAAATAATACTACTTCGCTTGCTGGATAAATGCGCACTTGATCTAGATTTTCAATGGAACGCTGGCTTTCTATATCAAAACTTCTTATAGAATCAATTTCATCTCCCCAAAGCTCAATACGATAAGGATTCTCTTCCGTTAAGGGAAAAATATCTAAAATTCCACCACGTACTGCAAATTGCCCCGCATGTTCTACTTGAGCATTTCGCTCATATCCCATCCGTATTAGATGTGCTTTTATAACTTCTATATCTAAGGGGTCCCCAAGTGCATATGTTAAGATTCCCTTTTTCATCTGTTCTAATGGTACTAAACGATCCATCAATGCATCAAAACTTGTAATTACTGTTACTTGTTCTTGCTCTAAGATAGCTTTTATTGCTAAAAGGCGCTGTGCTGTTAATACCTTTCCTCTAATATCTGAATGATAAAATAGCACATCTTTTGCAGGATAATATACTACTTTTCTATCAAAAAAACGATAAACTTCATATAATTCTTTTGCATTTTGTTCTTGAAAGGTTACAATTAACCCATGTTCCTTTTCTTCCAAAAGACTGTATATGAAATGAGGCTTCTGGACATCAATACATCCAGAAACCTGCACAATTTCATTTTCATTTTTTAATCTTTTCTTTAATTCTACATATTCTTTCAGCCCTTCCAAAGGCTCTGTAAAGCTCTTCATTCTACCTCCATTAATTATCATGCCATCCAGAACAAAACGGACAAGTCCACTCCCTAGGTCCCTCATGAGGGACTTGTACGGTTTGCTGCGCTGCGTGCAGCCATCTAAGTGGCGTTATACCTCTTGCACGCGTGTGCATCTTATTTTTCTTTTATAGGAAAGAGATACACTTTAATACTTTGCAGTCACATGGTCTTTCCTATGAAGGAACAACACTATACTAGGATTATTTTTAACTATTAGTTAAATAAATTCATTGCTTGGTCTGTTTCTCCTCTCACCATCAAAGCCACTGCATCACAAACCTTTTCAAAAGCTTCTGTTACTAATTTTCTTTCCTCCTTAGAAAAACGTCCCAAGACATAGTCTGCCAAATCCCATCCTTGTGGTTTTTCTCCAACACCTATCTTAATGCGCAAAAATTCCTGAGTACCTGCATGACTAATAATACTTTTTATTCCATTATGCCCCCCAGCGCTTCCCTTTTTGCGGATTCTAATTTTTCCAGGTACAAGACTAATATCATCATAAACAATAATTAAATTTGTCTCTGGAGCTATTTTATAAAAATTTAAAATTGTTCCAATACTTTCTCCACTTAAATTCATAAAAGTTTGTGGCTTTACCAAAAGTACCTTTTGCCCCTCAATCCACCCTGTTCCACACAACGCTCTATGTTTTTTCTCATTTACCTTAATATTATATTTTTCTGATAGCAAATCAATGACATCAAACCCTACATTATGACGGGTTCTCTCGTACTGTTTGCTAGGATTTCCCAATCCTGCAATAATAAACATAATCTTTTCCTCTTTCTTCATAATTATATGTAGGTATTTGGAAAGTTACTAATTTATTGAAATTTCATGTACAATTTTCTACTTATTACATATTTTCTCATATATCCCACTGTAACTATTTCATTACTTTAACAGAGATATTTCTATATTATTTTTTCAATTACACCAAAATACAAAAGTACTAATACTCCTAATACAATTCTATAACAACCAAACACTTTAAAATCATGTCTCTTAATATATCCCATTAAGAAACGAATGACTATCACAGATACTAAAAATGAAACTATCATTCCTGCAAGTAAAATTCCAAGTTCTAGTCCTGTAAAAGAAAGACCAAAGCTTAATAATTTTAGGAAACTTGCACCAAACATAACTGGAATTGCAAGATAAAAAGTAAATTCAGCCGCTACCGTACGAGAAACTCCTAACATTAAAGCTCCAATAATTGTTGCACCAGAACGAGAAGTTCCTGGAAAAACAGCTGCTACTAACTGGAACAAACCAATGATAAATGCTACTTTATAATCTAATTCAGCCGTTGTTCGAATCAAAGGTTTCACTCCACGATTCCGCTCCTCCACCAAAATAAATATAATACCAACTGCTATTAACATAACTGCCACAACCCAGAAATTGTATAAATGTTCTTCCAACCAATCATCAAACAGCACGCCTACAATCCCTGCTGGAATACATGCTACAAGAATTTTACACCAAAGATTTATAATATTCCAGTCAACAATTTTCTTTTCTTCAAAATGGAAGGGGAAAATCCGATCCCAAAAAAGTAATACAACTGCTAGAATAGCCCCCAACTGAACCACCACTAAAAACATATTCCAAAATTCTTGTGTCACATCCATTGGCATAATTTCCTCCAATAAAATCATATGACCAGTACTACTCACTGGAAGCCATTCTGTAATTCCCTCCACAATTCCATATACTACAGCCTTCAAAATTTCTAACATAATACCTATCCTTTCTTAAACAGTGTGTTTTACACACATAAACGAACTCCGTTACAGTATATCACACTATAACGGAATTTAGGAATAAATGTAGTTAAATTTTTCTTAAATCTTTCTGGTATTGGATAACTTTCTTTATGTTCATATTGAAGTAACTCTTTATTTCCCACCGAATCTACTACATACAATAATACATCATAGCCCAGTGGATTATGCGCTCCTATCTGTGGTGTTACACCAAATTTAATGAGAATTTTTCCATTATCTACTTTTTTCACCTTTAAAATAACAATTTCATATTCATATACTTCTATCTCTCCTGTATAATACTCTAAATAAAAGTTATTAATAGCATTTGTGATATCCTCCATAAACCATGTAATGATCAATTCATTTTTTATTTTATTTTCAGTTGTTGCATTTACATCAAAAGTTTCTACTATACTTTGCTTCTTTTTATATATAAACAAGAACAATAAAATAAGCAATAGAAGAAAAATAAAATAACACTTTTTCACACAAACTCCCAAAAATATTCTTACTATAATTTATCACAAGTTTTCTACTTATATTCCTGATGCAATATCCTTTCTTGATTCTTGAAGGGGCTAGACACTTTGTCGCGCCGCATGCAGTCACATAATGACATCTTTTTCGTGCACATCTTATATTCTTCTATAGGAAATTTGAAGAATCTCCTATCGTAGAACAAATCGCTTTCAACTTTCCTTGAACTTCTACCTTTCCAAATCCACTTGGCAAAATGAAATGATCCCCTTTTTTTATTTTTTTTCCATTTAATACTCCTTCTCCCTCCAAAACACTTATATTAAAGAATGGATAAATTTGCTCAAAAAGTATTGTCTTATCTAAGTTTAATTCAAAAACTTGATAGTATTCACAAGAATACAACAGACTCAAGGTATTCTTTTCTAAATTTCTTGTATCTAACACAAGCTCTTCCACAGGCTTTGCAGGAACAGTTATTACATCCATACTTTTCTCTATATGAAGTTCTCTAGGTTTTCCATCTGTCAATCTATCATAATCATAAACCCGATAAGTAATGTCACTGTTTTGTTGTGTTTCTAAAACCATAATGCCCCCTTTAATAGCATGTACTGTACCTGGATCAATCTGAATAAAATCCCCTTTTTTTACTGGAATTTCTCTTATTAATTCCTTCCAATTACCACTAGAAATCATTTCTTTTAGTTCTGCCTTATCTTTGGCTTGATGACCAATAATTAAAGATGCTTTTTTTGAACAATCTATAATATACCAACATTCCGTTTTTCCCAATGAACCTTCTTCATTTATCTTTGCATAGGCGTCATCTGGATGCACTTGAATACTTAAATCCTCCTTTGCATCAATAATTTTGATTAATAGTGGAAAACGATCCTTTTCTATATTTCCAAATAATTGTGGTTCGTCTTTCCACAATTCTGACAATTTTTTTCCAGCAAAACTTCCCTCTCTTATGGTACAATCTCCATTTGGATGTGCTGCAATTCCCCAACATTCCCCAATATCATTTCCCTCTATTGGATAATGAAATAGCTCTTTTAAACGATTTCCACCCCAAATATTGTGTGTAAATACTGGATTTAAAAATATCATTTCTTTCATAAATATTAAAATCTCCTTTCTTAAGCTTCCCTAGTAGACAGTTGCGAAACTCCCTAAATCCCTCATTTATGAAGAGCGCTTGACCTCCAATGAATGTTCAACGCCGATCGAAGCGGGAGCGAAGATCTTGCACGTTTTGCTGTGCCAAGCCCATTTGCTTTAGCACCATAGTTTCTTTTATGCGCGTAAGCATATTATTTTCTTCTATAAGGAAAGATACTTTCACGCTTTAGTGTGCCAAGGTCTTTGTTCTACAAAGAAAAGAGCGTAAATGAATTTCTTCACTTACGCATCTTTTCTTTTTCAGTGGTCTGCCATTAAAATCCTTCCGCTATGGTGCTTGATACACCCTTTCTGAAGCAGTTCCCACCACACTTTTTTCCCCATTATACATCTCATTAGCAGTCTATGCCTCAGTGTCTGACTCAGCCTCTGCTTGATACTTGTCTAAAATTATCTTCTGGATTGTTTCACGCGTCTGTGAATTAATTGGATGTGCAATATCTCTATATTCTCCATCCGCTGCTTTTCTACTTGGCATAGCAATAAATAACCCTTTTTCTCCTTCAATTACTTTGATATCATGAACTACAAATTCTTCATCAATCGTAATAGATACTACTGCCCTCATTTTTCCTTCCTTTTCCACTTTACGGATTCTCACATCTGTAATCTGCATAAATTCCTGCCCCCTTTATATGCTACTTATCCAAATGGTTAAATATTATATCTTTCGTTATGTTCATATACTACTTTGATACCATCACCTCCACTAAAATAAGTATTGGCACGTAATGTATCGCGGCTCTCAACAATACAATTCTCAATATGTGTATTATCTCCAATATATACATCATTCAAAACAATAGAATTTTTTACAACACAATTCTTTCCTACAAAAACTTTCTTAAATAAAATAGAATTTTCCACTTTACTATTAATAATACATCCACTGGATATTAAACTATTACGCACCTCAGACCCTATGTTATATTTTGCAGGTGGAAGATCATCAACTTTAGAATATATTTTTGGTTCATTTCTGAAGTATTTGCGCACTTCAGGTTTCAAAAAATCCATATTTGTTCTATAATAAGATTCTACTGTTGCTATATTGCTCCAATATTCTTCCATTTTATATCCATAAATACGCTTCATATTCTTGTAACGGATTAAAATATCTGTTACAAAATCATGACGGTTTTCTTCTGCACAACGCTCTAACATTTCAATTAATTGTCTTCTTCTAATTACATAAATTCCTGCTGAAATCGTATTGGACTGTGCAACCATAGGCTTTTCTTCAAATTCTACAATTCTAGAATCCTCATTCATACGCACCACACCAAAACGACTGACATCTTCACCAACTGGCATGTCCTTACATACAATTGTAATATCTGCCTTCTTCTCAATATGATATTCCAATATCTTATTATAATCCATCTTATATACACAGTCCGCTGCTGCAATAATCACATATGGTTCATGGCTTTTTTTCAGAAAATCTACATTTCTATACATAGCATCTGCAGTTCCACGATACCACCATGCATTATCAGATGTAACCGTTGGATTAAAGACATATAAACCACCTTGTTTTCTTCCAAAATCCCACCATTTGGAGGAACTTAAATGCTCATTCAAACTTCTTGCATTATATTGAGTAAGAACAGCTACTTTCTGAATATGTGAGTTACTCATATTACTAAGTGCAAAATCAATACACCGATAACTTCCGCCTACTGGCATAGCTGCAATTGCTCTCTTGTTAGAAAGTTCTTGCATCTTACTGTTATTTCCACCTGCTAAAATAATACCTAATGCCTTCATACTTTGTCACCTGCCTTAATAATTGATCCCCCACTTACCAGCATACCATCTGGGTAATCCCCTCTTTCAGTCTCACCAAATATAGCTGTATTCTTTCCAACTTTAACTCCTGATGGAATAATAGAATTTTCTCCAATGGTCACTAAGCCAAAAGAATAGACACTCTTATTTAATTGATTCTCTGCCTCTTCTCCAATTCCAAGTTCCACATTATCGCCTACTTTTACATTTTCTGCAAGAATAGACTTTGTTATGGTAACATTATCACCAATTACTGTGTTCTCCATAATAATGGAATCTCTTATCACAGAGTTCTTACCAATTACAACACCAGAACCTATCACAGAACCATATATCTTACCATTAATCTCAGTATCTTCTCCAATAATACAACGTTCTGTTACCGCATCCTCTGCAATATATTGGGGTTCAATTGCTTCACTCTTGGTATAAATTTTCCAATACTCCTCATATAAATTAAATTCTGGAATTAAATCAATCAATTCCATATTGGCCTCCCAATAAGAACCAAGTGTCCCTACATCCTTCCAATATCCATTATATTCATAGGCAAATAATCTTCTTCCATTCTCTCTGCAATAAGGAATAATATGTTTACCAAAATCACAGTTACTCTGTTCTGACATAGTTACTAGAGCTTCTCTTAATACACTCCAATTAAAAATATAAATACCCATGGATGCAAGATTGCTTCTTGGATTTTCTGGCTTTTCCTCAAATTCTAGAATTTGCTTATTTTCATCTGTAATTACAAGTCCAAAACGATTTGCCTCTTCCCAAGGTACTGGCATAGCAGCAATCGTAACATCAGCATTATTTTCTTTATGGAAATCAAGCATCACTTCATAATCCATCTTATAAATATGATCTCCTGAAAGAATTAATACATATTCAGGATGATAACTATCAATATAATTCAAGTTTTGATATATGGCATTTGCTGTACCTGTATACCACTCACTGTTATCACTCTTTTCATAGGGAGGCAATACTGTCACTCCTCCATGATTACGATCCAAATCCCACGGAATTCCAATTCCAATATGAGCATTTAACCGCAATGGCTGATATTGTGTTAATACACCAACGGTATCTATTCCCGAGTTTACACAGTTACTTAATGGAAAATCAATAATCCGATATTTGCCGCCAAATGCCACAGCAGGTTTTGCAACATTAGAAGTCAATACACCCAAACGGCTTCCCTGACCTCCTGCTAAAAGCATAGCAATCATTTCTTTATGAATCATGTCTCTCACCTCTCGTCAGTTAATTTCTTGTTTCTTGTAGACCAATTATACCACAAAAGAATCTTTTAGTACACATATTTCACAATTTTTTTCTCGTAAAATAGATTTCTTTGTCATATTATACAATAATTTTAGAATATATTGTTACAAAATTCCATTATTTTCCCCTACCCCCTCCTATTTTCAATTTGCAAAATAAATTATATTGGTATAAAATGAAAATAATTAGTTAATATGCGCCACCAGCGCATAGCACCTCCGCAACATTCACCAATATCCGCACACCCACAGGGCACTTTATGCGGCTGCTTGGCTTATTGTTCGCGGAAATTAAAATTAGAGTGGGCAGGTAAAAAATATGTATAAAATTAATTTTAAAAAACCAATTCATCTTCATTTTATCGGTATTGGCGGAATTAGTATGAGCGGTCTTGCTGAAATTTTACTAAAAGAAAATTTCCATATTTCTGGCTCTGATTCCAAAAAAACAAACTTAACAGAACACTTAGCTCATATGGGAGCTAACATTTTATATGGCCAACGTGCCTCCAACATCACAGAAGGAATTGATGTGGTAGTATATACTGCTGCCATTCATCCTGACAATCCAGAATTAAAAGCCGCACTGGATAAACAAATTCCTACGCTGACTAGAGCAGAACTCTTAGGACAGATTATGGAGAACTACAAAGAATCCATAGCTGTATCTGGCACACATGGAAAAACCACTACAACTTCTATGATTACACATATTTTCTTAAAAGCATCTGTAGATCCCACAGTATCTATTGGTGGTATTTTGGACTCGATTGGTGGAAATATTCGTGTAGGAAACTCTGATATTTTTCTAACAGAAGCCTGTGAATATACAAACAGTTTTCTAAACTTCTATCCAAAATATGCTCTTATCTTAAATATTGAAGAGGATCATCCTGATTTCTTTAAAAATCTCGCTGATGTCCGTCATTCTTTTACTAAATTTGCTAACAATGTTCCTGACAATGGCACCTTAATTCTCAATGGTGAAATTGAAAATTATAAGGAAATTACAGAAAATCTTAACTGTAACATTGTAACTTATGGCTTGACCGCCTCTTATTCATATTATGCCAGCAACATAACTTTTAATACACAAGGTTGTGCAAACTTCACATTAATGCAAAAAGAAGTTGCTGTGGGAGAAATTTCTCTTCAGGTACCAGGTCTTTATAATGTATCAAATGCATTAGCTGCATGTGCTTTAGCTATGGAAATGAATTTTTCTTTTTCCCAGATTCAAGCTGCTTTAAATGACTTTCATACTCCAGAAAGACGTTTTGAATATAAAGGTAATTTAGGCGGCATTACAATTATAGATGACTATGCGCACCATCCCACTGAAATTACTGCTACTCTTACAACTGCTAAGGCTTGTAATTATCAACGTGTGATTTGCGTTTTTCAACCTCATACCTATTCTCGTACCAAAAAATATTTAGAGGGATTTGTCCAAGCACTTTCTATTGCTGACATTGTTGTACTAGCAGATATTTATGCGGCGCGTGAAACAGATACTTTGGGTATTAGTTCAGAAATAATACAAAAAATGTTACAAAATTCAGGATGTGAATGTTATTATTTTCCATCTTTTGACCAAATTACAAATTTCCTATTAAAAAAATGTATAAACGGTGATATGTTGATAACTATGGGGGCTGGAGATATCGTACAAGTAGGTGAACAGCTACTTGGAAAATAGTTATCCACATTATCCACATTCCACTTGGGGAAAACTTCTCCATTGGAATGTGGATTTTTAGTTTACATAAAAATTTCCCCTTATATTTGAATTTTCCTCTTTTTTTCCTGTTTATATGGATTTTAACTTGTTACCATAATATTTTCAAAAATTTTTATCAACATTATCAACACTATCAACAATTCTGTAATCCCTTGATTTCACTGGATTTCGTGGAAAAATTGCACTTCTCATTTTGATTTTAATGTGCTATACTTTACTATACTTTCATTTGTATCAAGACACTGGAAAACAATATTACACTAGAAAGAAATTCAGATTGGAGGAGGATTATGGCAAACATTAAATTACACAAAAATGACACCAATTCTACCACAGAAATTTCTAACCGCTTTATAGATGAATATATGACAAATGCTAATGGAGAATTTGTTAAAATATATTTATATTTACTTCGTTGTATGAATTCATCCAATTGTAGTTTTTCTATTTCTAGAACTGCGGACAAGTTTGACCACACAGAAAAAGATATCCAACGTGCCTTAAAATATTGGGAAAAAATGAATTTGCTTCATATTGAATACGATGAAAACAATTCTATTTCTAGTATTTACTTCTTAGAATCTGGTACTACCTTTCCAAAAGATGATACCATTTCTTTGAAAAAAGCAGATATCTCTTTTCCAACTTTAAACCAAAATGCTGAATCTCCTACTACTTCCATATCCTCCTATCCAAAACCTGCCGATACAAAACCTATCTATACAGCCAATGATATCGTAGCTTTTCGGGAAAAAGAAGAGGTACAAGAGTTATTATTTGTAGCAGAAAGTTATTTTGGAAGACCACTTACTCCCACAGATATTCAGACTTTATTTTACTGGTATGATGAACTTGAATTTTCTAGTGATCTAATTGTATATCTTTTGGAATATTGTATTGTAAATGGACATTCTAATCTTCGTTACATGGAGAAAATTGCTCTAAGTTGGAAAGATGCTCATATTGAAACAGTAGCACAAGCAAAACACAATATCAGCACACACAATCAACTTCACTATGCTGTTATGAAAGCACTTGGTATTAATAACCGTAGCCTAATTCCAGCAGAAGTTGCTTATATAGAAAAATGGAGGAAAGAATTTGGCTTTGAACAGGATATGATTACAGAAGCCTGCAGTCGTACGATTCTTGCTATTCATCAACCTAATTTTGAATATACAGAAAGTATTCTTTCTAACTGGAAAAAACAGAATATTCAAACAGTTGCTGATATTCACAAATCAGATGAAGCCTTTCAGGCTGCGAAAATAACAAAACCTGTCCCTATAAAAACTGCTACTGTCAACCGATTTAATAATTTTCCACAACGTACTTATAATATTGACCAGTTAGAAGCAGAATTATTAAACAGCAAGCACTAGAAAACATAGGATAACTTTTTTCATTGACACATTAAGAGACATATAAGGATTTTATTATGAAATAGCAAACACTAGGAGATATATCATGGCTTTAAGTAACACACAATATAATTCTTTAATTCGCCGCTATGAAGCAAAACAACTAGAAAACCATCATATTGTCATGGAAAGAATAAATTCCCTTTACCAAAAAATCCCTCGTCTCGCTGAGATAGATCATGCTATTTCTTCTTGTTCTATCACTGAGGCAAAAAAATTAATAGAAGGGGATGAAAGTGCTTTGCCATTGTTGAAAGAAACACTATCTACTTTAATTGCTGAAAAAAAACAACTTCTGATCAGTCATGGATATCCAGAAAATTATTTTGAACCTCCTTATGATTGTCCAGACTGTAAGGATACAGGATATATTGGTGGTAAAAAATGTCATTGTTTCAAACAGGCTGCTATCGACTTAGTTTATACACAATCTAATATCCGCCAAATATTGCAAAAAGAAAATTTTCAAAATTTTTCTTTTGATTACTATTCCGATTCCATTAAAAATCCTTCTACTGGATTAACAAGTCTTGCTACTGCCAAACAAGCTGTTTCTCTCTGTATGGATTTTATCAAAACTTTTGATAAGGAATATAAAAATTTATTCTTTTATGGAGACATAGGAATTGGAAAAACTTACCTATCCAATTGTGTAGCAAAAGAACTACTAGATTCGAGTCATTCTGTTATTTATTTTTCAGCTTCCTCTTTGTTTCATATATTTGAAAAAAATACCTTTGAGAAAGAAACAAGCTCTAAGGAAGATTATCAAAATATTTTTGAATGTGATTTACTAATTATAGATGATTTGGGTACAGAGTTCTCGAACTCCTTTACAACTTCACAATTATTTTTATGCCTGAATGAGCGTATCCTTAGAAGAAAATCTACTATTATTTCCACTAATTTAAGTTTAGGACAGCTTGCTGACATTTATTCTGAACGCACTTTTTCTAGAATTTCTAGCAATTATATAATGATAAAACTATTTGGAGATGATATTCGTTTACAAAAAAAGTTACACCCCCTTGTCGCACCCTCAAAATAATGCTATAATTTTGGCAATTCCGATAGATTTTGCAGATACATGAAAACATTTTCAATATATTTTATGGAGGACTTTGCAATGCAGCGTAACGAAAGAAATTATGAAACTATTCCTACTGGCTCTTTAGGCGTTGTCACCTTAGAAAGTTGCCAAGAATTGGGCAAGATGGTGGACAAATATCTTGTACAATTTCGAGCAGAACGAGAACATGAACATGAAAATGATATTGCCTTTCGTGGTTACCAGCGAGACACATATCTAATGGAATGCTCTACTCCTCGCTTTGGAACAGGTGAAGCCAAAGGAATTATCAAGCACTCTGTAAGAGGTTATGATTTATTCCTTATGGTAGATGTAACCAATTACAGCCTTACCTATTCTGTATGTGGACATAAAAACCATATGTCTCCTGATGATCATTACCAAGATTTAAAACGTATTATTGCTGCTGTAGGCGGTAAAGCTAGAAGAATTACTGTAATTATGCCTTTTCTTTATGAAAGCCGCCAACATAAACGTACCTCTCGGGAATCTCTAGATTGTGCACTTGCTTTACAAGAATTAACAAGCATGGGAGTAGACAATATCATTACCTTTGATGCCCATGATCCTCGTGTACAAAATGCCATTCCTTTACATGGTTTTGAGACAGTACAACCTGCCTATCAGTTTATTAAAAGTATTTTAAATGAAGTGGATGATCTGCAAATTGACAGTGAACATATGATGGTTATCAGCCCTGATGAAGGTGGTACGAATCGAGCTGTGTATCTTGCAAACGTTCTTGGTCTTGACATGGGCATGTTCTACAAACGCAGAGATTATAGCAAAATCATAGATGGTCGCAACCCTATTGTCGCACATGAATTTCTTGGTTCTTCTGTAGCTGGCAAAGATGTTTTAATTATTGATGATATGATTTCTTCTGGTGATAGTATGATCGATGTTGCAACAGAACTTAAGAAGAGACAAGCAAATAGAATATTTGTAGTATCTACTTTTGGTTTGTTTACAAATGGTCTTGAAAAATTTGACAAAGCTGTAAAAGAGGGAACTATTTACAAAGTAGTTACTACTAACCTTACTTACCAAACACCTGAACTTTTAAGTAAACCTTATTATATTAGTTGTGATATGAGCAAATATATTGCATATATTATTGATACCTTAAATCATGATACTTCCATCAGTGATTTGTTGGACCCCTATGAAAGAATTGAAACCTTAGTAAAAAAATATAAAGCGAAAAGACTAAAATAGACAACTTTTTTGTTTTCTCTTTTTATAAAATATTTTCATCCATAATAAAAAACATGCTATGCGGATTTTTTATTATCATAAACAATAGAAAGTTCATAAACTCCAAAAGAGAAGCTATTCTATTTTTTCTATCTTTCATAGAAAATGTTAGAATAACTTCTCTTTTCATGATCAATCCCAAACGTCAACTTTACAAATTATCTATTGTTATGAATACAAAGAAAATCTAATATATCCTCTATGATTCTCCTACAATTCGATAATATGTGCGTGCGGTCATTCCATACACAATTCCATAGATTACAGTAAAAACTCCTATCGTAATAATAGTACAAATTGCAAACAATCCCACATTTGACATACCAAATAAAAGAATTAACCGATTCATCATTGGAAAAGCCATTGCAAGATGGATACATGCCATAATCAATGGAAGGAAAAAAACTTTTAGTACTTGGCTGCGAATAGATGATTTTACTTCTTTTGGACTCATACCCACTTTTTGCATAATTGCAAATCTTGTTTTATCTTCATAACCTTCCGAAATCTGCTTATAGTAAATAATCAATACTGTTGCCATCAAAAATACAAATCCCAGAAATACTCCTAAAAACAGAAATCCTCCACAAAAAATAAGAAAATCTTCTTTATTCTCTTCTCTATTTTCTACCCTTACTATCATACATTCCTCTTCATTATGTCCTTGATTATACACTTCTATTAATTCTCCTACTCTATTTGTACAATCCTGAATCTGCTGTGCTGTTCCACTGATATCTGCATACATATAATGTGTAAAATTACTTGCCTGTTCTCCAAAAACTTCCTGCTGCATGCTATCTATCTCACTTAGAACAGTTTTATCTTTCACTATGATAAAATAAATATCATAAACTAAGTTTGTATCTAAACCTTCCATATCAAAATCTTTCAAATATTCTTTGATATGAAACGTTTTTTCATTGATATGATAATTCTGTTCCCCTTCTTTTCCTCTCATCACATAAACTAATATTTCATCTTCCTTTAATTCTTGTTGTTGTTTAGTAATTTGATTATACTCCTCCAATGTTATAAATTCTGTCATAACCATCTTACCTTCTGGCATTGTTGAGTTAATATTTACAATTTGCATATTCTCTCCATTTTTTATAATTGTAACTGCCAAAGAGGTATACTCTGTTTTATCTTCTATGCTCAATCCAGTTTCATTCACTGCTTGTTCTAATATCCCATTTAGATCTGCAATTTGCTTATCTGTCATATTTCTATATCCAGTCATAGTAATATCTTTTGGATAACGCTTATTGATTACATCTTCTACTCCTGCATAAAGGGAAACAGTACCTGCAATCATAACCAGCACCATAGTACTTAAAATACAGATATTTGCCAAACCAACTGCATTCTGTTTCATACGATAAATCATTCCAGATACAGAAATAAAATGTTTGGTACGATAAAAGTACTTTTTATTTTTTCTCATTAGTTTTAATATGGCCACGCTACCCGCCACAAATAGACAATAAGTACCTATCATAACTAGGATAACCGCTACAAAGAACATAAGCAAAGCTCCGATTGGGTCTTCCACTACAATTGCAATTGCATATCCTACTCCCAGAGCCAATATACCTATTAAACTCATAAGCCATCGTGTCTTGGGTTCCGCTTCTCCTTGATTAGAACTTTGTAACAGTTCAATTGGTTTTGCTTTTCGCACTTGAAATAAATTATAGAAAAGTGTAACTGCAAAGATACACAAAAAACAAATTACCATACTTTTCACTGCAGAAAATGAAATATAAAATCCAAAAGGCACTTCTAACCCAGTAATTCGAAGCAAAATTAACACTACTAATTTATATAAAATAATTCCTGTGATAGCGCCTCCTATGATACATACAATTGCTATCATACCTGTTTCCCAGAACATCATTTTTCCAATATGACGCTTTTCCATACCTAAAATATTAAAAAGACCAAACTCTTTTTTTCTCCGTTTCATCAGAAAACTGTTGGTATAAAATAAAAATATCACAGCAAAAATAGTAATCACACCACATCCTAAACCTAAGACCATCTGCAAGCTTTCACTTCCTGGCATTTTTTGTATGCCTTCGTCTTTAGTAATTGCTAACATAATATAATACATGGCACTAACCCCAATCGCTGTTAGCATATAAGGCAAATACAATCTTGCGTTTTTCTTTAAATTGCTAAAAGCAAGTTTTCCATAAAAAAATCTACTCATGTTTTCCACCACCTGTCGTAATTACTGTAAGTGTATCAGAAATCTTTTGGTACATTTCTTCATCTGTACTTGACCCCTTATAAATTTGATGAAATACTTGACCATCCTTAATAAATAACACTCGTTTTGCACAGCTAGCCGCTTTGATAGAATGAGTTACCATTAAGATTGTCTGACCTTCCTCATTAATCGTCTGGAATAAAGAAAGAAGACTTTCTGCTGCTTTTGAATCCAAAGCCCCTGTTGGTTCATCTGCCAAAACCAATTGTGGATTGGTAATCAACGCACGTGCTACCGCTGCACGTTGTTTCTGACCACCAGATACTTCATATGGATACTTATTTAAAATAGTGCCAATTCCTAATTTTTCCGCAATAGGCATCAAACGACTGCGCATTTCATTATAATTCTTTCCAGCAAGTACTAGTGGTAAAAAAATATTATCTTGAAGATTAAAATTATCTAATAAGTTAAAGTCTTGAAATACAAAACCTAAATTCTCTCTTCGAAAAGAAGATACTTCCGCATCACGTATTGCAGAAAGATTCTTTCCATTCAAAAGCACTAATCCGGCTGTTGCTTTATCTAATGCTGCTAAAATATTTAAAAGAGTGGTTTTACCAGAACCAGATTCTCCCATGATTGCCACATATTCTCCTTTTTCTACAGAAAAACTTACATCTGTCAAAGCATGAACCTGATTTCCGCCAAACCTTGTAGTATATACTTTTTTTACATTACTTACTTCTAAAATTGTCATAATATCCTCCTTTTTAATTCCTAATCCTATTTATTATAAAATTTACTTATGTTTGGCTGTCGTTCTACATGTAGTATATAAAAAAAGAGAATCTCTTACCTTAGCTTTGACTTACATTTTGGGATTAAATCTTACGATTTTGTAAGATATAGAAAAAAGACATAGAAATTCAAAAATGTCATAAGTATCTTTGTGATGAAGCGTATGCCATGCAAAACATGGTAATTTCATATTAAAACAATAACTTTACTTTTGTTCCCTTTCCAGTTTCTGACTCTACTAAAATCTTATGTCCTAATTTATTCAATATTTTTTTTACAAGGTATAATCCAATTCCAGAGGCTTTTTTGTCACTTCTTCCATTATATCCTGTGTAACCCTTATCAAAAATTCGAGGTAAGTCTTCTGCTAAAATTCCAATACCAGTATCTTCTACCACTAAACAGCTCCCCTCGATATAAATAGAAACCTGTCCAGAAGCTGTATATTTAATAGCATTACTCAAAATTTGTTCCAATACAAATACTAACCATTTTTCATCTGTCACCACTTTTACTTGTAATGGCTGATAGTGAAGTATCAATTTTTTGCGAATAAACATAGGAGCATATTTTCGCACTGCCTGACAAATAATAGAATCTAATTCATACTCTCTTAATACAAAATCATTGATATTACTATTTAAACGCAGATACTGTAATACCATTTCCACATATTGCTCTATTTTAAATAGTTCTGATTCAGTCTCCTTTTTCTGTTCATAATACTGTTCAAACTCTATCATTTCCTGTTGTAACAATAAGCGCATAGCAGCAATAGGCGTTTTTATCTGATGGGTCCATAAAGTAAAATAATCTGTTATTTCCGCTTTTTCTTTCATAATTTTTGCCACTTGTTGAATACGCTCCTCTTTGGAATTTTCCAACAATTTTTGATATAAATATTCTATCTCATCTTCTGGTTGCGGAAGTTTTTCCACTCCATTTTTTACTGCTTCTAGTTGTCTTTCTAGTTTTTCTGCTTTCTTATAATATTTCCAACCATCTACCACCAAAACAATAATTGCAATTATGATGCACAATCCCATTGCATAAACGACTGGTTCCACAGATAAATGATATAAATAAAACACAACTGTAACAATCAATGCAAAAATTATATACAAAAAGATTCCCAAGCAATGACGCTTAAGATATGCTTTCATCCACCGCATAACCAATTCCCTTTCTCGTTTTAATCATATCTTCAATTCCAACTTCTTCTAACTTCTTACGCAACCTAGCTACATTTACTGTTAAAGTATTATCATCAATAAAACTATCAGACTCCCAAAGTCTTTCCATTAATTTGTCTCTAGTTACAATTCTCCCTTTTTGTTCTAAGAGCATTTTCAAAATTCCCATCTCATTTTTGGTGAGTTCTACTTGTACACCTTCATAAGTAATCATTCCTTTTCCACTATCAAAAATCATTCCTTTATGTTCTATCAGATTATTTTCTCCAGCAAAATCATAAGTTCTTCGCAACATAGCCTGAATCTTTGCTTGTAAAACATTCAAATCAAAAGGTTTTGCAACAAAATCGTCTCCTCCCATATTCACTGCCATAACAATATTCATATTGTCAGAAGCAGAAGAAATGAAAATTACAGGTACTTTGGAAACTTTTCGTATCTCATCACACCAATGATATCCATTATAAAAAGGCAAAGATATGTCCATTAAAACAAGTTGTGGTTTTTGAGTAACAAAAATTTGCAATACATCTTTAAAATCCTCAACGCACACCACTTCATATCCCCACCCTTCCATATGTTTTTTAATAGTTTTAGCAATTACAGCATCATCTTCCACGATTAATAACTTATACATTTTTTCACTCCTTTTTGGGATAATTATCTAGCAATTTGTTTATTCTCTGGGTATCCTATGACACTCCTCTAAGGCACATATGACCATTTGGTCTTTTCATAAATAAGGTATATTTTAAATTATTTTACACCAACTGCTGATAACTTTCGAGTACTGGTAATTATTTTTTGTAGGAAAAATTTACAGAAACTGAATTTGTTATAAGAAAACTGTAAAAACAAATTGTAACAACTATTGTATCGTTATTTGTCATAATATGCGAAATTTTAACTATTTTTTGCGCAGAAAAGGGAAACATAAAGATTTGAATCAATGCTATAATATTAAAATATTTCATATTTTTTAAGTATTAACAAAAAAAGGAGACTGCTAAAATGAAACTGAAAGCAAAAATTTTGTCACTATCACTTATTCCAGTAATTCTACTTGGTGTCAGTATGTTTCTGGTCGCGGCGGACAGAATGGCAAATGGAATTTATGATGAAGCATATCTGGGTATGCATGCAACTACACTTGCAGTAAAAGATATTTTTGAAATAGGTTATGATGGTGCATATCAACTAGATGAAAAAGGAAATTTATGGAAGGGAGAGGACCTCAATATCTCACAATCCCTAGATATTGTAGACCATATTAAGGAAAATACGGGTTTAGATGTAACCATATTTTGGAATGATACCAGAATACTTACCTCTATTGTGGATAAAAATGGAACTAGACAGATTGGCACAAAAGCACCTTCAGAAGTTTCACAATTGGTTTTAGTTGAGGGAAAATCCTATCAGAACAGACAGGTAAATATACTAGGCAAAGATTATATTGTATATTATACTCCTTTTTATCAGGATGGAACAACAGATATAGTTGGAATGATTTTCCTTGGAACACCACAGGATTCTGTTTCTCAAATTATCAATAAAGTAAGATTGCAGCTTTTGATGATAATATTGTTTGGCATTATTTTATCTGTGATAGTGATATATTATATAGTGAACAAGATTGTAGTCTTATTAAATAAAAACATGCAACTTCTGGGCATGATGTCTAGTGGTAATCTAGATATTATTGTAGAGGATAAAATTCTTCAACGAAAAGATGAAATAGGGGAATTAGGAAGGAATATTGAAAGTCTAAAGGACAAATTTGGACAAATTATTTATGGAATTAGAACAAAGAGTGATGATGTCTTTCAAGAATCAGATATTCTAAAAAATACAACAGAAACTGTCTATCATATTATGAAAGAGGTAGACAATGCCGTACATAATATTTCTAGAAGCTGCAATAACCAAACGGAGGATGCAGTACAAACTAGCCAAAATGTAATGGAAATGGGAGAAATGATAGGGCATAATGGAGCAGAAATGACCAAACTCAATGATATGAGCAATAAAATAAGGAAGATATCCAAGGAGACATTGCTTCATTTTGAACAATTAAACAAAATGATGGCAAATGTAAAGGAAGCTATTTATTTCCTCTCTGAACAAACAAACCTTACCAGTGAATCCGTTGCAAAAATAAGTTCTGCCACAGAAGTTATTACAGCTATTGCATCTAAGACAAATTTACTCTCTCTCAACGCTAGCATTGAGGCCGCAAGAGCAGGGGACCAAGGAAACGGGTTTGCTGTAGTGGCAGCAGAAATCCAACAACTTTCCCAACAATCCAATACTGAGGCAAAAGAAATTAAAGAGATTGTAAACACCTTAAATATGCATTCCACTCATGCTTTGGAGCGGATGAAAGAAACAAAAGCTGCAGTAGAAGAGCAGGAAAAAGATATTATCAAAACCAGTGATAAAGTTCGGGATGTCAATGTGAGTATTCATGAAATGGTAAGCGGAATGGAATACATTATGCAAGAATCTCAAAAACTAGAAGAAACCCGAATAAATACAATAGCAATCGTTCAAAATTCCGCTGCCATTTCGGAAGAGAATCTTGCTAGTGTAGAAGAAATTTTAACAGATATAAAAAAAGTTTATGAAGACATTGAAAAAATTTCCGATAAAGCAAAAATGTTAAACACACATTCACAGAACATGAAAGAAAGAATCAAAGTGTTTTCCCTGTAAACAGGAATGCTAGATCTAAATTTTACCATTGTTGTCCTGTGGAGATAGGGAGATATATATGAAAATAACAATTTGTGATGACAATATGGAAGATTTATTTAAAATAGAAAAGTTATTGCTAAAATATAAGACACTATATCCTGCTAGAACCTTTAAACTAGAGAAGTTTTCTGATCCTTCTGATCTGTATTATAAGATATCAGAAGGAAAATTATCAGATATTTATATCTTAGATATGCTAATGCCAAAGCGAACAGGCATTGACCTTGGCAATCAAATCAGAAAATTTGGATGTGAAAATGTAATTATCTACATCACCTCTTCTGATGATTTTGCACTAGATGCCTATGGGGTACGTGCTGTAAGATACCTTTTAAAGCCTGTCAATGAGGACAAGCTTTTTGAAGCACTAGACTATGCTCTTTCCCATGCCATAGTAAAAAAAGAGCCTATGTATCTAATGAAAACAAAAGATGGGTTGATACAAGTACCTTATTCTAAAATAGAATATATTGAAAATGCCCACCGAAAACTAGAAGTACACCTAGCTAATGGAGAAATATTGAAAAGTCTTTTTATTAGAAAATCTTTTGAGGAAGAGATACAAGAGATTGCAGAAAAAAGAAACTTTCAGCAGATTCACAAGTCCTTCCTTGTCAATCTTGATTATGTAAAACGACTAACCATAGATAGTATTATAATGGAATCTGGGAAACAGCTCCCTGTTAGTAAGGCAAGAACTGCAAAAGTCAAAAGAGAATATCTTCTTTTTGTTTCTGGAAAATACAGATAGGAGGACAAAATGGTTTATTTTAAAGATATATCCTATATGCTAAGTCATGTATTTTTTATGGCATTTATCTATCTGTTTTTGATGCACCGCTATTCTCCTAAAAAAACACTAGGCATATGTTTCATTTCGTTTTCTGTGATGAACTTACTAGACTATGTTAAACTAAATCTATTTCCTGATAGTAAACTATGCTACTTTTTCGCAGATATCATTCAAATTCTTGTAGCACAGTCTACTGGACTTTTTATTTCTAAGAAAAGAGACAGCAGAGTATTATTCATCGGACTGAGTGCCTCCAATTATGTAATAGTAGGAAGCATAACAGCATCCATTTTGTATATCTATACAAACAATTTTTTTCTAGCACTGGTGGGAAATACTTTGATGCATGTTGTTATTTTATTTGTGCTTTTTTTTAGAATTGGGAATATATTCCATAAATTTTATGAATGGGACTTTAGAAAGGGTTGGTGGGAACTATGTCTAATTCCATCCTTCTTTTTTTGTAGCTTTTCCTGTCTCGCCTTCTTTCCTTATACACTTTATGAGTATCCTGAGAATATCCTTGTCAGTATATTCTTAATGATTACAATGCTTGTGTCTTATGTGGTAGTACTGAGATATGTAGATAGCGAAACCAAACAAGTAGAGGGATATTGGAAAAATGTAATGTTTGAATCATATATCAAGGGATTAGAAAGCCAATACTATTTAGTAGAACAGTCTGAAAAAAATCTAAAAATATTGCGGCATGACATAAGACATTATTCCACAATGATAGATTCCTTATTAGATCAGGAAGAATATGATGAAATCAGAAATATAGCGGAACATATCAATGAGGTAGTGAATGAGAATAAAATTGTTCGATATTGTGAAAATCTGATTATCAATACAATTCTCCTAAAAATGGCAGAACAAGCACAATCTTTTCAAATTACTTTACAGTTAGATATACTAATACCTAAGCAAATCCCTGTGAATGAGTATGAATTTGCTCTTGTGATTGCAAATCTGTTAGAAAATGCAGTATTCAATGTAAAAAATTTAGAACCTATCAAGAGATATGTAGATGCCAAAATTCACTGTACAACAGAATATTTGCTTATTGATATAGAAAATGAATGTGAGAAGGAAGTCAATTTTGACTCCATTACTGGACTTCCCAAAAGCAAAAGAGGGGAAAATCACGGATTGGGGATGCAAAGTGTACTAGTCTTTTCTGATAAGCTAGGAGGAAATATAGACTGTTACTGTGAAAACAATCATTTTAGAATTATACTATTTGTGAATTTTTAACAAAGAAGAAAAAAGGAGTGTCGCCGAATCACTAACATTGATTATTTGGCAACATTCCTTTTCTAATTCTATATTTACTTTTATTTTATAAAGCCACACCACCGGCGATTTTTTCATTGATTACATAATAAGCCATATTTTCTTCTGGTTTGATGTACAAACGAATGGATTTAATAGAAGATTCTCTATGTCCTTCCGCCACATAAGCTTGCTTTGCTTTATCTAAGATTTCTTTTGTAAATATTTCCTGTCCATGAAATTGAAGATATATTTCTTCCACTTTTTCTACCTCTTTTTTCACTTCTGCTTTTTTTGCTGGAGCTTTTTTAGTTGTTTTCTTTGCAGAAGCTTCCTTTTTTGCTTCGTCTTGTTGTGATTCTTCCGTTGTTTTTTCTACTGTCTCCTTTGCTTTTTCTACTTCTTCTACACTGACATCAGCTACAGCCTTTTTTGTTTCGTCTTTAGACTTTACAACTACATCTTCTTTTGCTGTTGTTTTAGTTGAAGTTTTTACCGGAGTTACTTTCTCGTCTTTCTTTGCCATAATGGTTTTTCCTCCCTGATTCTTTTACTGACAGACTAAAAATTTTTCCATTGCCAATAAAGCTTCTTCTTCATCGCTTCCATCAGCCACTATATTCACAGTCATTCCTTTTGACGGATTAAATGCCATGATTCCCATAATACTTTTTGCATTGATTTTTGCTTCACTGCTCTCCAATCTGATTTCACTATCAAACTGACAAGCCACTTGCACTAACTCTGCAATCGGATTGCTGTACTCTTTAGCTACATTAGATACAATAATTTTCTTTTCACTCATCTTATCTCTCTTTCCATGTAATACCATCATACAAGCTGTTCTCGGGTGCTTTATAACGTAATAAATATACCCCAACTATTTCTCTTTTTCAAGTAGTTTTCTACAAAACTGGTAATTTCCACCGAAATACTAGCCTTTATACAAGAAAAACTGAACAATTTTCCTCTATTTTTCTTACTTATATACATATTATCTTCATAATTATACCTAAATATACTTACTTATAATATGATTTATCCACTTGAATCACCACAAAATAACTCTTTCCTATAACATCAGCCGTACGTCTTTGTATTTGTTCTTTCAATACTTCATCACTTAATGGATACTTGTAAGGAATTACAACATCAAAAATTAAGTTTGTATGACTCGCTCCCATTACTACCCGAAAATCATGCATAGTAATAATAGGATCTATCTCATTAATAATCTTTTCTATTGTCTGTTTCAAATTAAGAATATATTCATCTTCTGTCACTACTGGGTCCATATGAATCACAGCATCACATCTCAATTTTCTTTGTAATTCAGCTTCTGTATGATCTACTACCTCATGTAATTCTAAAATATTTCCTTCTGCTGGAACTTCTGCATGAAGGGAAATCATCAATTTCCCAGGTCCATAATCATGAACAAGCAGATCATGAATACCACAAATTTCTTCATGAGACAATACAATTTCTTCAATCTGTTTTACTAACTCTTCTTCTGGTGCCTGCCCAAGTAATGGATTTAATGTCTCTCTTGCCGCATTGATTCCTGCATAAAAAATAAATAATCCCACTAAAATTCCACAATATCCATCAATTTGTATTCCAAAAATTTTACCTGCAATCGCAGCAACTAAAACTACTGTAGTAGCACAAGTATCACTTAAACTATCTATCGCAGTAGCACGCATAGCTGCTGATTCTACTTTTTTTCCAATCTGATAGTTATAATATGCCATATATAATTTAATTAGAATAGAAATTAATAATATCACTGCTGTTAAAAAATTAAATTTTATTATTTGAGGATGGAAAATTTTAGAAATAGATGTCCTGATTAATTCAAAAGCCATAATAAGAATGGCACCAGAGACAATTAATCCAGAAATATATTCAATTCTACCATGACCATAGGGATGCCCTTTATCTGGTTGCGCTCCTGCCATCTTAAAACCCACCAATGTTACACAGGAGGAACCTGCATCTGACAAATTGTTAAAAGCATCCGCTGTAATAGAGATAGAATGACTAATAATACCTGCTAAAATTTTTCCCAAAAATAATAGAACATTTAAAATAATACCAATCATACCACATAACATTCCATACTGTTGACGAATGATAGGATTTTTAACATCCTCTTTATCCCTGATAAATAAATTTGCCAAAATAGTTACCATATGTCACTCCTATTTTAAGTTTCTGATTATTTTAACACAAATCATTCTAGAAGTAAAAGTATTTTTTATTCCTCCTTCCATAACTTTAAAACCAATGTTATACTTATCATATGTGATAAAGGAGAAATAATATGAAAATACTGATTACAGGATTTGAACCTTTTGGAGGTGAAACCTTAAATCCAGCTTATGAAGCAGTAAAATTTCTTCCAGCAACAATTGCTGGAGCTCAAATTATAAAAACCAAAATTCCAACTTCTTTTGCTAATTCTTATCTAGTTGTAGAACAAAAAATAAAAACATATCATCCTGATATTATTTTAAATACTGGACAAGGTGGCGGACGTTCTGAAATTACTATAGAAAAAGTAGCCATCAATTTTGCAGATGCGCGTATTCCTGACAATGATGGAATACAGCCTTCTGAAGAAGTTCTAGAACCCAATGGAGAAACTGCTTATTTTGCCACTATACCAGTGAAACAAATAGTTAAAAATATTCAAGATCATGGTATTTCAGCTTCCATCTCTTATTCTGCTGGCACTTATGTGTGTAATTGTCTGATGTATCGTGTCTTGTTTGCTGCCACTTACAAATATCCTTGGCTAAAAGCTGGATTTATTCATGTACCTTTTTCAGAAGAACAAATTATGAACAAACCTGCTGGTACTCCTTGTATGTCTGTTTCTACAATAACAAAAGGTCTAACATATGCCATTGAAGCAATTGTTTCTGAGGAAAAAGACAATTGCTGATAAGACACAAAAACAAAAATATTCACTTATACAAATCGTAGATATCATAGAAAAAGAAAAATTGGGAGCTATTTTTTTAAATAGTATTTTTTCAAAATGCATGTTATAATTATTTATATAAAAAATAAGGAGAGTAAATTTATGTTAGAAAAATTTTTTAAGTTGCAAGACAACAACACAACTGTTAAGACAGAAGTAATTGCTGGATTTACTACTTTTATGACAATGGCATATATTCTTGCCGTTAATCCCAATATTTTATCTGTCACTGGTATGAATCCAAAGGCCATATTAATTGCAACAGCACTTGCATCCTTTGTAGGCACATTGCTTATGGCAATGCTTGCTAATTATCCATTTGCATTGGCTCCAGGCATGGGCCTAAATGCCTACTTTGCTTACACAGTAGTAATAGGTATGGGCTACTCCTGGCAGATTGCATTGCTTGCTGTATTAGTAGAAGGTATTATCTTTATTCTTTTGTCCCTCACTAATGTACGTGAAGCTATTTTCAATGCCATTCCCCTTACTTTAAAAGCTGCTGTTAGTGTTGGTATTGGTTTATTTATTGCATTTATCGGCCTACAAGATGCAAAATTAATTGTTCACAGTGATTCCACACTGGTAACTTATCAAACCTTTAAAGGTGATACCTTCCACTCGGTAGGCGTTGGTGCTATTCTGGCACTTATTGGTGTATTGATCACAGCAGTGCTATTAGTAAAACAAGTAAAAGGTGGTATTTTAGTTGGAATCCTTGTTACTTGGATTCTTGGTATCCTTTGTGAATTAGTTGGTATTTATGTACCTTCTGCTGAAGCTGGTATGTATTCCACGATTCCTTCTGGGCTTATAAGCCTTGACTTTTCTCCTTTTAAGGAGACTTTTGGTGCTGTGTTTCGAGTAGATTTTAGTACTCTTAAAACTGGAGACTTTTTCATTATTATGTTCTCCTTCTTATTTGTGGATTTATTTGATACCCTTGGAACTTTGATTGGTGTATCTTCAAAAGCGGACATGCTAGATAAAGATGGAAAACTACCAAAGATTAAACCAGCTCTACTATCTGATGCAATTGCAACTTGTATTGGTGCTATCTTTGGAACCTCCACAACCACTACCTATGTAGAAAGTGCTTCTGGTGTAACGGCTGGCGGACGTACAGGACTTACCTCCCTTACTACTGCCCTTCTTTTCTTGTTATCCGTTATTTTTTCTCCATTGTTCTTAAGCATACCATCTTTTGCAATTGCTCCTGCTTTAATTATTGTAGGATTCTATATGATGGGTTCTGTAATTAAAATTGATTTTGATGATATGGCAGATGCAATTCCAGCATTTCTTTGTATTATTGCAATGCCTCTCGCCTATAGTATTTCAGAGGGAATTGCAATTGGTGTAATCTCTTGGACCATTGTCAATCTAATCACTGGCAACGCCCAAAAGAAGAAAATCAGTATTTTAATGTATGTATTAACTTTGTTATTTATACTAAAATATATCTTTTTATAAACGAAAGGTTTAAATACCAAAAAAACTTTAAACATCTTAATTTTTAATATCCAGATACTTGTGTCTGCAAGCAGTCACTGTATCTGGATATTGAGAACTTAGGCTATATACTAATCTTTAAATAGAACTTCCTTAATGAAGTTAAAAAAGTAGATTGTTATTCATAACCTTTTCTCTCACAAATCTCACGAACTTCATAAGCTGGATAAACTCTGTCAAAATGATAGCCTAACTTTTCTGCCAGAGCTACCGACCACTTATTTTGAGCGTCCCAACTTGGATAAAATCCTCTATTCAAACATTCTAAAATTAACTTAGCTCCACACACAGTTGCCAATCCTTTTCTGCGAAAATCCTTTTTTGTTCCAATTTCTATTTCAATTCCTTCCCGATATACCGTATAGGAGGAGGCACCAGAAACCAACTTCCCTTGATATAATACTGCTGCTCCTAATCCCCTTTTATGATAATCCTCATAATTTGCAAATTGAGAAGTAAAATCAATTGCCCAAGCTTCTTTCTTGGTCTGTAAAAAAATATCTTTATCTATCAATCGAACCTCATACTCTGGATTCAGATTATTTACTATTTTTTCTAATTTTTCCTTATCAAAAATACCTGTTTCTTTTTTTATTGCATACCTTTCTACTCGTTTACAATTTTTTCCATATGCTTTTTCAATCTCTTTTGCCCAACATTCTCCTGTTTTATCCAAGGGTGGAAC
>CAJUHG010000007.1 GCA_910586005.1 uncultured Lachnospiraceae bacterium | reverse complement strand
AAGGCAACCGATGGAAGTGGCAAGAAAGGAACCATAAAGATTAAAATGAAATAAAAGCATATCCCACGTGTGGTCACATAGTGATATCTTCCACTTATAGAAATGTGCATATTATTTTTTATTCTATAGAATAAAAAATTTTCTTAGGAGATAGATGATTAAAAATTTTCCTATTTAAAATATTTTTAGAAGCTAAAAGTTCGAAAAGAAAAGGTCATTGCATCTGTGATTGGATAATCATAAGGCGATGACCTTTTTCATTAGATAATATGTGTGTTCTTGATTACTTTGTTTTGAACAAGTATAATACAAACATAAATTTTTATTATAATTTTCTACAAGATTGTCGCTCTATCAATTGACAAGGGAGTTTAACTTTGAGAGCAGTGGGGGGCTGTGATTTTAAAATATGGAATACAATATTTGCTCCAAAATTCCCCATATCATAAGCAGGAGCATGAATGGTAGTTAAAGGTGGAGCAGTAAAAGCAGACAAACTAGTGTCATCAAAGCCCATTAAGGAAATATCTTTGGGTACTCTTAGTCCTTTGTCATTTAAAGCATGAAGTGCGCCAATTGCAATAGGGTCACTGGAAGCAAGGATTGCTGTAGGTAATAAATCTTGTTCTAAAATCTTGTTCATCATATGATAACCAGATTCTATGGTGAAAGATTCTTCAAATACATATGGTTGATAAATAAGATTGTGTTTTTGGCAATATTTTATAAAAAGAATTTTGCGCATATCAGGAAACAAATGACTGTCTGCAAGATATTCTTTTCCACCTAAAAATCCAATTCTAGTATGTCCAAGGGAAGTAAGATAATCAAGGCCAGTTTGCACAGCATGTTCAAAATCCAATGTAATAGTAGAAACTGTCATATCATCTATGGGCATATCTAAAAAAATAATACTGGGGGTCATTTCACAGAAATGATGGATTTCTTTTTCACTAAATTTGCCTATACAAATTAATGCATCTACATTTTTGAGAGAATCCATATAATTTACATCTGCTTTATAGGTTCGAATTACATGGATACAATTCTGCATACAGAAATCTTCAATTCCCTGTCGTATGAGAAGATAATAATTGTCCTCAATTTCTTGTTGTGGAGAGAACCATTGGACAATGCCTAAGGTAAAAGCTGATTTATTAGAAGTTCTAGTTTTCTTCTTATACTTGAGAGAATGTGCAATATCCAGTACCTTTTGACGCGTCTCTGGAGAAACATTCAATGTATTATCATTATTTAATATTCTAGAGACTGTAGCAGGAGAAACTCCTGCAGATAATGCAATATCTTTGATAGTTGCCATAAATTCCTCCCAATAGTTTAAGAATGTCAGATATTTTGCTAGTCAAAATCCTATTAGTAAATACATTACAAAAATTTGGATTCTGATTAGATACAGTATAACAAAGAGTTTGAAAAAAAGAAACAATATTTCCTAGATTTAAGAAATATTATTTTTCTGGAGGTGGATTATGAACAACAAGAAAAAGCAATATATTCACACTTTTTTTGAAACAGGAAATTTTTTAGAACTTTATCAAGTTCAAGCAGAGGTTATTATATTGTTATAATCGTTGTCATATTACTTATATTATATTTGCGCGTAAGATATCTGAGGACCTCCGTGCCTCTAAGCGTTCTGCAGAGTATTGATGTTCATAGTGTTGTTGAGCTTTGAGCAGTAATCTAATATTTTTTAGCAATATTTACTAAATATATTGACCCTTTACTAAA
This sequence comes from uncultured Lachnospiraceae bacterium, assembly GCA_910586005.1. Lineage (GTDB taxonomy): Bacteria > Bacillota > Clostridia > Lachnospirales > Lachnospiraceae > Petralouisia. The sequence continues at coordinate 64,326 of CAJUHG010000007.1, read as the reverse complement.
GAACATATATAATGTTTACATAGGTGTGAAACGAGTCTGTAAGTCTTAATAAACTTAATCTACCATTAGGAAAAATAGTTCTTGTCAGGGTTATAAGACGAGCTTAAGGTGCAATTCTTAACAGGCTCAACCTGTAGTTGGAGAAATAAAAATTTTCTGACAAAGGTATCAAACAAATTAAAAATTAAGTAAAGGCGGGGCAAAGTTGATATGAAAGACACAAAAGTATTATTGGAAGAATTTGCAGCACAACAACATCAAGACAGACTAACAGAGATTTATGTGGACACAGGTGTATTATCCTACCAAAATGAGCGTTATCAGAAAGCAATCCAAAAATACGAAGAGTTGTATGGTTCAGGTGAAGTAGAATTATTCAGTGCAGCGGGAAGAAGTGAAGTAGGCGGCAATCATACAGACCATCAGCATGGAGAAGTTCTAGCTGCGTCTATTAATCTGGATGCCATTGCAGTAGCAAGTAAATTAGAGGAAAATGTAATTAAGCTATTATCTGATGGTTACCCTATGATTACAGTAGATCTTAGTGAGTTAGAAAAAAAAGATGCAGAAGAAGGGACTTCTGCAGGTTTAATTCGCGGAATGGTATATGGGCTTAAGAAGAATGGACATCAAGTAGGTGGTTTTCAAGCCTATGTAACAAGCGATGTACTAAATGGAGCAGGAATGTCTAGTTCGGCAGCTTTTGAGGTACTTGTGGGAACAATTCTATCTGGATTATATAATGATATGTCTATTAGTTCTGTGGAAATTGCACAAGTGGCACAATATGCAGAGAATGTTTTCTTTGGAAAACCTTGTGGATTGATGGATCAGATGGCATGTTCTGTGGGTGGATTGATACATATTGATTTTGCAGATCCAGAACATCCAATTGTGGAAAAGGTAGAGGTTGATTTCAGTGCTTATCATCACAGTCTTTGTATCACAGATACCAAGGGTTCTCATGCAGATTTAACAGATGACTATGCTTTGATTCCTCAAGAAATGAAAAAAGTAGCAGAATTTTTTGGAAAAGATTTTTTAAGAGAAGTAGATGCCAAAGATTTCTATAAAAATATTTCTAAAATTCGGGAGAAATGTGGAGATCGTCCTGTACTACGTGCGTTACATTTCTTTGAAGAAGATGTGCGTGTGGAAAGAGAAGTTGCTGCATTGAATGCAGGAGATTTTAATGGATTTTTACAGACAGTAAAAGAATCTGGGGATTCTTCTTTTAAATATCTGCAAAATATTTATACAAATAAGGATGTACAAAATCAAAGTGTTTCTATGGGGCTTGCTGTTAGTGATAGCATACTAAAAGGTCATGGGGTTAGTCGTGTGCATGGTGGTGGATTTGCTGGAACCATTCAAGCTTTTGTAGCAGATGATTTTGTAGAAGAGTATAGAACAATGCTTGATAGTGTGTATGGTGCAGGTTCTTGTCATGTATTAAAAGTAAGACCATATGGTGGAATTAAAGTATTAGAATAACAATAGATATCACATTCTGTGAGATTGCTCAGGTTGATGCGTATGCTCGTAAGACGTGGGTAAGAGATTCTGCAATCTGCCAGAGACATATTTAGGTAAAAAGAAAATGGAGGTTTTTGTTATGATAAATGAAGCAATTAAAAAATTAGTATGCTATGGATTAGAGCGAAATTTAATTGCAAAAGAAGATGTGATTTTCACAACAAATCAATTGTTGGAAACCTTGCAAATAGAGGAATATGAGGAACCAGAAGAAACATATGAAAATGTAGAGTTGGAACCTGTGTTGAAAGAACTTCTAGACTATGCTTATGAAAACGGTGTGTTAGAAGAGAATGGTGTGGTGTATCGTGATTTATTTGATACAAAATTAATGTCAAAATTAATGCCTCGTCCTAGTGAAGTAATTACAAAATTCTGGAATATTTACAATCAAGAAGGTGCAAAGGCGGCTACTGATTTTTATTATCAATTAAGCCAGGATAGTGACTATATTAGATGTTATCGAATTGCGAAAGATGTAAAATGGAAAGCACAGACCCCTTATGGTGAGATGGATATTACCATTAATTTATCAAAGCCTGAAAAAGATCCAAAAGCAATTGCAGCAGCGAAAAATGCAAAACAGAGTGGATACCCAAAATGTCTTTTATGTGTAGAAAATGAGGGATATGCAGGAAGAATTAATCATCCAGCAAGACAAAATCACCGTATTATTCCAGTGACAATTCAAGACAGCAAATGGGGATTCCAGTATTCTCCTTATGTATATTACAATGAACATTGTATTGTATTTAATTCCAAACATATTCCAATGAAAATTGAGCATGGAACTTTCTGTAAGTTATTTGATTTTGTAAAACAGTTCCCACATTATATTGTGGGTTCTAATGCAGACTTACCAATTGTAGGAGGTTCTATTTTGAGCCATGATCATTTCCAAGGAGGAAGTTATGAATTTTCTATGGCGAAAGCTCCTGTGGAAAGAGAATTTACAATTGCTGGTTTTGAAGATATAAAGGCTGGTATTGTAAAATGGCCTATGTCAGTAATTAGAATTGCTGGTGCTGATACAGAACGTTTGATTGCTCTTGCAGATAAGATTTTAAATGCATGGAGAGGATATACAGATGAGGCTGCATTTATTTTTGCAGAAACAGATGGGGAGCCTCATAATACAATTACCCCAATTGCTAGAAAACGTGGTGATTTCTATGAATTGGATTTGGTGTTGCGCAATAATATTACAACAGAAGAACATCCTTTAGGTGTATATCATCCACATGCAGAACTGCATCATATCAAAAAAGAAAATATTGGATTAATCGAGGTAATGGGTCTTGCAGTGCTTCCTGCACGTTTAAAAGATGAAATGGAAACATTGGCAGATGCTATTGTAAATAAGAAAGATATTCGTGCAGATGAAACGATTGAAAAACATGCAGATTGGGTAGAAGAGTTTCTTCCTAAATATGAAGAAGTTACCAGTGACAATGTTATGGATATTCTTAAGAAGGAAATTGCATTAGTATTTAGTATGGTATTAGAACATGCTGGAGTATATAAGAGAACAGAAGAAGGTCAGAAAGCATTTGATAAATTTATTACAAGTTTAAATTAGTAATAATTGCCTCTTGTGGAGGTGCACATAATATTTTTATATCATGGGAAAGTCTATTTTACAGTAATAAGATTTTTCCTATGATATAAAAAATTTTAATGGCTTATAGAAATGAAAGTTTCTTTAGAGCCACTTATGGAAAACATGTTTATGGTAAATATCAATTTATTAAAAGCATCTATAAAAAGGATGCTTTTTGTTATTCATAACAATAAAAAGTACGTGAAGACAAAATGAGGATAAGTGGGAATTTAATGAATCATTTAAAAAGTTTAGGAAATAGATTGACAAAGCATAGAGATTTGACCAAAGGACCTGTTTTTTCTACTATGTTTTTCTTTGCGTTACCTATGATACTTGGAAATATATTACAACAGGGATATAATGTGGTAGATACTTGGGTGGTAGGACATTATATAGGTTCTAAAGCTTTGGCAGCTGTAGGTTCTGCTTTTGCACTAATGACTTTTTTAACTTCATTTTTATTGGGGCTTTGTATGGGAAGTGGAGTAGTTTTTTCTCTTTGTTTTGGTAGAAAAGATAAAAAGGAATTGGAACATAGCATTTGTGCATCTTTTGTGTTGGTAACAATAATAGCATTTTTTCTTACCGTTTTTTCTATTATAAGTGTAGATGTAATAATTATTTGGATGAACATCCCAATGGAAATTATAGAGATTACAAAAGAATATTTTATTCTTGTATTTTGTGGAATACCTGCGATTGCTATATATAATTTTTTTGGTGCATATTTAAAGGCTGTTGGAAATTCTGTGGTTCCATTGATTTTTCTAGGAATTTCTACATTATTAAATATTGTATTAGATATTTTATTTGTTGCGGTATTGTATCAAGGAACTTTTGGTGCTGCTGTTGCAACAATTATTTCTCAATATGTTTCAGGAATTGGGATAGGAATTTATGTTATTACAAAAAATAGTTCCATAAGAAATGCATTTTATCAGTTTAAAATAAAAAAATCTAGTTTGAAAGAAATAGCAAATTATTCTATTTTAACATGTATGCAACAATCTGTTATGAATCTTGGTATTTTAATGGTACAGGGATTAGTAAATAGTTTTGGCACTGCTATTATGGCAGCTTTTGCAGCAGCAGTAAAAATTGATTCTTTTACTTATATGCCAATTCAAGAATATGCAAATGCTTTTTCTACTTTTATTGCTCAAAATGTAGGTGCACAGAAAAAAGGAAGAATGAAACAAGGGATTCACTATGCTGTGATATCTATGGTAGCTTATTGTTGTTTTGCGTCTTTCGTGCTCTGGTTTTTAGCAAAACCACTGATGCAAGTTTTTATTGATGAAAATGAGGTTATGATTATTACAGAAGGTGTTCGATATTTGCATACGATTGGCCCTTTTTATTGTGGAATAGGCTGTTTGTTTTTATTTTATGGACTCTATCGAGCGCTGGGAAAGCCAGCAATGTCAGTTGTATTAACAGTAGTATCTCTTGGTACGCGTGTTGCTTTATCTTATACGCTTGCAATGCTTCCATCTATAGGAGTAGCAGGAATTTGGTGGTCAATTCCAATTGGATGGGGATTAGCGGATTTGATAGGCTTTCTATATTATTATAAAAACGTTTTTAATGGGTTATCACAAGCGAATAACTGTATACATGAGTAATTCCAAATTAGAAAATCTGAAATTTTGAAAAATAAATGTAAGGGAGAAAAATTATGTTATACCCAAGAATAAATCAAATACGTTCCATTATAGATTTATCAGGTATGTGGAATTTTAAATTAGGAGATGAAAAAGAACCAAAAGAATACCTTGAGAAATTAGAAGATATGGAAGTAATTGCTGTACCAGCATCTTACAATGATCAAAAAGATGTGAAAGAATATAGAAATCATTATGGCTGGGCCTATTATCAGAAAGAGATAGTAATTCCACTATGTTTCAAAGAACAGCGTCGTGTATTGCGTTTTGATGCTGTGACTCATAATGCAAAGGTATATATCAATGATAAATTAGTGATGAAACATAAAGGTGGATTTCTTCCCTTTGAAGTGGATATTACAGATTTAATTCCAGTTGGTAGTACTACAAATATTTGCATTGCTGTAGATAATTGTGTAAATTATAGTACGTTACCAGTAGGAAATGAAGAGAATATTGCTTTTTTTGGTTCTGATAATCCTGGTATTCCCAGTGTAGAAGCTGCAAAGCGTTGGCAAAAAAAACAAAATATACCTAATTTTGATTTTTTTAATTATGCGGGAATCAATCGACCAGTGCGTATTTATACCACACCAAGTTCTTATATTGAGGATATTATATTGGTTCCAGATATTGATGGAGTGAATGGGATTGTGAAATATGAGATAAAAACGGGAGGTATTTTATGTGATAAAGAAGTATCTGTGGAAATAATAGATGCAGAAGGAAAATGTGTGGGTTCGTCTATTGGCAAAAGCGGAACCATTGTAATATCCAATGCAAATTTTTGGTGGCCTTGGCCAGGCATACCTTATCTCTATCAAGCAGTAGTCACTTATGGAGAAGATATTTATAAGGAGACTTTTGGCATTCGTACCATAACAGTAGAAGGAAATGCTTTTTTAATTAATGGAAAACCTTTTTATTTCAAAGGTTTTAGTAAGCATGAAGATTCTGCTTTTCATGGAAGAGGATTGGATCTCTGTTTGAATGTAAAAGATATCAATCTAATACATTGGATGAATGCAAATTCTTTTCGTACAAGTCATTATCCTTATGCGGAGGAAATGTATGAATTGTGTGATAGAGAAGGAATTGTTGTTATAGATGAAACACCAGCAGTAGGCATAGGTGGAGGAGAGCAGATTAATCCCTATGAAACCTTTTCTGTCAAAGAGCATCATAGAGATGTTATTTGTGACTTAATTGCCAGAGATAAAAATCATCCTTGTGTGGTTATGTGGTCTCTGGGAAATGAGCCAGATACAGAACATTTTCCACAATCTGCTTATGACTATTGGCATTCTTTGTATCAATTAGCTCATAAACTTGATCCCCAAGATAGACCTGTAACACTTGTATGTTGTCAAAATAATTATGAGAAAGATATTATTACTAGAACAATGGATGTTATATGCATTAATCGCTATTATGGTTGGTATAATTTATCTGGAGATTTAGAGGCAGCTTCTTATGGATTAAATATAGAATTGGATTTTTGGGAAGAAATAGGGAAACCTGTAATGATAACAGAATATGGTGCAGACACGGTTGCAGGTCTTCATAATTGTGTGCCTGAAATGTTTAGTGAAGAATTTCAAGTAGAATTTTATAAAATGTATAGTGAGGTTTTTGATAAAAGAAAGTTTTTTATTGGTGAACAAGTATGGAACTTTGCGGATTTTGCCACATTGCAGGGGTGTATGAGACCAGATGGTAATAGAAAAGGTATTTTTACAAGGGATAGACGCCCAAAACTGATTGCACATTATTTTAGAAAAAGATGGGAAGATATTCCAAACTTTGATTACAAAAAACGGTAGAAAAGATAGAAAGGTATTTCTAATTTTTACTATAATAAATAATGGAAAAGATAAGAAGGATACTTTGCAGGATAGAAAATAATGGGATAGGAGTTTAATAGATGGCAGAAACATTAAAAATAGAAGAACAGAAAGAAAGAGTAATTTTAGTAGGTGTTAGTATCCAAGAAGGGGATGATACAGAGGATTCTTTGGTGGAATTAGGAGAGTTAGTTCAAACAGCAGGTGCAGAAGTAATAGATATTGTTATTCAGAGCAGAGAATCTATTCATCCTGGAACTTATGTAGGTACTGGAAAATTACAAGAAATAAAAGAAAAAGTAATAAAATTAGAAGCAGATGGAATTGTTTGTGATGATGAATTATCTCCAGCCCAGCTTAAAAATTTACAAGAAGAACTAGGTTGTAAGGTGATGGATAGAACATTGGTTATTTTAGATATTTTTGCGGCAAGAGCTTCTACAAATGAGGGAAAAATACAAGTAGAACTTGCGCAGTTAAAATATAGAATGAGCCGTCTTACAGGATTGGGAATTTCTTTGTCTAGATTGGGAGGGGGAATTGGTACTAGAGGTCCTGGAGAAAAGAAATTGGAAATGGATAGGCGTTTGATTAAAAACCGAATTGCTCAATTAAATCGAGAGTTAGAACAAGTAAGGAAACATAGGGAAATAACCAGAGGGCAACGAGAACGTAATCAGATAAAAGTAGCTGCTATTGTAGGGTATACAAATGCAGGAAAATCTACATTATTAAATCATTTAACGAAGGCTTCTGTTTTAGAAGAGGATAAACTTTTTGCCACATTAGATCCTACCACGCGAAAACTTAAGTTAGAAAATGGACAAGAAATTTTACTTACTGATACAGTAGGATTTATCAGAAAACTACCTCATCATTTGATAGAAGCATTTAGGAGTACTTTAGAAGAGGCAAAGTATGCTGATATTATTATTCATGTAGTGGATTCCTCAAATTCTCAGAGAGAAAAACAAATGCATATTGTATATGAGACATTGAGAAATCTTGGTATATCTGGTAAAAAAATAATTACTCTGTTTAATAAACAAGACAAAATAATAGAGAAGACATTGTTAAAAGATTTTCAAGCAGATAAGACTTTAAAAATTTCAGCAAAAACGGAGCAAGGGTTTGAAGAATTAAAGAATATTCTAGGTGAATTTCTACGTGAAGATAAACAATTTTTAGAAGGGATTTTTTCTTATGAACAGGGTGACCAGATTCCTATTATCCGCAAGTATGGGGAATTGTTAGAAGAAGAATACAAGGAAAATGGTATTTATGTGAAGGCATTTGTGCCAATAGAATTGTATAAAAATCTAGAAGAAAAGATGAATCATTAAAATAGGTCTTTCTTATAATAAAAATAAGCACCAATCGAAGATAAAATTCTTCCATTGGTGCTTATTTAGTGGTTGCATTTCTTGAGCAAAAGAGAATTTCAACTCTAGTCTATGATTTCCATTAATTTTCCTGTAATATCTGCCATATTGGAAGATACTTGTTTGGTATTATGAGAAATTTGTACATTTTTTTCCACTACACTAGAAATTCTTTCAATTTGGCTTACTGCATTAGATACAATAGTAACATTTTCCTTTACTCTATCTGTAATTTTTTCTACATCTTGGTTTGCTTGTTCAATATTTTCTGTAGTAATACTAAAAATTTCTGCTGTCTGATCTGTAATTTTTCTTCCATTTTCTACTGCTTTTATAGAATTGGTGATCAGTTCGTTTGTCTCTTGTGCAGCTTGTGCGCTTCTTGCTGCAAGTTCTCCTACCTGTTTTGCCACTACTGCAAAACCTTTTCCCATTTCACCAGCCCTTGCAGCTTCAATGGAAGCATTTAAGGAAAGCATATTAGTTTGGTGTGCAATAGAATTGATGTCACCAATAATTTTCTCAATTGCTATAGACATTTCGCTGATTTTCTGCATAGAATCTTTTAATAATGCCATCTGAGATTGTGTTTGCAAAATCCTTTCGGCTGTATGTTCTGTGGTGGTAGTGACATTGGTGGCAACAGCTACACTGTCTTTTAATTCCCTTGTTAATTGATGCATGATTTGTTTTAAATCTTCTACTGCTTTTTCTTGTTCTCCTGTTCCATTGAAAATATCATCTGCATTTTCTAAGGTTTCTCCTGATACATGTTCTAGTTCCATACAAGCATTTTTAATATTTTGGATTAAAGTTCGATTACTCTCTACATCTTCTTTTTGTTGTTTTAAAAGATTTTCATTTTCTTCCATATTTTGACATATATTTTTTACCATCTTATTGATACTATTGGAAAGCATAGTAAATTCTGGGTTTCCTTGTTCATTTACAGTAATCCCAAAATTCCCTCCAGCAATCTCATGCATAGAATTTGTAATACTGTTAATTCCACGAACAATTTTGTTATCTACCATTTGATTAATCATTAACAAGAGAAGACTAAAAATAATTAACATACTGAAAGATACGACTAAAGTTTGACTGTTTCGGTCTGCATAATATTCTTTTGCAGGCATAAAAGTTCCAATAATTTGTTCCCCATTTTCTTCTGATTGGTAATAACCATTTGCCCCATTGATTTTAGCTTTGCCCTTTCCAACAAGATTAGAAGGAAATCCAGCCTCTGTAGCAGATGTTCCAATTAAAGAAGTATCTGGATGTGCTAATATTTGTCCATCTTTTGCATTGATAGCATAAACATATCCATTTGTTCCAAAGTCAATATCCCTAAGAACTACATTTATTGCTGTATTAGCAAGCGTATTCTCTAAAACTTCTGGTCGTACCCCTACTTGTACCAAGCCCTTTGCGTCTGTTCTTGCTACTCCAATATACTGCATAACAATTCCCTCTGCTGCATTTACTTGTGGTTCTTGTGCGATTTCAATAGAGGGGTCATTAATAATCGCCATAAATGCATTGGATTGTTCGCCGCTTTTCATGTCAAATCCAATATAATCATCAACCGTGCTACTGATAATAATTCCATCTTCATCAATAATATGTAATTCAGTTACCATTAATCTATCTTTAATTTTATTTAATTTATCCATATTACCTATAATAGATTTGTCTTGTGCAAGTATATCTGCAAAAGCCCTAGTTTTGGCAAGATTATCTGAACTTAAATTCTCTGTAAGACTTTGAATATTTTCTTCATTATGTAAAAGTCTTTCCTTAACTTCTGATAATTTTTCTTTGCTTTCGGTTGTATTATTGTTTTGGTTTACAAAAGTTTGTAAGGTAAAAATAGCTGTAATTGTAAATAGAAGCGCTATTAGCATGTAACTACAAAGATATTTGGTAAAAATTTTTTTCATAGTAAAATCCCTTTCTTATGTTTAAGTTGCTTAAGTGTTAATTTTTCCACAATTCAAGAATGTTTTTGACATTCTTGTGGCGGAGCACAAACCATGCAAAGTATGGTAATATCATCTGTGCACCCCTACCATCCGCAAGAGGCGTTTCTCTTGGAGAGATACTTTACTTCCACCAAAATGATTTTGTTATAACTTACCACCTATACCCTCTAGGGCACATGTGATTATATGGTTGTTTTACAAGGTATAGAGGTGGGAAACTTATCAAGCGAAAAGATAAACGCCTAAGCTCTTTGTTATAAGAAAAAAATTTATGACTAGACTAATATATATTACAATAACATTAATCTGCTAACTGCATTAAGAACAAAGGAAATTATCTATATGGATAATAATAATTTATCACATATAAAGTAAAATTGTAAATACTATATTATTTTTCTTTCAAATAACCTAAAATTTTTATATTTAAAATTTGAAGGTATAGAATAAATTTATAGGAAACTTTTATGTCTGGTAGAAAAAGAAATGTTATCTAGAAAGTGGATTTTCTATGTGATACATTTTTGTAATCATTGTAAATAGGGATAGTTGAATCGATTGTCTTACTTGTTCATACACATCAGGTTTTCATAGAAAATAATAGAAAGAAAATTCACAAATCACGCGTAGTTAATATATAACTTTACAGTAGAAAGCGCGCTTTGCAAACTTTCTATTGTCATGAATAAAAATATCAATACAAATCCTAAATTTAAGTAGGATTTGTATTGATATTTTTAATGGATTTAACAATCATTATCTACCACTTCAGTAGTACAGCGCCCCAAGTAAGTCCAGCACCAAAACCAGAAAGTAAAAGAAGGGAACCTTCTTCTAGTTTTCCTGCTTTGTTTACTTCATCTAGAAGGATTGGAATACTTGCAGCAGAAGTATTCCCACAATGGTCTACATTGATTGGAAACTTTTCCAATGGAAGTTTTAATTTTCTAGCAATGGATGCAATGATTCGGTAGTTTGCTTGATGAAGTAGATAATAATCTACTTCAGAAGCATTGATTTTTGCCTGATTTAAAAGAGATTGAATACATTCTGGTTCTTTTGTTACAGCAAATTTAAATACTTCTTGTCCATTCATAAAAAGAAAATCGGGATTAGTTTCTGTGGTGATATATGGATTATTGTTTGTGCGGTTTTTACAGATTAAAATATCTCCCTTGGTACCATCTGAGCCTTGAAGAGATGCAAGTATTCCTTCTTCAGAGGCTTTTGCAACAACAGCTCCAGCACCATCACCAAAAAGTACACAAGTAGAACGATCTGACCAATTGATAATTTTAGAAAGAGTTTCTACGCCTATAATCAAAGCTGTTTGATAAATTCCAGTTTGAAAATAGGCATCTACTGTGTTTAAGGCAAATAAAAAACCAGAACAAGCTGCATTGATATCAAAAGCAGTAGCATGACAAGCATTTAATTCTTTTTGTATCATACAAGCTGTACTTGGAGTTATAAAGTCAGAAGAAACAGTTGCCACAAGAATAAGATCCAGTTGTTCTGGAAGAACGTCAGCATCTAAAAGAGCCCTTTGAGCTGCTTTTACAGCCATAGAAAGTGTATTTTCTGCTTCAGAGGATACTAGGTGTCGTTCTTGAATACCAGTACGACTTTGAATCCACTCATCGTTGGTATCTACAATAGTGGAAAGGTAATCATTTGTTGCAATTTTATCAGGAAGGCAACTTCCAGTTCCAATAATTTTCGCTCTCATAAATAAATCCTACCCTTAATTAGTTTGATAGTCAAAATAAATATATTTTTACTATAAACGTAGATATCAAATTTGTCAATGGAAACTTTATTTTTAGGTTGCATAATATAAAATAAAAAATATGGGAAAGATTTGGAGAAGTCTAGAAATGTTTCTATAAATCGCCCGTTTGTGTCATAAAAATGCACAGAATGGAGAAAAATATGGCAATTACTATTGTATTAGATGCCGGACATGGCGGTTATGATAATGGAGCTTCCTATAATGGAAGAAAGGAAAAAGATGATGTTTTAAGAGCAACGCTTGCAGTGGGACAACAGTTAGAAGAAGCTGGATATAATGTATTGTATACCAGAACCACAGACCGTTATGATTCACCTTTTGAAAAAGCACAAATTGCAAATCGGTCAGGTGCAGATTATTTTATTTCTTTTCACCGAAATTCTGGAATAAATCCAAATACTTATAGTGGTACACAGGCGTTAGTTTATGCAGCAGATACAGAAGCAGAAAGATTAGGAAGGTCCATTAATGATGAACTTGTAGAGTTTGGTTTTAAAGATTTGGGAGTAGTGGAGAGACCAGGACTTGTGGTGCTTAGAAGAACTAAAATGCCAGCAGTATTGATGGAACTTGGATTTATTAATAATGATGAGGATAATGAACTGTTTGATCAGAAGTTTAATGAAATGGTGGAAGCTATTGTAGAAGGGGTAGAAGAAGCGTTACCTTTAAGTGAACCTGAAAAATGGTATGGGGTTCAGGTGGGATTGTATCGCTATGAGTCAAATGCAGAATTTATGAGAGAACAGTTGGAAAGTCAAGGATATCTTGCAAGTATACGTTGGGAAGATCCTTATTATGCAGTTGTTGTGGGCAGAGAGGATAGTTTAGAAGACGTAATGGAACTTCAAATGGAACTTCGGCGAGATGGATATGATACATTAGTAGTAACTTTGTAAGTAATCTTTTATTTACGCGAAGGCAACGTGAGGATTTAAGGTCTATATGATTTTTCTTTATCTTCTTATTTGTTTCTATGGATTAAGTTTTCGAATGTCTAGCTAGTTATTTATGTTAATAGCAATGCTGGACATTCGAAAATGGAATGCAAATTCTTGGTTAGGTAAATCTAAATTTTTTATAAAATGAATAAATAATATTTACAATTAAAATAGAGTTTTGTATGATAAATATATCTTTTGTTCAATTGTACAACATCTAGGTACAGAATCCCAAATATAAAAATAATATCTTACAGCTTTGCTGTATATCATAAGGCTATCTATCATAGTTTTGCTATGTTATAGTTAGCTTTTCTAAGAATACCTGAAAAAGTTCAAACTCCCTAAAAATTAGTTATTTGAAAATACAAAGGAGAGTTATAAATGAAAATAGCATTTTGGAGCGAAGAAAAAAAGGTGGGAACTACTTTTAATATGTCAGTAATTGCCTGTGCTTCTGTTTTAATGTACCCTATATCTATTGCAGTAATTTCTGGAAGTTATCATGATGAAGATCTAGAAAGGAATTTTTTAGGTGGAAAGAAAAATTCTATATTGAGACCCTTATCTAAGATAAAAAATGAAGAACTAGAAAATTTTATTTTGATAGCTGAACAGCAAGAATGCTATATTACCAGCGGTTTGGATTATTTGCTTTATAAAACACAACAAGAAAATTTGACTGAACAAGTAATTAAGGAAAATATGAGGCAAGTAATTGAAAATAGGATGTATTGTTTACCTACAAGTAATTTGAAAGAACAAGAATGGTGGCATAGGGATAAATTTTTTATAAGAATGGAACGAGTAGTAAAGGCAATAGAAAATTGTTTTGATGTAGTATTTATTGATTGTGGGAGTAGAAAAGATGATTTTGCACAAAAAATGCTCCAAGAAGCGGAAGTCTGTGTATTAAATATGGAGCAGAGAGCGGAACTTATTGGTGATTATTATAGAAATTCACATAAATTTCGAGGAAAAACATTCTTTTTAGTTGGAAAATATTTTAAAGACGCTTTATATACTAGGAAAAATTTAGAGCGTATATATAGAATAGAAGAGGATATCTTAGGTGCTATACCTTATAATGCTCAAATGCAAGATGCAGGTAGAGTGGGAAAAATAGAAAATAGAATTAAAGATTATATTGGAAATGATATAAAAGGAAAAAGTATAGAATTTGAAAAAGAATTGATAAGGAGTACTAGATTGATTTTAAAACAAGCAGGCATTATTATTTGAACTTTCCCCTGCTTTCAATAGAAAAAATTTGTTCTTATATAGGAAACTGATTTGCATTTTCCTATATAAGAACGTATCCATGCACATTTTTATATTAGCAAGTTTCAGGTTCTGAGTAAGTTTCTCCAAAAGTTTCTACTGTAACTTTTTTTAGGATTTGTGGCTCTAGGGGTCGGTCTGAATAATCTGTAGCAGTTTCAGCAATTTTATTAACTACTTCCATTCCTTCTGTAATTTGTCCAAAAGCAGCGTAAGCACCATCTAAATGAGGAGAATTTTGATGCATAATAAAAAATTGAGAACCAGCAGAATCAGGAGCCATAGTACGTGCCATAGATAAAACACCAGCATTGTGTTTTAAATCATTGGAAAAATTATTTTGAGAAAATTCACCTCGAATGCTATAGCCAGGTCCTCCTGTTCCAGTTCCCTCTGGACAACCGCCTTGAATCATAAATCCACGAATGACACGATGGAAACAAAGACCATTGTAAAATCCTTTTTGGATTAAACTAATAAAATTATTTACGGTGTTAGGGGCAATTTTGGGATAAAGCTCCGCTTTCATAGTGTCACCATTTTCCATTTCAAAAGTTACAATTGGATTAGTCATATTTTTTCCTCTTTTCTATATTGATATAATATTTTAAGAAATTTCATAAAAGGTATCTAGGATATTATATCGTGAATTTTAAATTTCGTAAAGAGCAAATCCTGTCGACAAGAAATGCGAATATTTTCAAAGACCCAATGTTATTCTTTTTAAAAAGTTTATACTTCATCGATATGCCATCGATATACGAAAGGGGACTAACACTCATGGCAGATAAAATATTTGAAAACAATCAGGTTACAATTACAGGTGAAATTGTTTCGGATTTCCAGTATAGTCACGAAGTATTTGGGGAGGGCTTTTATTTAGTAGAGGTGTCCGTAAACCGATTAAGTAATTTTGCAGATATTATTCCTATGATGGTTTCAGAACGTCTGATTGATACACAACGTAGTTATATAGGACAGTATATTCGGGTAGATGGACAATTTCGTTCCTATAACAGACATGAGGAAAAAAGAAATCGTCTTGTGTTATCAGTATTTGTGAGAGAATTAGAATTTGTAGAGGAAATTCCAGAAGGTGAAAAAAGCAATCAAATATTTTTGGATGGATATATCTGCAAAGAACCCATATACCGAAAAACACCACTTGGAAGAGAGATTGCAGATTTGTTAATTGCAGTAAATCGTTCTTATGGAAAATCAGATTACATACCATGCATCTGCTGGGGAAGAAATGCCAGATATGCCTCTGGATTTGATGTTGGAGGACATGTGCAGGTCTATGGAAGGATTCAAAGTAGGGAATATGTAAAAAAAATTTCAGAAACGGAAGTGGAACATAGAACTGCTTATGAAGTTTCTGTAAGTAAAGTGGAATACCTTGAATAATTAAGAGTATTTAAGAAAATAACTATATAGACAGTTTATCTTAGAGATAAATCAAATGGTTATCTCTACAGATGATTCTAACAATAATTTGACAAAAATTTGCATTTTCCGAAAGTTTGTGGTATTTTAAAAAAAGATTGGTTATGTTATAAAGAAAGGAAAATGGCATGTATGAGGAAAAAGTTACTGTTTATTATGGTAGTGGAAAAGGTAAGACAGCAGCAGCACTTGGATATGCAATACAATCAGCAAGTCAAGGACATAGTGTAATTATCGTTCAATTTCTTAAAGGAAGAAAAGAAGAAGAACTCGTATTTCTTCGCAGGTTAGAGCCTGATATAAAAGTGTTTAGTTTTGCAAGGTCTGTAAAGGATTTTTCTGAGCTTTCTGAGGAAGAACAACAAGAAGAAAGTATGAACATTCGAAATGGTTTTAATTTTGCAAAGAAAGTATTGATTACAGGAGAATGTAATTTGTTGATTTTAGATGGTTTTTTAGATCTTTTAAATAATGGAATGGTTTCTGAGGAAGACTTTCAGATATTGATGAATGCAAAATCGGAAGATACAGAAATCTTGCTTACTGGAAGGCGTATGAGAGAAATATTGCAAAAGTATGCTGAAAAAATCTATGAAATTTGTGCAGGTTAGAGTGTTGACTTTGCTGTTATAAAATGCTATATTAGCATTAGTTGAATATGAATGGATAGAGGTTGCGTGATTCATAAGTAATTTATCGGATGTGGCAGGCACAGAGGAAGATAATGGAAAGGGAAGAGCGCCGAAAGAGTTTTTTCTGTAAAAAGATTCTTGGGCATATGGTGAATAATCATATGACTGTCATCTGATGATGGATGGAGAGCTATCTTAGATTTATAAAACAGGAAAGTATTTTTCTGCAAATATTAGAATCTTTAAGCCGACACGTCTGGTCGGCTTTTTTATTCTATAGGAATAATTTTGCTGCGTGAAAGGCTGAGAATATTTTTTCTATAAAATAAAATGATGCGCACGCGTACAAGTGAAAATATCACTATATAACCACACTCAGCCAAACAAATTGTTTTTATAAGGAGGAAAGTATATGGCACTTTTTAAAGGCTCTGGTGTTGCACTTGTCACACCAATGAAAGATAATTTGGAAGTAAATTATGACAAATTAGAAGAAATATTAGAAGATCAAATTAAAAATGAAACAGACAGTATTATTATTACTGGTACAACAGGAGAAGCCTCAACGTTGACTATTGAGGAACATGTGGAGGTAATTCGTGCAACAGTTTCTATTGTAAATAAAAGAATTCCAGTAATTGCTGGAACTGGTTCTAATTGTACAAAAACAGCAGTTGAACTTTCTAAACAAGCACAAGTAGTGGGAGCCGATGGACTTTTAGTAGTAACACCTTATTATAATAAAGCTACACAAAAAGGGTTAATCAGCCATTATACTGAGATTGCAAAGCATGTGGATCTTCCAATTATTTTATATAATGTTCCAAGTAGAACAGGATGTAAGATTGCACCTGAAACAGCAGCATTACTTGCAAAAGAGGTAGAGCATATAGTTGGTATGAAGGATGCAGTAGGTGATATTTCTTATACTTTGAAATTAATGGAACAGACTCAAGGAGAATTTGATGTATATTCTGGTGAGGATGGTCAAGTGATTCCATTGCTTGCTTGTGGGGGAATTGGTGTAATTTCTGTGCTTGCCAATGTAGCTCCCAAGTTTACACATGATATGGTAATGAATTATCTAGATGGTAATCAGCAAGAAGCTTTGAAAATGCAGTTGAAAGTGATTCCTTTGGTAGAAGCACTGTTTAGTGAGGTAAATCCTATTCCAGTGAAAGCTGCAATGAATCTCATGGGATGGGAAGTTGGCTCTTTGCGGGCACCTTTGAGTGATATGGAACCTGCAAATGTAGAAAAATTATCAAAAGTAATGCAAGATTTTGGAATTTCTTTGGTAAGATGATTATTTTTTTGATAGGAAAAGTATTTTTATGTTTTGATAGGAAACAATAGAAAGTACGCTTTGCGAACTTTCTATTGTCATAAATAATAATAGAGCTGTCCGTAATTGGGACAGCTTATTTACGCGTAGGAGGAAAGAGTAATGGTAAAGATGATTATGCATGGTTGCAATGGAAAAATGGGACAAGTAATTTCTGATTTGTGTAAAGAAGACAGTGAAATAGAAATTGTAGCTGGAATTGACCCTTATACAGGAGTAAATAATCCTTATCCTGTATTCCAAAACATACAAGAATGTAATGTAACAGCAGATGTAATTGTAGATTTTGCAGCGGTTTTCGCGGTGGACGATTTACTAGATTATTGTGTAACACATAAAATGCCAGTAGTTTTATGTACCACAGGATTAAGTGAGGAACAGCTTGTTAGAGTGGAAGAGACGAGCAAGCAAGTTCCAATTTTGAAATCTGCAAATATGTCGCTTGGCATTAATATATTAATGGATTTGCTACAAAAGGTAGCTAAGGTATTAGCTACAGCGGGATTTGATATGGAAATTGTTGAAAAACATCATAATCAGAAAGTAGACGCTCCCAGTGGAACTGCTCTAGCATTGGCAGATTCCATAAACGAAGCATTGGAATATGCATATGAATACAAATATGATAGAACACAAGAAAGACAGAAAAGGAACCAGCAAGAAATTGGAATTCATGCAGTTCGAGGAGGTACTTTGGTAGGAGAACATGAGGTTATCTTTGCTGGAAAGGATGAGGTAATAGAATTGAAACATACTGCTTATTCCAAAGCAATTTTTGGAAAAGGTGCCGTAGAGGCTGCTAAATTTTTGGTGGGAAAGCCAGCAGGCAAATATGAAATGAAAGATGTAATTGCAGCTAGATCATGTTTTGAGTGAAACAAAAAGATTTGGATGTCAAAATATGGAGAAAATACTATGGAGACAATAGATATTAAATATTTAAAAAGTTTGGCAAAACAATATCCAACTATTTCAGCAGCAGCAACAGAAATTATAAATTTACAGGCAATTTTAAGTTTACCCAAAGGAACAGAACACTTTATTACAGATATACATGGAGAATATGAACAATTTCAACATGTGATGAAAAATGGCTCTGGAGCAATTAAGCGAAAAATCGAAGAGGAATTTGGAAACAGTTTGTCAGTGGTAGAAAAAAAGGGAATTGCAACCTTAATTTATTATCCAGAATTAAAGTTAGAACAAGTATTAAGACAAGAAGAAAATTTAGAGGATTGGTATAAAGTGACGTTGTATCGTCTAATTCGAGTTTGTAAAGGAGCTTCTTCAAAATATACTCGTTCTAAGGTTCGAAAGGCATTGCCAAAAGATTTTGCATATGTAATTGAAGAACTTTTAATGGGAAGACCAGATATCACAGATCAAGAGGCTTATTATAGTGAAATTGTAAATTCTGTGATATGTACAGGACGAGCCACAGAGTTAGTGGTAGCTTTTTGCAATTTAATTCGTCGATTGGTGGTAGATCATCTGCATGTAGTAGGAGATATTTTTGATAGGGGACCCTATCCAAATTTAATTATGGATACCTTGATAGAACATCATTCTGTTGATATTCAGTGGGGAAATCATGATGTATTGTGGATGGGAGCAGCGGCAGGAAATTTAGCATGTATTGCAAATGTGATTCGTATTTCTGCAAAGTATGGTAATTTGGATATTTTGGAAGAAGGATATGGAATCAATCTAATACCTTTGGCAAGATTTGCTATGACAAAATATGCACAAGATTCTTGTGATGCTTTTCAGTTAGATTACAGAGAGGATGAATATGATATCAAGGACGTACAGTTGGATGAGAAAATGCATAAAGCAATTGCAATTATTCAATTTAAACTAGAAGGTCAATTAATAAAAAAACGTCCTGAGTTTCAAATGGAACATCGCTTGTTCTTAGATAAAATGGATTTAGAAAAAGGGAATGTAATGGTAGAAGGTAAAAGATATCCTTTGAAAGATACTTATTTTCCAACTTTAGATAAGGAACATCCCTATGAATTATCACCAGAAGAAAAAGATGTGGTAGAACGTTTAAAAATAGCTTTTTTGAATTGTGAAAAATTACAAAAGCATGTTCGTTTTCTCTATACCAAAGGAAGCCTGTATAAAGTATATAATGGAAATCTGTTGTATCATGGATGTGTTCCTTTCAATGAAGATGGGAGTTTTAAGAAGGTCTGTATTTTTGATAAAGAATACAGTGGAAAGGAATTGTATGATATATTGGAGCATTATGCAAGGAAAGGTTACTATTCCATAGATTTAGAAGAGAAAGAAAAAGGCTTAGATATTTTATGGTTTATATGGCAAAATGCTAATTCTCCTGTATTTGGAAAGTCAAAAATGACTACATTTGAGAGATATTTTATTACAGAGAAAGAAACGCATAAGGAGCCTAAAAATCCATATTACCATTTATTAGAACAAGAGGAGATTGTCAATAAGATTTTAGTAGAATTTGGTTTGCCAGTGAAAGAATCCCATATTATTAATGGTCATGTGCCAGTTGAGACAAAGCGAGGAGAATCTCCTATAAAATGTGGTGGAAAATTATTAATTATTGATGGAGGATTCTCAAAAGCGTATCAGCCTAAAACGGGGATTGCTGGATATACCTTAATTTATAATTCTTATGGATTACTTTTAGCAGCGCATGAACCCTTTGAATCTGTGGAACAGGCGGTACAGAATGGGAGCGATATACATTCTGATTTAATGCTTGTTCAGCATGTGAATAGGAGAAAAACAGTGGCTGATACTGATGTGGGCAAAGAGATAAAAGAGAATATTGCAGATTTGGAAAAATTGTTATGTGCATATCGGGAAGGTAGTATTGTAGAACAACAATAAAAATATAAGAATACTGAATGGATTCTTGTAGCGAGGTGCATGCCATACAAAGCATAATCATTTCATCTAAAGGGTAAGACTTATTAAGAGAAAAGATAAAAAATTAAAATATGACAAAAAGAATATTTCCCAAGGAATAATTTTCCAAGGGAAATTTTTTCAAGGGAAATTTTTTCAATATTATTATATTTTGATTAAGGGTTGAAATTTTATGATGATTTTTGTAAACTAGTAGCATAACTTTATGAATTCTTTTTCACTTATGGAAAACGAAGTGCTGATCATTTTTCATGTGAGGGAGTATTTATGGTTCACTGAAAGGAGTGGTCAAAATGAAAAAAGCAATGAATCAGTCTATGTTGACTTATATTTTAAATGGAATTTCGATTCTTGCACTATTTTTATTGGTGTGGTCTTTATTGTCTTATAATAGTTTAAGTGTTAAACTTGACAAAGCAAATGAAGATCGATTTAAGTTGACTTATAATGCAAATCGATTTATGAATGGATCTTCTTATCTTACCAATGAAGTACGTGCTTACGCTTCCACAGGTAATCAAGAACATTTTGATAATTACTGGAATGAGGTAAATAATCTGAAAAACCGTGATAAGGGCGTTGCTGCTATGCAAGAAATTGGGATTACCCAAGAAGAAGAAAAGATGATTGAAGAGATGTCAGCACTGTCTAATCATTTAG
This sequence comes from uncultured Lachnospiraceae bacterium, assembly GCA_910586005.1. Classification (GTDB taxonomy): domain Bacteria; phylum Bacillota; class Clostridia; order Lachnospirales; family Lachnospiraceae; genus Petralouisia. The sequence goes on along the minus strand of CAJUHG010000007.1, from coordinate 43,308 downwards.
TGCCTTTGGAAGAAAAGGCAATGGAGGATGTAGAAAAAGGAAAGATGCAAGAGGCTTTGGATTATGTTTATGGTGATGAATATAATGCATCGATTGCAGAGATTAACTCGTTAAAGGAAGCTTTTCTTGCAGATTTAGATACTAGAACTTTGGCAGAGATTGAGACTTTAGGGCGGGATGTAAAGCGTATCCAGACAACCATGTTTGTTGTATTAATTGTTGTAGGTATTATCCAATTGATGAGTATGCTTATTGTGAAAAGGCGAGTTCTTCGTCCAGTGGTTGCTGTTCGAGACCAGATGGGAGAAATTTCTCGTGGAAATCTTTCAGCAGAATTTTCTTTGGAATCTAATACATCTGAAATTGGAATGTTAGTGGAATCCATTCATGAGACAAAACGTGAACTAAAAAATTATATCAATGATATTAATTCTAAATTGGCTGAAATGGCACAGGGAAATATGAACCTTACTATTACTGGAAATTATAAAGGAGAATTTTTACCTATTCAGGATGCTATGCGCCAAATTTTAGATTCACTGAATGGTGCGCTATTTCGCATTAATCAGACGGCAGAGCGAGTTTCAGAAGAATCTAGACATATGGCTTCAGATGCACAAGTTCTTTCTAATGGTGTAGTTCAACAGGCATCTGCTGTTCAAGAACTTTCTGCTAGTATTCAGGAATTATCTGGACAGGTAGACAAAACTTCTGCAGATGCGAATGAAGCTCAGAAATGTTCTACAGATGCAGCAAAGAAGTTGTTTGTTAGCAATGAGAAGATGGCAGATTTAACAAATGCTATGGAAGATATTTCAGAGGCATCTCAACAGATTGGTGGAATTATTAAAACCATTGAAGATATTTCTTTCCAGACTAATATTTTAGCATTAAATGCGGCTGTAGAAGCAGCTCGTGCAGGTGAGGCTGGAAAAGGATTTGCAGTTGTAGCAGAAGAAGTACAGAGTTTGGCAAATAAGAGTGCTGCATCTGCACAACATATTACAGAACTTATTGAAAATTCAATTCAAAAGATTCGTCAAGGAACAGAATTATCTGCGGAAACGACAGAGGCACTTTCTTCTGTAATGATTGGTGCGAAACAAGCAACAGAACTGATAGAACAGATTGCAGAATCAGCAATGCAGCAATCCAAATCACTCCATCAGTTGACACAAGGAATGGAACAGATTGCAGGTGTAGTTCAGACTAATGCAGATACTGCAGAAAAATCTGCTGCATCCGCTCAGGAACTTTATAGTCAATCAGAAGAACTAAAAGTTTCTGTACATAAGTTTCAACTTCGTAGGAAGTAATTGTTGTTATGTATCAACACGGGGGTGATGTATACAGTCATCCAAACTTTATAGATTTTTCTGCTAATATTAATTTGCTAGGAGCACCTCAAAGAGTGATTGAGTGTGCAAAAGCAGCTATAAATGAAATCACACATTATCCACAAGTGGGTTATCACAGACTGCGACAAGCAATTGCAGAATTAGAACAAGTAGAATCACAACAGATTATTTGTGGAAATGGAGCCGCAGAAGTATTTTTTACATTGGTGTCTGCTTTGAAACCGAAAAAGGCATTGTTATATATACCCACTTTTCAAGAATATGAACATGCATTGAAACATGTAAATTGTCAAATTGTCTATGAATATTTAAGAGAAGAACAAGGATTTCAGATAGAAGAAAGCCAATTGCAACAAATTGATAACACAATAGATATGGTTTTCTTTTGCAATCCAAATAATCCTACAGGTATATTGACAAGAACGGACTTTTTAGAACAGATGTTAAAAATTTGTAAAGAAGTAGGAGCAGTTTTGGTAGTAGATGAATGCTTTTTGGATTTCGTTTTAGCAACAGAAGAATTATATTCTATGAAAAATTATTTAGAGGAATATCTAAATCTTTTTATTGTAAAAGCCTTTACAAAGACTTTTGGTATGCCTGGACTACGTCTGGGCTATGGTCTTTGTAAAAATAAGATAATATTGGAAAAAATGAAAAGTGTTACACAACCTTGGAATGTATCAGTACCAGCGCAAGAAGCAGGTATTGCTGCAGCACAAGAAAAAAATTATTTAATAAAGACAAGACTTGCAGTAGAAAAAGAAAAAACATTTCTCCTAGAACAGCTCTTAAATTATCAGCCGCAGGTAAATCAAATGGTATTATTAAAATCCAGTGGGCAGGAAACAAACTTAGAGCAGGTGCAGGAGAAATTTTTTATTCAAATTTATGGATATGCAGCAAATTTTATTTTTTTTAAAAGTATTATAAACTTGGATTTGGAGTTAAAAACTTATGGTATTTTAATTCGGAATTGTAGCAATTTTCAAGGACTAGGAGAGGGCTGGTATCGCATAGCAGTAAGAACAAGAAAAGAAAACCAAGCGCTTATCTATGCTTTAGAGGATATTAGGAAAAAATATTTCTTTTGAAAAAATGAAAAGAAATATTTATAGCACAAAAATTTTCTTTTAAAAAAGATGAAAAGAAAGCCTTAAAAAAGTAAGGAAAGATTTCAGAAAAAGGACAAGTTTAAGAGAAAAGGGGTAAGCAATAGAAGGAAGAAATAGGAGTGTGAAAAAGAACATGGAAATTAAGATAGAGGCATATACAATAGAAGATTTAGCAGAAATAAAGGATATTTGGAATGAAGTAGTGGAAGAAGGAAATGCTTTTCCCCAAATGGATTGTCTTACAGAAGAAACTACTAAAGAATTTTTTGAAAAACAAGATTATGTTGGCGTTGCTAAAGTGGATGGAAAAATAGAAGGGTTGTATATTCTTCATCCAAATAATGTTGGACGTTGTGGACATCATGCAAATGCTAGTTATGCAGTTCGAGCAAAAGTAAGAGGGAAGAAAATAGGAGAAAGGCTTGTAAAAGATTCTTTGCTTAGAGCAAAGGAATTAAATTATCAATTGTTGATTTTTAATGCAGTAGTAAAAGGGAATAACAGAGCAATTGCACTTTATTCTAAGCTGGGATTTCAGAAAGTGGGAGAAATCCCCAATGGATTTTTATTAAAAGACGGGAGTTATCAAGATACTATAATTTTTTATCATATTTTATAAAAGGTAGAACGGTTAGGAAAACTATTTTCCAAGTGTAAATATTATCATAGAGAAATTATAAAAAGAAAGGAAATGGGTATGAAAATTGCAGTAATACAGGCAAGTTCTCAAAAAGATAAAAATACTTTATTATATCAATGTGTAAAAAAATCTGTAGAAAATAAAGGATGGGAAGTTGTTAATTTTGGAATTTTCCCAGAAGAGAATGTTACATATTCTTATATTCAAACTGCACTAAATATTAGTATGCTTTTAGGGAGTCATGCAGTAGATTTTGTTGTGACAGGATGTTCTTCTGGTCAAGGGATGATGTTGGCTTGTAATAGTCTTCCAAGTGTACTTTGTGGATATATTGAAAATCCTTCTGATGCATGGCTATTTGGTAGAATCAATGATGGAAATGCAGTATCTTATCCTCTGGGATTAAACTTTGGCTGGGCAGGAGAAATCAATCTACAAAGTACATTGGAAAAATTGTTTGAAGAGCCTTTTGGAACTGGATATCCTAAAAAGGATGCTATCAGAAAAATGCAAGACACCAAAAGATTGAAAGAAATTAATCGTATTTCTAAAAAAACATTAACAGAAGTATTGCCAGAATTAGAGAAAGAATTTATAGCAAGTGTTTTAGAGAGAAAGATAGTATATGACTATATCATGGAATATGGAAAAAATCAAGAATTAAAGAAATTAATGGAAAGGTTGCATGAAAAAATTATTAGATAGTGCAGAAGAGATTGAACAATGTCAAAGGCAATTATGATTCAAGGAACGATGTCCAATGTTGGAAAAAGTTTGATTACTGCGGGATTGTGCCGGATTTTCAAACAGGATGGTTACCATGTTGCACCTTTTAAGTCACAAAATATGGCATTAAATTCTTTTATTACAAAAGAGGGATTAGAAATGGGGCGGGCACAGGTAATGCAAGCAGAAGCTGCTCAGATAGAGCCTTCTGTATGTATGAATCCAATCTTATTAAAACCTACCAATGATATTGGTTCACAAGTTATTGTGAATGGAAAAGTAATTGGAAATATGAGCGCTAAGGAATATTTTTTTTATAAACAGCAGTTAATACCAGATATTTTAAAAGCATATCAGGAATTGGAAGAGAATTTTGATATTATTGTAATTGAAGGTGCAGGTTCTCCAGCAGAAATCAATTTAAAACAGAATGATATTGTGAATATGGGAATGGCTAAAATGGCAAAGGCACCTGTGCTTTTGGTAGGTGATATTGATAGAGGAGGAGTATTTGCTCAATTGGCAGGTACTACTTTATTATTGGATAGAGAAGAAAGAGCTTTGATGAAAGGAACCATTATCAATAAATTTCGTGGGGACAAAAGTATTTTAGATTCAGGAGTGAAAATGATAGAAGAAATTATGAATATTCCTGTGGTGGGTGTGACCCCTTATATACAGGTAGATTTGGAAGAGGAGGACAGTCTAACAGAGCGATTTTCTTATGGGAAACAAAAGGGGCAGATTGTAATTGCAGTGATAAAATTTCCTAGAATATCTAATTTTACTGATTTTTCAGTATTTGATAGAATAGAACAGGTAGCATTGAATTATATTTCTAAAGTAAGTCAACTAGGAGAACCAGATATGATTATTCTACCTGGAAGTAAAAATACTATGAGTGATCTGAAATGGTTGCGTCAAAGTGGAATGGAAACAGCCATTTTAAAGGCCAAAGAGAAAGGGAGTGTGATTTTTGGTATTTGTGGTGGCTATCAGATGTTAGGAGAACGGTTAATTGATTTGGATTTTGTGGAAGAAGGAGGAACTTTGCGGGGAATTGGGCTACTACCAGAAGAAACGAGATTTACAAAGAAAAAAACGAGAACAAGAGTGAATGGACATCTTGGAAATTTATCTGGAGTCCTACAAAAGTTATCTGGAATGGAAGTAGCAGGCTATGAAATTCATATGGGGATTACAGAAGCTTCTCTAGCAAGAAACCAAGAAAATAATTCTCTATTAAAAAAAGAATGTGTTGCTTTTTCAAATCTGCAAATAGAGACAGGATATTTTGCTATACAAAAGGATGAAAAGAAAAAAGAACATTATTTTAATGAAAAAGAAGATGGCTGTTGTTATAAAAATGTTTATGGAACTTATATACATGGTATTTTTGACAAAGAGGGCATAGTTACAGCACTGATAGAGGCCCTTGCAGAAAAAAAGGGGATTGTTTTGGAGCAAGTAAAAGCTGTGAATTGGCAAGAATATAAGGAAATACAATATAATTTATTGGCAGATTCTTTGCGCAATCATCTAGATATAAAAAAAATATATCAGATTTTAGAAGAAGGGATATAAGTTATTTATGAAACAAAATGGTTTGATTCACATCTATGAAGGAGATGGAAAAGGAAAAACAACTGCAGCTGTTGGATTATCGATTCGATTTGCAGGAAGTGGTGGAATCGTTCTATTTACTCAATTTTTAAAAAATAATCTTTCGGCTGAATTGAAAATTTTAGAAAAAATAGAAGGAATACATTTGATACGCTGTGAAAGAAAATTTGGATTTACTTTTCAAATGACTCCCGAAGAAAAAAAAGAAGCAGCAGAATATTATACAAAACATTTCCATCAGGTTCTAATACAGGTAAAAAAATTATCTTTAGAGACACTTCAAAATTTAGAAAAAATAGAACAACAGAAAATAGGAAGAAAGAAATCAGAAAATACAAATAGCCCTAATATTTTATTGGTGTTAGATGAAATTTTGGTGGCTTATCATCAAGAGTTGGTGAATCGTCAAGAGTTAATAGATTTTCTTAAGGAAAAACCAGCAAATGTGGAAGTGGTATTAACTGGAAGAGAGCCAATGTCAGAGCTTTTAAATTTAGCAGATTATATCACCTATATGAAAAAGTGTAAGCATCCTTATGATAAGGGGGTGAATGCAAGAAGGGGAATAGAATGGTAGAGGAAGGGAATTTATGAAAACGAAACTAGAACAAGTATTACCTAAAGATATTGAAGCGCGAAGTTTTGAACTTATTACAGAAGAATTGGGAGATAGAAAAATAGATGAAAAATATGCCCCTATTATAAAACGTGTCATACACACCACAGCAGATTTTGACTATCTAGAAAATCTAGTTTTTTCTCCAAATGTACTAGAATATGCTTTAGAGGCATTTCAGAAAAAAGCTTGTATTGTCACTGATACACAGATGGCAAAGGCAGGAATCAATAAAAAGGCATTAAAGGAACTAGAAATTGAGATTTATAATTTTATTGCAGACGAGGATATTGCAGAATCTGCTAGGATAAATGGAACTACTCGTTCTGTGGCATGTATGGAAAAAGCAGCTACTTTACATCGACCAACAATATTTGTAATTGGGAATGCTCCTACTGCTTTGATTCGTATCTATGAATTAGTACAAGAAGGAAAATTAAAACCAGAACTAATTATTGGAACACCTGTAGGATTTGTAAATGTAGTGCAGTCAAAAGAAATGATTTTAGACCTTTCCATTCCCTATATTATTGCAAAAGGAAGAAAAGGGGGAAGTAATGTAGCAGCGGCAATTGTAAATGCTCTTTTATCTTATGTTCTCAATGGATAAACTTCTTACCCCTATCAATGGATTTGGGTGTCAAGAGATGGTTAAGCAATAGCAAATTCGCCCTGATGGGAATAATATAGTCTTGACGTTATTACTATAATTTGCTAAAGTATTAAAGATAAAGTTTTCAGATGGTATAGAATAATTTGGGAATACAATTAAGAAAAAGGAGAAAAAAATGAATACAAATACGATATGGTTTTTGATAGCATTTGCTGCATATCTGCTAATGATGATAATAATTGGTGCCTTTTATATGAAAAAGAATAAAGATGCTGATGATTACTTTTTAGGAGGTAGAGGATTAAGTGGTTGGGTTGCTGCACTTTCTGCGCAGGCATCTGATATGAGTGGCTGGTTATTGATGGGATTGCCAGGCTCTGTTTATGCACTTGGAACGGGGCAAGCATGGATTGCTGTGGGACTTTTTATAGGAACAGTTTTGAATTGGTGTTGTATTTCTTCTAGGTTGCGCCGCTATACGATTCGTGCAAATAATTCTGTAACTTTTCCAGAATACTTGGAAAATCGGTTTCATGATAAGAAAAAAATCTTATTGTTAGTTTCTTCCATTGTAATTGTAATTTTTTTCTTAGTGTATACAGCTTCAGCTCTTGCAGCAGGTGGTAAATTATTTGCAAGTGTGTTTGGAGTAGATTATACATTAGCGCTTACCATTGGAGCAGCAGTTATTCTTGCCTATACCTTTATGGGAGGATTTATGGCAGTATGTACCACAGACTTTATTCAAGGAACACTTATGTTAGTTGGACTTTTACTTGTACCAATTATGGCATATTTTGTTATGGGTTCTGAAAATGTGATTGCAAATTTAGCTGCTAGTAACGTGCCTGGAGGCGTAGATGGATATTTAAATATGTTTAGCAATGGAGAGAGTTCTTATCGGGCAGTAGATATTATTTCTCAGCTTGGATGGGGACTTGGATATTGTGGGATGCCTCATATTCTTACTAGATTTATGGCCATTAAAAATGAAAAAGAATTAAAGAAATCAAGAGTAATTGCTATTGTATGGGTAACAATTTCTCTGGGAATGGCAGTTATTATTGGAATTGTAGGACGCGCTTATCTGTTTCCAGTAATTTTGGGAGAAGGAGCTGTATCTACAGAAAATGTATTTATTGAAATGATTACACAACTGTTTACCAAAGATTTAAATATGGCATTTTTTGGTGGAATATTTCTCTGTGGTATTTTAGCTGCTATTATGTCTACCGCAGATTCTCAGCTTTTAATTACAGCATCTTCTGCATCTAAGGATATTTATCAAGGTGTAATTAATCCAAAGGCTAGCAGTAAAAGAGTATTGACTATCAGCCGTGTTACAGTTATTGTAGTTGCTATTTTAGCATATATTATTGCCCTTGATCCAAAGAGCAGTATTATGGGATTGGTGTCAAATGCATGGGCAGGTCTAGGGGCAGCCTTTGGACCTATTATTGTACTTTCTTTATTTTGGAAGAGAACAAATATGGCTGGAGCTGTGGCTGGAATTGTATCAGGTGGATTTACGGTGATTATTTGGGATTACATACCTCTCGTTGGCGGACAGACGCTGGGAACTTTTACCGGACTTTATTCTTTAGTAGTGGGATTTGCAGTTAGTCTGATACTGATTATTATAGTTAGCTTATGTACGAAGGAACCAGATGCAGAGATGATTCGGGAATTTGAGGATGTGGCTGCTGGGCGCGTAAAGGAGTAAGAAAAATGGCAACTTATTTTCCTATATTTTTGGATATGAAAGATAAAATGGTAATTGTATTTGGTGGAGGTACTATTGCCACAAGACGTACGCGAGTTTTATTGGAATTTGGTGCAAAAGTTCAAGTAATAGCACCAGAGATTTCACAAGAATTAAAAGAGCTTTCACAAAATCAAAATTTAACCTTAGAATACCGCAGATATCGCCCAAGTGAATTGCAGGAGATTGATTTGGTTCTCGCAGTTACAGATGATGAAACGGTAAATAATACTATTTTTCGCGAGTGTCAACATAAAAATATACTAGTAAACGTATCTTCTGACCAAGAAAAATGTGATTTCTTCTTTCCTGGAATTGTGCAAGAGGGAGATATTACAGTGGGAGTTACTGCAAATGGGAAAAATCATAAAAAAGCGGCAGAGGTAACAAGAAAAATAAAAGAGTTATTACAAGAACTTAAATAATTTAGGATTCAAGAACGCCTCCGCGCACCCGCTATCCACCAGAAGCTTTATCTTAGTCAGAGATTGGACTCCCACTGAGAAAAATTTGTTAATTGATTGAGATAATTTTAAATCAGAGAAAAAAATCAGGGTTTTTATAACAATCCTGATTTTTTTCAATCAAGAATATGATTCTTGTATGAACTGTAATATTTTGTCATAATTATCATTTATAATATAATAGGTAAAATTTTAAAATTTCTAGCTTTTTTCATAGGAAAAACTTTGATTCATTATCTAAAAAGCTAATTATCGACTTTTGCTTTTTTCTATGCTATAATGTGCCAAGCGGATGGTTGCAGTCTGCTTGGCTATTTGTTTATGACAATAGAAAGTTTGCAAAGCATGCATTCTATTGGCTTATGCGTAGCCCCATGCAGAGGAAGTATGACGCTAAAGCGGTGCATGGGGTGCGTGGCGAGTAGGGAAGATTTTTCTTTCCTACTCGATTAAGTCAAAGCGGATATTTGCAATACCCAAAGGGCACGGTGTACCCGAAGGACATCATATCCGCTTCGCTACTTGCTTATAACCTTATATTTAAATCAGCGAGTAGAGAAAGGGTCATTTTGAATGAGTGATACATCTGAACATAAATCAAAACAACAGATATGTGCTGCACTGTTGGCTCATGTAGATGCTGGAAAAACAACTTTATCAGAAGCATTGTTATATACAAATGGAAGTATTCGCAAATTGGGAAGAGTGGACAATGGAGATGCTTTTTTAGATATGTATCAATTAGAGCGGGCAAGAGGCATTACCATTTTTTCAAAACAGGCTGTATTGCAGATGGAACATATGTCTATCACTTTGCTAGATACCCCAGGGCATGTAGATTTTTCAGCAGAAATGGAACGTACCTTACAAGTATTAGATTATGCAATTCTTGTAGTAAGTGGAGCAGATGGAATACAAGGTCATACACGTACTTTGTGGCGCCTATTAAAAAAGTATAAAATTCCTGTATTTTTATTTATAAATAAAATGGATATGCCTGAAACAGATAAGGAAGTATTGTTAGATGAATTAAAGACAGGATTAGATGAAGGATGTTTGGATTTTACTCAAATAGATACAGAAAATTTTTATGAAAATCTTGCAATGTGTGAGGAAGAAACCTTAGAATATTTTTTAGAATATGGTCGCATAGAGAAGAGCCAAATAAAAAGATTAATAAAAGACAGGAAAGTTTTTCCATGTTTTTTTGGTTCTGCATTAAAATTAATGGGTGTTGCGTATTTTCTAAATATGTTAGAATGTTATATGTATCAACCAGATTATCCCAAAGAATTTGGAGCAAAAATATTTAAAATAACAAGAGACAATCAAGGAAATAGACTGACACATTTAAAAATTACAGGGGGAAGTTTAAAGATAAAAACACCTTTGACAGAAAAACAGGAAAAAATTAACCAGATACGTATCTACTCGGGAGAAAAATTTAAAACGGTAAATGAGGCACAGGCAGGGACTATTTGTGCAGTTACAGGACTTAGTGCTGCTTGTGCAGGAACGGGACTTGGAATAGAGAAAGACTCTGATTTGCCACTTTTAGTTCCTGTTTTAACTTATCAGATTCTTTTACCTAAAAAATGTGATATAAATGTTATGTTGTCTTATTTTTATCAATTACAAGAAGAAGAACCAGAACTTCATATTGTGTGGGAGGAAAAGTTACAAGAAATTCAAGTACAGATTATGGGGGAGGTACAATTAGAAATTTTAAAAAGTCTGGTGAAAGAACGATTTGATGTAGACATCTCTTTTGGTGCAGGAAATATCTTATATAAAGAGACAATTACACATCCTGTGGAAGGAGTAGGGCATTATGAACCTCTCAGGCATTATGCAGAAGTGCATTTGCTTTTAGAACCTTTAGAATCAGGCAGTGGATTGCAGTTTGCCACTTGCTGTAGTGAAGATGTATTAGATCGGAATTGGCAGCGATTAGTATTAACACACCTAGAAGAAAAAGAACATCGAGGTGTGTTAATAGGTGCATCAATTACTGATATGAAAATTTCACTTATTGCTGGACGTGCTCATTTAAAACATACAGAGGGTGGAGATTTTCGCCAAGCAACTTACCGTGCTCTCAGGCAGGGATTAATGGAGGCAGATTCTGTATTGTTAGAGCCGTATTATAATTTTCGCTTGGAAATACCAGAAGCTATGATTGGACGAGCCATGACAGATATTGAAAGGATGCATGGAAGTTTGGAACCGCCTCAAATGCAAGGAGAAATGGCAGTTCTGATAGGTTATGCTCCAGTAGCGACTATCAGAGACTATCAAAGAGAAGTAATTTCTTATAGTAAAGGAAATGGAAGGTTATCTTGCACGTTAAGAGGTTATGAACCATGTTATAATCAGCAGGAGATAATAGAAGGAATACAATATGAGCCAGAACATGATTTAGATAATTCCCCAGATTCTGTATTTTGCGCACATGGGGCTGGTTTTGTGGTAAAGTGGAATCAAGTAAAAAAATATATGCATGTAGAGAGTCCAAGTTTTTTGTTTGAACAAGAAATAGAAAATTTTTTATCAGTGGAAGATCAGAATTTTAAGATATCCACCAGAACAGAGATGGAACATTCTAAGGAAGAGGAAGCTTGGATAGGAGAAGAAGAAGTAGAAGAAATTCTTACTCGTACTTTATATGCCAACAGACAAAGCAAAGAAATAAAACGAAAAGGATATCATAAAAGAAAAGAAAGTATTAAGAGTAACATTCCATCTACAACCCGTATTTATAAAAAACTAGAATCCAAAGAGGAATATATGTTAGTGGATGGATATAATGTGATATTTGCTTGGCAGGATTTAAAGGAATTGGCAGAAGACAGTATTGATGGAGCAAGGGGAAAACTTTTGGATATTCTCTGCAATTACCAAGGAATTAGAAAATGCAAATTAATTGTAGTATTTGATGCTTATCGTGTGCAGAGACATAAGACAGAAATTATGGATTACCATAATATCCATGTTGTATTTACAAGAGAAGCAGAAACTGCAGATCAGTATATTGAAAAGTTTGCCCATGAACATGCAAAGAAATATCAGATCACTGTGGTAACTTCTGATGGGTTAGAACAGATTATTATTATGGGGCAAGGGTGTACCTTAATTTCTGCAAGAGAATTTCAGGAAGAAATCAAAGCGATAAAGGAAACAGCCTATAGGGAATATAGCCAAAATCAAAATAAGAGAAAAAATTATTTAGGAGAATCTATTTCAGAGGAAATAGCAAAGCAAATAAAAGAATAAGATTAAAGATCATAGAATTATAAGAGGAAATCAAAGTAAATAAAAGAATAAAATTAGAGGAAACAATCATCTTATTATAAGGGAATGATACAAATGATAAATTTTTTAAAGCAAGAACATGATTTAACAGAAGGAAATATTACAAAAACAGTACTTCTTTTTTCACTGCCTTTTTTATTGGCAAATTTAATACAAGCCTTATATGGAGCAGTAGATTTAATGGTAATTGGCTGGTATTGTTCAAAAGAATCCATTGCAGCAGTTTCCATAGGAACGCAAGTAACTCAAATTATTACTAGTATGATTTCAGGGCTTACGTTGGGAGTTACAGTAACTGTTGGAAAATATGTGGGAAGTAAACAAGTTGAGGAAGTAAAACGAACAATTAGTACTAGTTTATGTCTGTTTGTTTTTGTGGGATTTTTGCTAACAGGATGGATGCTTGTATTTGCAGATACTATTTTAGCAGCATTAAAAACACCAAGTGAATCTTTTGCATTGGCAAGAGAGTATGTATGTGTCTGTGGTGTAGGTATAATATTTATTTGTGGTTATAATGCTATTAGCGCAATTCTGCGTGGATATGGGGACTCTAGAAGTCCTTTATTATTTGTAGCAATTTCTGGTGGACTAAATGTAATTGGGGATATTGTATTTATCAGGTATTTACATCTTGGGGTAAAAGGAGCAGCTTTGGCAACAATTTTGTCTCAGGGATTTAGTATGTTCTGGGCTGTGATTTATCTCAATAAAAGAAATTTCATTTTCTCTTTTCAGATAAAAAATTTGAGAATATATAAAGAAAAAATAAAAGAGCTTTTATTTGTGGGGATTCCTATTTCTTTACAAGAATGTATGGTACGTTTCTCTTTTTTATATCTAACATCTGTGACAAATGCCTTGGGAGTTTCGGCGGCTTCGGCTGTGGGGATAGCAAGTAAATATGATATATTTGCTATGCTTCCAGCTACTTCTATTGCTAGTGCACTAGCTTCTATCGTAGCACAGAATTATGGTGCTGGAAAATATCAAAGAATGAATCAGGCATTAGTAACAGGTATTGCAGGAGCCTTACCTTTTTCTCTTGCATTTTTTTGTTGGGCGCAACTATCTCCAGAAACTATGATAGGAGTATTTTCCAAAGAAATAGAGATTATAAAAGTAGGTATTTCTTTTTTTCGCACATGCAGTTTTGATTATCTATGTGTGTTGTTTGTATTTAGTCTCAATGGATATTTAAACGGGCGTGGAAAAACGATATTTACTATGATAAGTTGTTGTTTTGGTGCATTGGTTCTTCGTATGCCACTGATTTATTTGGTTTGTAAAAAAATGCCTGGAAATCTTGGGATAATTGGAACAGTAGCTCCAATTGTATCTGGGATTATGGCTGTTTATACTGGGATTTATGTGTGGAGAATAATTTTAAAAGAAAAATAAGTAAACGATTTTAACTTCTTTCTCTAATTAATGAAAGAAAATAGAAAATAAAAAAATTGTTTTTCTACTTGATTTTTTACCTTATTTGTATTATTATATACAATACAAATAATACAAAAAGAAATGAGATGTGCTGGAATGATTATGAGACTGGATTTTGCAAGTAGTGTACCAATTTATCAGCAAATTAGGGATGAAATTGTACAGGCAATAGCAGATGAGAGATTTTTAGATGGAGATAGACTTCCAACAATTCGAGCACTTGCAGGGGAGATAGGTGTTAATACTATGACTGTGAACAAAGCATATCAATTATTAAAACAGGAAGGATATATTATCACAGATCGACGCAATGGAGCAGTGGTACAATGTGCAAGTGGAAAGAAGAAGGCACTAGAAAAGAAAATGAAAAAGGAATTAGAATTATTGATTGCAGAAGCTAAAATTGCAGGAATTTCTCAAGAAGAGTTCTTAGCATTGTGCAATAGTATTTATGAAAAATAGATAGTAGAGAAAATCCAAAAGAATCTCTCACACTGGATAGAGATATTGTTGACACTCCCCATAGCTAAAGCAAGGGATATGATATATTTGATAAAAAAGATAATGAAAAAACAATAGAAAACACACTTTGTGAACTTTCTATTGTCATAAATTAGATATGCAAGGGAGGTTAGTTTATGGGATTAAAAATTATTATGGTAATTTGCACATTTCCAATATTGCCTATTATTTATATTGTACTTTTGTTTATTTCAGATGAGAAAAATGGAATGCAATTTGGAGTAACTTTGTGGGAAGGAGCAAAAGATAGTCAACAAATGCAAGAGATAAGAAAAATGTATAAGAAGGAATTAAATCTATATAGTTTAGGTTGTTTTTTGTTATTTTGTCTCACTTTGTTGCCAAAACATTCTTCATTACTAATTACTGCCCAGATGATATGGATGTTTTTTACAATTTTTATCTTATATGTTCCATTTGTTAGAGCTAACAGTAGGACAAAAGAGCAGAAACGAGAGTATAAAGTTTCTTTTACAAAAGAGGAAGAAACAGATAAAGTTTTTGTGGATGTAACAGCGGCATTAGCAGAAAAACCAAAATTATTCCGAAAAAGTTTATTTTGGGGAAGTGTTTTTACCTTCCTCCCTGTACTTGTAGAATATGTTTTTTATTATTTATGTTATCATCCAAAGTCTCCTGATTTATGGATTTGCGAATTAACTTTATTGTCAGTAGCAGTAGCTACACTGTTTTTTCCATTGTTTGTATTTTATTTAGAAAGACAGCAGACTTCTGTAATTACTTGTAATAGCCAAATTAATTTGCAGCTTTCTAGAGTGCGCAAATATCATTTAAGTAAATATTGCATGTTAATGACATGGTTGACAGGAGCATTTAATTGGGGGTTATTATTTACATTGCATCTATCTTCAAGATGGTTCTTATGGGCAACTATAGGGATAAGTTTGGTATTTGCAGGAGTTAGTATTGTTTTTACTTTTCATTGTTGGAATAACATTGAAAAGGTCAAAAAAATATATTTAGGGCAAGAGCCACTTTTGAAAGATAGTGATGAATATTGGATTTGGGGATTATTTTATTATAATAAAAATGATAATCGTAGCATGGTAGAGAATCGTGTGGGAATAGGTGTCACTGGTAATATGGCAAAGCCCAAAATAAAATATACAGTGATTCTTACAATGGTCGTTTTGTTTCTTAGTATGTTTTGGATATGTGGTTGGATAATACTAGAGGAATTTACACCAATATCCATTTCCTATGAGGCAGATATGCTGACTGTGACACATTGGAAAAAAGAATATCAGATAAAAAATGTAGATATCAAAGAAGTCACCTTATTAGAAGAAGAACCAGAAATTAGTCGCAGAAAAGGGACAGAAATGCAAAATCTAAAAAAAGGAGATTTTTATAGTAGTACTGAGAGGAAAGACTTAAAAGTTTGTTTTAATCCGCAAGAACCTCCATTTCTTATGGTTGAAAAGAAAGATGGTACATGGTATCTTTTGGGTGGAAATCATGAGCAAGAGACAAGAGACATTTGGCAGTATTTACAGGAGATAAAAACTCCATAAAAATTCCCTTTTATTTAAGGAAAGTTAGTTATATAGCAGAAATAAGCAATAAAGGCGAATCTTGCTTCAAAATTATGCTTGGCACAGCCCCCAAAGTTTTCATTCCGCTTTATTTTTTTCGTGAATAATGTCTAATAATTCAATAAAAGAATGGATTTCCTTACTCTGTCCATAATTTTTTATAGTATTTTCTCTATTTATAAGGATTGGATATGCACCTGCATGGATTGCACAAAGCATATCCTTTTTTTCGTCTCCAACAAATATTATATTTGAAATATTTATTTTCATTTTTTCACTTAACATTTTTAAACCTTTTGGGCATGGTTTTCTATAACCAACATCATTAGAGGTAAAAGGGTAATCTATATATTTTCTTAATGGTGCAATATCTTCTAATGCATAAATATTATCCATACCATATGCCACATCTGACAATGTTCCTAATAGTATTCCTTCCGCAGAAAGCATCTTTAAGGTTTGCTCAACTTCTGGAAATGGAGAAGCATTTCGCCTAAAATAGGAATAAAAGCAATCCTTTACTTGTTTCATATCTTTTATTGGTATATTCATACCACTTAAAATTTCACTAAAAATATGAGTAGATGAAACCTCATAATCTCTAGGGTTAATTCTAGTATTATATTTGGTCAACACCTTATTAGCATATTGATAATGTTGTTCTGTAAACTTATAATCATATGTATTCGCAATATTTTCAAAGGCTGGTCGATATAACTTTGACCAGTTTAATGGTAATTCATATTCAATTAAGGTTTGACCAATATCAAATACGATTGCTTGAAACATAAAATATTTTCACCACCATAATAGATTTTATTTTGTTTTTAACAGAATGCTATTTTATATTTTATCATATGTTATACCTTCTTGGGTATCCCATTCTGCTATTCGGAGTTTCATAAGGGATAAAAGGCATAATATCAGTTTTATTTGTTCAGGTATAAAAAGAATATCTCATAAAATATAGTTCTAACATCATATATTTTAGGGAAATAGATATGGAGTATTTTAGGGATGAAGAAAAAAAATTTTTGGAAAAGATGTCTAATGTTTGATTTGATTTGTATTTGTTTGGTATCTGGCATAATATTCAGTGGAGTGGGAAAAGGGAAAAAAATAAAACAGGAATTGATATCAGTAATTCAAATGCAAGAAAGTAAGAAAGAAACTTCTGCTCAATCTCAAGGAGATACGAGCGATACAGAAGACGAAACAGCAAAAGAATTATCTGAAAATGAAAGTAAGGAAAAGAAAAAGATTGCACTTACTTTTGATGATGGTCCAAATGAGAAATATACTCCTGAAATGTTAAACGCGCTGAAAGAACGGAATGTAAAGGCAACATTTTTCTTGTTAGGAGAAGAAGTTGAAAAATATCCAGAGATTGTAAAGCAGATTTATGAGGAAGGGCATTTAATTGGAAATCATTCTTATAAACATGAGCAGTTGAGTAAATTGTCAATGGAACAAGCATGTAATCAAGTAAACCGCACAAATGAGTTGATACATAATATTACAGGAATTTATCCAGCATACTTACGACCACCTTTTGGAGATTGGCATGAACAATTAGACTGTGAAATGAATATGGTGGAAGTGCTCTGGGATGTGGATACTTTGGACTGGTCTAGTCAAAATCATGCTAAAATCGTAAACAAAGTTTTAAAAAATATACAAGAAAATGATATTATTTTAATGCATGATGGTTATGAAACCTCTGTAACTGCAGCAGTGGAAATTATAGATACCTTACAGAAACAAGGGTATGAATTTGTAACTGTAGATGAAATCTTGTTTGAGTAATAGTTTATAATAAATATTCCTATGAGATGTGATTTCCTTAAAAATGAAAATAATCTTTGAACTTGCGAAGCAAATCATCCAATTTCTACTTGCAGAGGTGCGGATTTGATTTTGTCAGTAAAGCTGACCCGCACCTCGCAGTAGGAATGCAGATGGTATTTTGGGATGTAAAAAGCCAAAATTGACAATTTTTGAAACAAAATTATCATTGAGCCTTTTGAAATTTCCATATATAATGGAAAGAAACGTCAGTGAGGTTCTAATATTTATGAAAATTGCAATTTGTGATGATAGTCATCAGGATGCCATGTATTTACGTTCCTTGTTGAAGGAAAATCATGATATAATCATTTATTCTGGGGCAGAACAGCTTTTGAGAGACCTTGAAAATAAAAAAGCCCATTATGACCTTTATCTGATAGATATCTATATGGAGATAATAAGTGGTATTGATTTGGCAAAGCGTCTCCGTCTAAAGGAAGAAGATGCAGCGATTTGTTTTATTTCTTCCAGTGATGCTTTTTATAGACAAGCATATGATCTATATGCTGTTCAATATCTCCTAAAACCAGTACAAAAAGAAGATTTAAGACAACTTGTTGAAAAGATATCCCAGCGAATTGCAAAGAATAAGGAACTATCTTTACAATTTCGCTGGCGTGGAAAGATGGGAATGATTCCCTATGAAAAAATTCTGTTTGTCAGCAGTAGAGAACATACTCTTTTTATTCAATGTAAAGATGGAACTGTGCAAGAATGTAAAGGAAAATTAAATGAAATTGCTCTAAAAATATGTGGAGATATATTTTTAAGATGTCATCAAAGTTTTATTATCAATATGTATTATGTGAGTAGTTTAAATGGAAATGAACTTTTTATTTCTAACTATCGTATACCAATTTCAAGGCGCTATTTGCCTACCATCAAAAGACGCTATCAGGAAATACTATTTGAGGAGATGGATTGATGAAAGTAATGATATTAAAGGATTTGTCTGTATTGTGGTCACTTTTTCATGTTTTGATTCTTTTTATATTACTGTATCGTTCTAAATATCCTCAAAAAAAGACATTTCTCCTGACAGTTTTATTTATGGGACCCTTGATTTTGTTAAATATAGTGGCTTTTATTTCTTTAGGAAGTGAAAAGATGGGCCAATTATTTCTATTGACTTGTACACTTCCTAGTTTGATTTTTTTCTATTTGATGTCTAAAGACCAGAAATGGCGTTTTTTATTTACGTTTTGTTTTGCTGATACAGCGGCATATTGGATTATTATTGTGACAAATATGTTGGAATATTATATAGGAGATGGAAAAAATATTCTAATATTTGGTAGTAGGTTACTCTTATTTCCATTAATAGAATGGTTTGCTGTTCGCTATTTGAGAAAACCTTATATGGAATTACAAGAAGCTGTATCTAAAGGATGGGAAATTTTCGCTGCTATGGCTGCCTTGTATTATTTGTTGCTTGTGGTGATGGGAAATTTTCCATCTATTATTGTAAAACGACAGGAAGAAATACCTGCGTTTATATTAGTTTTGATTCTTATGCCTCTTACCTATTGCACTATTTTTGCTTCACTTTATCGTCAGCTTTTACTTTACCGTAAGCAGCAAAGTGAACGTATCTGGAAAGAACAAAGGCAACAATTGGAAGCACAACTTGAAAATCAGCAACGTGTTCATAAGATAAGACATGATTTAAAGGCACATGCTATCACTTTATCAGGGCTGTTAGTTTCTGGAAAAGTGGATGAAGCTCAAAGCTATATGTGGAATATGATTTATGATATGGATACCTCTCAGCAATCATTTTGTTCAAACCCTTATCTAAATTCTGTCTTTAGTCATTTTTCTAATAAATTTAAAAAATTAGAGATGGAGTTGCAATTGGATGTTCAAATTGGAGAAGAAGAGCTTCCTTATATGGAACTATGTCAGATTCTTTCAAATGCCCTTGAAAATGCATGGGATGCTTCCAAAGAGTTGGCTGCTGATAGAAGAAAAGCATCTGTTCAGATGCGCTACAACAGAGATTATCTTATTATAAGGATAAAAAATCATTGTAAAAATAATATTTATGTAAAAAAGGGAGAAATTCCTAAAAGTACAAAAGGTGGAGCAGAACATGGTTTTGGGGTGCGGACAATTCAAGATGCTGCTAGAAAGTTAGAGGGAGAAATGCTTTGTTATACAGAAGATAATAATTTTGTGTTAGATGTTATGCTAAAGGTTTTGTAGCTGTTATGATTTTCCTATGGAACAAATTATGGTTCAAAAACGCCGTCAGCGTTCTTATTATAGGAAAAGTCAGTTCTACTGACAAAATAAATGAGAGAAACTATAACAGGAAAAGTAGCAATTTCCCCTAAAGGGCTTGCACAGAAAGAGTAATCGGGTTATAATAGGCAAAGATTTCTGATTGTCACTTTGTTAGGAGGAAAATATGATTGATTTAAAGTTTTTAAGAGAAAATCCTGACGTAGTAAAACAAAATATTAAGAACAAATTTCAGGATAGCAAATTACCATTCGTAGATGAAGTAATTACTTTGGATGCTCAAGCAAGAAAAACCCAACAGGAAGCAGACGCTCTTCGTGCAGAACGTAAGAAATTATCCAAACAGATTGGTGCGTTAATGGGACAAGGTAAGAAAGAAGAGGCAGAAACGATCAAAGCCCAAGTAAATGCAGGAGCAACGCGACTAGAAGAGTTGGAGAAGTTAGAAGGAGAATTGCAGGAAAAAGTCACTAAAATTATGATGACAATTCCAAATATCATTGATCCATCTGTTCCAATTGGAAAAGATGATAGTGAAAATGTAGAAATACAGAAATATGGAGAGCCAATTACACCAGATTTTGAAATTCCATATCATGCAGAAATTATGGAACGTTTGCAAGGATTAGATCTTGATAGTGCAAGAAAAGTAGCTGGAAATGGATTTTATTATTTGATGGGAGATATTGCAAGACTCCATTCAGCAGTAATTTCTTATGCAAGAGATTTTATGATAAATCGTGGATTTACTTATTGTGTACCACCGTTTATGATTCGGAGTAATGTGGTAACAGGAGTTATGAGTTTTGCTGAAATGGATGCTATGATGTATAAAATTGAAGGGGAAGATTTATATCTTATTGGGACAAGTGAACATTCCATGATTGGAAAATTTATTGATACTATTTTAAATGAAGAACAGTTGCCCCAAACTTTGACAAGCTATTCTCCTTGTTTTCGGAAGGAAAAGGGCGCTCATGGGATTGAAGAACGTGGAGTATATCGCATCCATCAGTTTGAAAAACAAGAGATGATTGTGGTATGCAAACCAGAAGAATCTAGCATGTGGTTTGAAAAATTATGGCAGAATACAGTAGATTTATTCCGTTCTATGGATATTCCTGTACGTACTTTGGAGTGCTGTTCAGGAGACCTTGCAGATTTAAAAGTGAAATCTATTGATGTAGAAGCTTGGTCTCCAAGACAGCAGAAGTATTTTGAGGTTGGAAGCTGCTCAAATTTAGGAGATGCACAAGCTAGAAGATTAAAAATTCGTGTTACTGGAAAAGAGGGCAAATATTTTGCCCATACCTTAAATAATACTGTGGTGGCTCCTCCCCGTATGTTGATTGCATTTTTAGAAAATAATCTGTGTGAAGATGGAAGTGTGCGTATTCCAGAAGCGTTACGCCCTTATATGGGAGGACAGGAGAAAATAATTCCTCCTGAAAAATAAGATATTACTGTTTAGAGAGAAACCTGTATGTTACTTTTTGACATGCAGGTTCTTTTCATATATTATAAAAGAAAAGGTTCTATTTCTTTTTTCCAATCACTGATTAAACGTGCTAGATTCCAACTAGCATTAGCTGGACTAGTAGAAGGAAGCTTGCAGATAGAAGTTATCGTTTTGCTATCTTCAATATTTGTACTTGTTTTTTGGGAGAGCAGTGGAAGTGTATATTTTTTAAAAAGTTCACAAGCTTTGCTTCCATTTCCAAAAATAGCAGTGATAGAACTTTGTTCTAAAAGGGAGGGGATATCAGCAGGCACTACATTGCGAATGCTACTGTCAGAGGAACCTATGATTTCACAGCGTTGAATTACATCCCAAAGAGCTATTTGATGTTTTAAAAGAAGCTGTTTTTTTTCTGGAATTGTTAAGGGAATAGATTCTTTTGTCAGAGCAGCAAGAACTTTCCAAAAACGATTCTGAGGATGTCCATAATAGAACTGCTGTTCTCTGGATTTAACAGAAGGAAAAGTGCCTAAAATTAAAATCTTGGATGTTTTATTGAAAACAGGTGCAAATTCATGTGTAAGTTGTTGATAATGTGCCATAAGAACCCTCCTTTTTGTGTACTTTCTATATCCTTTATGAATTTAGGAAGTCAGCTTTGAAAGTCAGTAAAAATAAATTGGATTTTCTATAAAATTAAGAAAAATTTCAAAAATCTTTTTCTATTATAACTAATGAAAATGGATATTTCCAGAAAAAAATTCTTGTAGCTTGTTTTTTATTGTTGAAATAATAGATAGGAATACAGCATGAGAAGGAAGGAGATTTTGTTAGATGGGAGTTTATTATTATGATAGAAAACAAAGGAAAACGTCTCAATCAATATGTGAGTGATTATGTGGTATTTGATTTAGAGACAACAGGATTCCAGTATAATATGGATGAAATTATAGAAATAGCTGCTATAAAAGTAGTAAATCATAAAATAGTGCAACAATATCAGACATTAGTTCATCCAGAAAATCATATCCCAAGTGCGGCAACAGCAGTGAATGGTATTACAGATGAAATGGTAAAAGGGGCTCCTAAACTAGAAGAAGCGCTAAAAGAGTTTTTAGTATTTATTGAAAAGCATATTTTAGTAGGGCACAATATACATACCTTTGATATAAAATTTATTAATCATGCAACCATGCAATTATTTGATAAGAAAATACAAAATGATTATATAGATACCCTCTATATGTCAAGACAATATTTAACACGTCTATCTCATCATAAATTAGTGGATATTTCAAAGTATTTTCACATTAACACAATGGGTGCACATCGTGCCTTAAATGATTGCATTATGAATCAGAAATGTTATGAAGAATTGGGAAAAATAATGCAGAAAACAAATATAAATCAACCAGAAATTCTCTGCCAGAAATGTAAATCAGAGATGATAAGGAGAAAAGGGAAGTATGGAGAGTTTTATGGTTGTATTAATTATCCAAAATGTAAGGGAACTCAAAAAATAATGAAATAATGCTTATATTTCATGAAAAATGGTACTATTTAAAGGAAAGAGAAATTTATGGACTATCATACAATATTAAGTATGCCTGAATATAATTTTATAAGAACAAATAAGCATCTTGGAAAACATGTAATTTTATTAGGGCTTTCTGGAAGTTATTCTTATGGAACTAATAATGAAAATAGTGATATTGATATCAGAGGAATTACTTTAAATCAGAAGTCAGATTTGATAGGCATGACAATGTTTGAACAATATGTAGATGAATATACAGATACCACAATTTATGCTTTTCAAAAGATGATTATGCTCCTGTTAAATTGTAATCCCAATGCAATAGAGCTTCTAGGGTTGAATCCAGAACATTATCTCTATTTAAATGATATTGGAAAAGAATTAGTGCAAAATAGAAATATATTTTTATCAAGAAAAGCCGTACAATCTTTTGGTGGCTATGCAGCAGCTCAGCTTCGTAGATTACAGAATGCACTAGCAAGGGATTCTTATCCTCAAAGTGAAAAAGAGCAACATATTTTAAATTCTTTAAAACATGCAATGTATGAATTTCAGAGTAGGTATCAAAAATTTGAAAATGGAAGCCTAAAACTTTATATAGACCAGTCAGAAAATAAAGTGTTAGACAAGGAAATTTATTTAGATGTGAATTTGAAACATTATCCTTTGCGTGATTATAGAAATATTTGGAATGAAATGAACAATATTGTAAAAGAATATGATAAAATTGGGAAAAGAAATAAAAAGAAAGATAATAATCATTTAAATAAACATGCTATGCATTTAATCAGGCTGTTTATGATGGCAGTAGATATTTTAAAAAAAGAGGAAATTAATACTTATCGGTGGAAAGAACAAGAATTATTGTTAAAAATACGTAATGGGGAATTTCAAAATTCAGATGGAACATTTTGTGATGAATTTTATGAAATACTTGGGGCATATGAAGCAGAACTAGAAGATGCTGCAAAAAATACGAGCCTTCCAGAAAAACCAGATATAGATAGAGTTCAGGAATTTGTGATGCAAGTAAATGAGAAGGTGATTAGAAATGAAATATAACAATTACAAAGGGAATATGGAAGAATTGATAAGTCAGAGACTAATAGAAATTCAACATATGAAACAAGTAAAGATACTTTATGCAGTGGAATCTGGAAGTAGGGCATGGGGCTTTGCCTCTCCAGATAGTGATTATGATGTGCGTTTTATATATGTTAGAGATAAGAAAGAATATTTAAAATTAGAAAGTACAAAGGATTTTCTTGATTGGGAATTAAATGAAACACTGGATATCAATGGTTGGGATTTGTCAAAAGTTTTACAACATTTACATAAGTCAAATGCTGTTATATTTGAATGGCTTCATTCACCGATTGTATATTATAAAACGCCTGAATCAGAAAAAATAAAAGAAATTTCTCAAAAATATTTTTCTTCTAAATCTAGTATGTATCATTATTATGGTACTGCAAATAAAAATTATGATAGGTATCTTCTAAAGGAACAGATAAAATATAAAAAGTATTTTTATGCATTAAGACCAATTCTTGCCTGTAAATGGATAGAACAGAAAAAATGTTCACCACCAGTATTATTTTCAGAGCTTGTAGAAGAAATATTAGAAGAAGAAATGAAACAAATTGTGCAAGAACTAATAAGACAGAAAGCTAAAATGACAGAAGATGAGACTGGGAAAAGGTTAGATAAATTAAATGGATACATAAAAAGGAATATTGAAAAGTATAAAGAGATAATAGCAAATTTACCAGAGGATAGGAATCCAGATTGGCAAGAGCTAAATAGGTTGTTTTTAGATATAATAAGAGATTGATTGTAAAAAGGAATCATTAATATATCTGAATGTGTGAGAAAAGGAATAAAATTATGTTACATTTTAAAAAGAAAAAAACTATAAATCTGCAAACTTTCAATGAAAAGGAACAAACTCCAGTAATTCGTGCTAGTATTTGCACAGGAGAACAGGTGGCTGGATTTAGAAATAAGGAAACTGGAAAATTTGAAGAAGCTATGTTGATTCGTGGAGAAAAAGATTTGCAGGAATTCTGTATAAGATATGGAGTAAAACAAAAAGAAATTAAAAAAGAATGGTGAACCGAATCGTTTGACAAAAAATTAGATATTGTCTATAATGAGGACATTCTAAAGGAAAAACATATTGTTTATGATTGGGATATTTAAAAAGAAACATTTAAAAAGAAACATTTAAAAATATTTTTTTATTTACGCCAAGGCAAAGTGAGGGGAAGCATTGAGTTTGCTTGTAAGATATCTAGGTGCGACCTCGAACTAGAGTAGTCTCACAGAGTGTGAGGCTTGTGCTTTCTATTATTGGGAAGGTAAGATTTTGTATTATTAAAAGGAGAAAAAAATGGGCAGATTTTGTACAGAGTGCGGACGACCATTACAAGAAGGGGAAATTTGTTCCTGTCAATTAGGAAAAGAGGGTCAGAAAGTTGTTCATCTGTTTGAAGAGCAACAACAGCTTGGAGAACAGCAGATGTCATTACAACAAACAATAGAACAACAAATACCATCACATCAGAAAAAAGAAGAATTTGAAAGTCAACAGGTACCTACACAACAACAAAGAGAAAGTGAGCAGATTCCCCCACAGCAGCAAGTAGGAGGTCAGCAGATCCCCCCACAGCAGCAAGTAGGAGGTCAGCAGATCCCTCCACAGCAGCAAGTAGGAGGTCAGCAGATCCCTCCGCAACAGCAAGTAGGAGGTCAGCAGATCCCTCCGCAACAGCAAGTAGGAGGTCAACAGATCCCCCCACAGCAGCCCATGTGGGAACAAGCAGCATCTCCAAAATCAACGGCAATACAAGAATTTTTTCAAAAGTTTGTAGGTTATTTTTTTCATCTTATCAAAAAACCTGTTTCAACTGGGAGAGATATGTTGGTGGAAGCAGATGTAAAAATATCATTTATTTTTATTGTAGTTCAAGGGATATTTAGTGCATTTTTTGCATTGGCAGTTGCAAAAAGATGCTCTACATATATTACGGCGTTTACAGAATTATGGACAATTCCATATAATAGAATTTTTATTGTTACAGTTCTAGTTTCTATTATTTTGTCATGTATTTTAGCGTTATTGTTATTAATTGGACATTTGATTTCAAAGTGTATGGTATCTTATCGGCAGATGCTTTCAGCAGTGGCAATTAGAAGTGCTGTGTTAGTACCAGCAATATTAGCTTCTCTTATATTATTTGAATTGCATTCGGGAATTGGAATTTTTATGTTTTTTGCGGTAAATATTTGGGGATTTGTTACAATGTTACTTACAATGTCTTCTTTTATTCCAGATTATAAGTATAAGAAAAATATATTTGCTTTTATGATAAGTGGAGTAATTATTATGTTTATTTTAGTGGTAATATTTATGATATCTAAAATGTGGACTTTGTATTTACCAGATGTAATGAGGACTGCCATTGATAGTATACAACGAAGTGGTAATAATGTAAGTGATTTATTAAGCGATTTATTAATGAATTTTTATTAGAATATTTAAAAGACTTAAATATTCTTAGAAGTCATTACTGGTAAATAAGGGCTGTCACAATTTTTTTGTGATGGCCTTAATTTACGCGAAAGCAAAGTGAGGATTAGCGTGGAGCTTGCATATTATAAATATAGAAAGTAGGAATTAAAAATATGAAATCATTGGTTATAGCAGAAAAACCTAGTGTGGGAAGAGATATTGCCAGAGTTTTAGGATGTAAACAAGGGGGGAATGGATTTCTAGAGGGGAAAAATTATGTGGTGACTTGGGCACTTGGACATTTGGTGGAACTATCAGACCCAGAAAGTTATGGAGAACAATGGAAAACTTGGAAAATGGAAACTTTGCCTATGCTTCCAGAAAAATTGGAAATACAAGTGATTAAAAAAACTGGAAAACAGTATCAAACAGTGAAAACTCAAATGTATCGGAAAGATATCAATGAGATTATTATAGCAACAGACGCAGGAAGAGAAGGAGAATTGGTGGCACGTTGGATTATTCAAAAAGCAGGAGTGCGAAAACCAATGAAACGATTATGGATTTCTTCTGTAACAGACAAGGCAATTAGACAAGGATTTGCAAATTTAAAGGATGCGAAAGAGTATCAGAAATTATATGAAGCGGCTGTGGCAAGAGCAGAAGCAGATTGGCTAGTGGGATTAAATGCTACAAGAGCTTTAACAGTAAAGCATAATGCTCAACTTTCCTGTGGTAGGGTTCAAACCCCCACACTTGCCATGATTGCAAAAAGAGAAGCCCAAAGAAAGGCATTTCAACCTAAGGAATATTATGGATTAAAGGTGAAAGGAAATGGAATTTTTTGGAATTGGAAGTCTAAGAATAATACTACCACTACTTATTCTAAAGAGGAAATCCAAAAAATCTTAGAAAAAACAGTAAATAGTATTGGAGTAGTAGAAGAGGTAAGGAAAAAACAACAGAAATCTTATGCCCCTCAATTGTATGATTTAACTTCTTTACAGCAAGATGCAAATAAATTATTTGGTTTTTCAGCAAAACAAACTTTAGACTATATGCAGCGATTGTATGAACACTATAAAGTAGTTACCTATCCTCGAACAGATTCTAAATATCTTACTGCAGATCTTGTAGATACTTTGCCAGAACGTGTGAAAGCTTGTCGAGGAGGAGCTTATGCTTCTATTTGTAATAAATTATTAAAATTACCTATAAAAGGAAATAAATCTTTTGTGGATGATAAAAAAGTTTCTGATCATCATGCTATTATTCCCACAGAACAAGAGATTCGTTTTAGTGAATTGGAATATGGAGAGCGTAAAATATATGAGCTTGTGGTGTCGCGGTTTCTTGCAGTGTTACTTCCACCTTGTGAGTATCAGCAAACGGAGGTGACAATTCTTTGTGAGGGAGAGCATTTTTCTGTGAAAGGAAAAATAATAGAAACGTATGGATGGCAAGAAATTCGAAGGCTACAAGAAACTTCAGGAATATTACAAGAAGAGGAAGAAGGTATCACTGAAGGAGATAGAACAAAAGAGACTATCATAGAGAATATGCCTGATTTTAGCAAAGGGCAAAAAATAGTATTGAAAGAAGGAAAAATAATAGAAGGTAAAACAAAACCACCTGTACCTTTTACAGAAGCTACACTACTTGCAGCTATGGAAAATCCAGTGAAATATATGGAAAGTACAGATAAGGGGTTAAAAAAGACTTTGGGTGAAACAGGAGGTCTTGGGACAGTTGCCACTCGTGCAGATATTATTGAGAAGTTATTTCATAGTTTTATGATAGAGAAAAAGGAACAATATATTTATTTAACTTCGAAGGGAAAACAAGTATTAGAGTTAGCACCTCAAGGTTTGACTTCTCCAGAATTGACCGCAAAATGGGAACAGGAACTTGCAGATATTGCTAAGGGAAAGGCAAAAAAGAAAGATTTTGAGGCAGAAATTAGAAATTATACAGTAAATATTGTAAAAGATATTGCAATTTCTTCTAAAACTTATCGACACGATAATATAACAGGAAAGAAATGTCCTGAATGTGGAAAATTGTTATTAGAAGTAAATCATAAAAATGGACGCATGTTAGTATGCCAAGATAGAGAATGTGGCTATCATAAAACTCTATCTAAAATTACAAATGCTCGTTGTCCTCAATGCCATAAAAAAATGGAATTAGTTGGAGAGGGTGAAAATCAACGTTTTATTTGTGCATGTGGTTATCGAGAAAAATTGTCCGCTTTTGAGAAACGTAAGAAAGAAAGTGGTGGTGGAGTTTCCAAAAAAGATGTTTCCAAGTATATGCATAAGATACAACAGGAAGCAAAGGAACCCGTAAATCATGCATTTGCAGATGCCCTTGCAAAATTGATAATTGTAAAAAATAATAAAGCCTAATAAGTAGAAAGGAAAAAGGTTGCATTTTTCTTAACTAGCGAAAGTTAAGGTGACAACTTAAAAATGATATGAAAGAGCGAAAAGAAATTTTGAATTTTGGAATGACTTTTTCAGATGTATATATAGATACGCCCTTCCGAGATGATAATTGGGTTCTTTTGCGATACCGTAAAAATAAAAAAGCCTTTGCGTGGACTTATGAGAGAAATGGACATATATGGGTAAATGTGAAAGTAGATCCGAAATGGCGGGATTTTTGGCGCAGTGCATATTCATCTGTATTGCCAGGGTATCATCAAAATAAAGAACATTGGAATTCTATTATCTTGGATGGAACAATCCCAGAGGAAGAAATCAAACGTATGATTGCGGAAAGTTATGATTTAATTGTGGGAAAAAAATCTAACTAAAGTTCCGTCTATAACTTTAGGAAAGTTTTAACATAATTTCTGAGTAAAATTCTGATTCTGAGTGGTAAAATCGAGCAATTCCATTATATTTTTCAACAGTAATCATAATAGACAGCAAACCAATTCCATTGCCATCTTTTTTGGTAGATAGATATTTGTGCTGGGACTTTTTAACAATTCCATTAAAACTGTTGACACATACTAAATAGAGTTCATGATTTTTTGTCAAATCAATAGATAAGTTTATAAACCGCTGCAAAGGTGATACAGTTATGCAGCCCTGAAGGGCATTTTCTAAAAGATTTCCCAACATAGCACATAGATCTATTTCAGAAATATGAATTTGTTCTGGTAAGTCAATATTCCAATTTGTCTGAATATCTTGAGAGGCTGCCAAACCCATATAATAGGCTAAAATGGCATTGGCAGCCGAATGTTTGCAAAAATAAAGTGGAGAATAAGAATCTAATTCCTGATTGTATTCTTCTAGATAGTGCAAAATCTTTTTTATCTCTCCCTCTTGGGCAAGAGAAAGAAGCGTATGTGCTGTGTGGCGGAAATCGTGTCGCAACTTGCGAGTTTGTTCTATGTAAGTAAGTAGTGTATGGTATTGACTAGATTGAATTTGCAAAAGTTGTGTTCTTTTTTCATGTTCATTTTTCTCAATCAAGTTTTGTGCAATACAATAAAACATAAACTGAAATAGTAAAAAGAGTATTAAAAGGGTAATATCTACAAGTAAATAAAGGTTAAAAATACGCCCAATGGTTGCATTTTTATAATTTATTGGAATCATCATATGGTTACAAAAAGTGATTAATGCAGGAATAATCCATACCATATTCCATATAGATTTTGAATGGAAATTTTCTAAAGTCCAAGCAGTTTTTTTATAGAGAAAAGGAAAGAAAATAAAACATGTTAAAATAATAGTTACATTCCATTGGAAAACCATACCAGTATCATAAAAGGGCGTTTCTAAATTATGATTTATGATATAGGCTTCCACCATAAAATACGCTAGTCCACCAAAAGAAAGCAGAGCTATGCTGGACATAACTAAATAAAATAATTTAATGTTTTCTAAGTCAACAATTACAAAATATCCTATAGAGCAGAAAGCTATGGTTAATAGAAATAATGTATTAGGACTTATGAAATTAATTTGTCTTTCAATAA
Organism: uncultured Lachnospiraceae bacterium; assembly: GCA_910586005.1. GTDB lineage: Bacteria > Bacillota > Clostridia > Lachnospirales > Lachnospiraceae > Petralouisia. Next base: position 12,959 of record CAJUHG010000007.1, on the reverse strand, counting down.
ATGGCATTAGAAAACTATAAAGAATCAAACTTGGAAATAAAATTAGGAAAAGTATTTTTTTAGGAATGCGCAAATGTTTTCTTACAGGGAACATACAAATTATAGCTCCTGGAATAATAAGAGCATAAGAAATAACAGTGTTAATATAGTCCATCCAATCCATTCTTCTACCTCCTTAATAGAAGTTTTCTTCTAATATTAAAACGATAAGTAATTAATAGTTGTTTTAATTCTGCATTTTTTCTTGTATTTATTGGAAATGAAGTTCCATTTTTCATCCAACAGACAAAATCCTCCATAGTTTCTACATAATCTAGATTTACAATAATTCCTCGATTAATGATACAGAAACGCTCATCTTCTTCTAAAAGTGTTTTTAATTTATGAAAAGGAATGCGACAGCGATAGGTTTCCCTTGCTTGTACAATGCAGTAATTTGAATCAGTAAACACATATTCTAAATGAGAATAAAGAATAGGAACTGTTTGTTTTCCAAAAGGAAGATTGAGATAATGCTGTTCTTCAGGAAAGATACGTAGAAAGTCAGAAAGTGTTTGAATAAGTCGTTTATAATCTAAAGGTTTTAAAAGATAGTCAAATGCATGACATGGAAAAGCTTCCAGCATATGTTCTTGGCTAGAAGTAAGAAAAATAAGACAACAATTGGGACATTTTTGGCGCATTTGTATCGCTGTTTGAATGCCATTAGGTTCTTTCATATAGATATCCATAAATACAATATCATATAATATAGAATTAACGGCAATAAGAAAATCCTTTCCATTTGAGAAATAATCACAAGAGATATCTAAATAATTTTCATTTGCCCAATGTTCTAGTATTTTATTTAAATTGATTCCTTCTGTTTTTTCATCATCTATAATAGCAATTTTCATAAAAATATACCTCTAAATTTATTATACATTGTGATGGGAATGCAGGCATTATTCTCTCTTTGATATCATAAACAAAATATGTTTATAATGCAATTCTTTTTTCTGTTTATCCCTAAAAAATGTCATTTATCCCAAAAAGATTGAATAGATATTTTTGGCTGATATAATCATATTGTTTAAACAAAATTTAAATTTTTACTAAAATATTTAACCTCATCAAGAAAGTTCCCGCTTCCATATCACAGAGACTAAGCTGCCATAGCAGCTATGAGGTTATGAATAAGCAGCGAAACGGATATCATGCCATGCGGGTATTGTGAATATCCGCTTTAACTATATTAGTAAAATTTTGACAAATGATTGATTTTAAAATTAACTATCAATAAAGGTGTAAATAAGGAGGGAAAAACATTTGAAAAATCAAAAAACAAAATGGAAGAAAATGCTTGCCTTGCTGATGGTGGCAGTTATTTTTGGTAATTTTAACGGCTCTTTTATATTTTCAAAAGCAGCAGAAGAAAAGGAGCCAGCTCTATTACAACATGTTGTGACATTAGAAGAAAATCAGAAAGAAGTAGAAGAAAATCAAAGGGAAGGGATAAGCAATCATGTAAAGAATCCAGAGGAAAATCAGGAACAGCAGGAAGAAAGCCAAGAAAATCAGGAAGAAGAGATAATACAAGAGAATCAGAAAGAAGAAATAACAAAAGAGAATCAGAAAGAAGAAATAATACAAGAGAATCTAAAAGAAAATCAGGAGGAAGATACAAATCAAGTCTATCTTGAGGAAAATAGAAAGAATCCAGAAGAAAGCCAAGAGAATCCAGAAACAAGTCGAACAGCAATTAAACAACTCTATATACATTCCCGTGTTGGTGGTGAGACTTGGAAACCTAATATGGATTTATCAGATGAAAGACTGCGCCAAAGTCTGGATTTTTATGTAAGAATTGAAAATACTTCTGCGAATGAATTGGTGGGAGATGCCTATACCATTCAGTGGTTTCAGGATGGAAATTTAATTCAAGGAACGCCAAAAGATGCCGGTGAATATACAGTAAAAATTACTTTAGATGATAGCTTATCAGAAGTGGCAGAAATGGCAGCTGGTTATGATTCCTTTTCCTTTAAAGTTCGTAAGATGTCCTTGAACAATGCAATTTTGGGCTTATATGGGGAAAGTTCAGCAGTATGGACAGGAAATCCTGTGCTGCCACAGGGAGCATATGTGGCAAACAGCAGTTATACTATGCCAGAAGATACTTATGAATTACAGTTTATAGAGGGCAAGAACTGTACCGAAGTAGGTACAGGATATGTCAATCTTGTTGGAAAAGGACCAAATGTAGAGGGAGAAAAGGAATTAACCTATCAAATTCAAAAACAAAGAATAGATTTGACATCTATAAAACAAGAGATTGTGACTAGCTTTACTTATGATGGAACTGGAAAACATGCAGTATTGGAAAATTCTTATGAGGGTATTGCTAGTATTGAGTATTCTGGTTATCATACCAGTAACTGGACAAAATTGGAGGAGATGCCAGTTGATGTAGGAAATTACAAATGTTTTGTAAAGTTAATACCAGAGGACACAGACCATTACTATTCTGAACAATGGTATCAAGATTATGAGATTACACCTTTACAGTTGGAAGTAGATACCACAGTTGAAAAAAGTAGAGTATATGATACTTCTACAAATGTAAAAACTCCAGAAGTTACGATAAAAAATTTAGTAAAAGATGATATCGTAATTTTATCTGCCCAAGCCAGCTACGATACCAAACATGCAGGGAAAAATAAAACGATTACAGTGACTTATAAAATGGCTGGATTAGACGCTTCAAATTATATTGCGCCAGAGGATTTTTCTTTGACAGATGGAGAAATTATCCAAAAAGAAGCTACTGTAGAGAATATTGTTCTTCAATCTTATTATTACAATGGCAAGAGAGAGGTTCCCTTAGACCAAACAACCATTACTAATATGGATCATTGGGTGTTAGTGGCATATAGCAGTATAGACGATGTTTCCTTAGATAAGTCAGAAGTAAAAGCATTTATGGAAGATGCAGATGTTGGAGTTGATAAACCAGTTACTTTTACAGGATTGAAACTTGCAGGTGCAGATAGTGGAAATTATGTGCTGATACAACCAAAGACAACCGTTACCATTCGAAAAGTAGAATTTCCCAATGCTATTGATATCCAAATGGAAAGTTACCAATATGGCTCTGCTGTTCCTACACCATCTTTGCCTGATTATAAAGGAGATGGAGAAATCACTTACAAATATCGGGAAGTGGATAGTGGAGAAGAATATCAAGAATGGAAAGAGATAGAACCAGAGACTTTAAAACCAGGAAATTATGAAATGATTGCAGAGGTAACAGAAACTACCAATTATCGTGGAGGGACTACCAGTTATCCTAAAAAGTTTAGCGTGAACCGATTTTCCCCTGAAATCAGTGGAACCGAAAATTGGGAGAAAATTTATGGAGATAAGGATTTTTACCTAGATATTACACAAAAAGGAGATGGGCAAATTTCTTATCAAGTATTCAAAGGCAACGATGTGGTATCAGTTGCAGCAGATGGAAAAGTATCTATTGATAAAGCAGGAGATGCAATTATCAAAGTTTCTACCACTCAAACAGATACTTATCAAGAGGAATTTATGTTAGTGAATATCTCAGTAGCAAAAGCAAAAGGCAGTGCTTCCATTACTCAAGAAGGGTGGGTATACCATCCCCAAAATAACAATGCGAAACTTCCAGTCTCTGTATCTGAAACTAATGGAACAGATTTTGTTACTTACCAATATAAACGAAAAGATGCAAAAGATGAGAACTATCAAAAAGAGATTCCTGTAAAAGTTGGAACCTATACAGTTAAGGCGTTATTTCCAGCAACAGAAAATTATAATGCTGTAAGTGTAGAAACAGATTTTACTATTACAAAAGCGAAAGCTCAGATTAGCGGAGCAGAGCGATATATTAAGACTTATGGAGATCAATCATTTGTTTTAAATATATCAAAAATTGGAGAAGGTAACTTAAAATATGCATTAACTTCTGGTAAAGATGTAATAAATATAAAAGAAAATGGTCTGGTGACTATTAAAAAAGCAGGTACAGCTCTTATTACAGTATCAATGGCAGCAACAGAAAATTATTATGCTGCGGAAGAGATACAGGTGGAAATTGTGGTATCGAAAGCCAAAGGTGAAGGAAGTGTAACTTTAGAAGATTGGGAATATAGTCCAGATAATAAAAATGCAAATGTTCCAGTAGTAAAATCTAAAACCAATGGAACATCTCAAGTATCATATCAGTATAAATTAAAGAATGCAGAAGATAGTAGTTATACAAACAGAGTGCCAGCAACTATTGGAACTTATACAGTAAAAGCAGTTTTTAGTGAAACGGAAAATTATCAGGAAGTGATAGCAACAGCAGATTTTAGAATTACAAAGGCAACACCTAGTCTTTCGATTCGTGAGGTATCAAAGAAAACCTATGGAGAAGCAGATTTTAATTTGCAAGTCTCTAAAATAGGAGAATCTGAGGTAACTTATCGTTCTGATAATAAGAAAGTTATAACGGTAACTAAGAGTGGAAAGGTACATATTGAAGGGGCAGGTACAGCAATCATTACAGCTCATATGGAAGAAAGTAATAATTATTATGAAATATCTAAGAAAATAACCATTGATGTAGAAAAAGCCAAAGGTGAAGGAAGTGTGACTTTAAAAGATTGGGAATATAGTCCAGATAATAAAAATGCAAATGTTCCAGTAGCTAAATCGGAAACCAATGGAATAAATCAAGTATCTTATGAATACAAACAAAAAACTGCCAAGGACAGCAGCTATACAAAGGAAGTTCCCATAAATGCTGGAGATTATACAGTGAAAGCAACATTTGGTGAGACAGAAAATTATCACAAAGTGATAGCAACGGCAGATTTTACCATTTTAAAAAAGGAAAAACCAGATAATACACCAATAGGAAAAGCTACAAAAATAGAAGCTGCCAAGGATATTTATAAAATAAAAGATATTTCATTACCAGAGGGATGGGCTTGGAAAAATAGAGATGAAAATTTGATTATAGGAGGGATTGTTACAGCAACTGCTATTTATCAAGATACTGTCAATTATAAACGGTATGAGATACAGATTCAAATTAGTAAGCAGGCAGAAATTATTGTAGATGGCACAGATTTTATCTATACAATAGGAAAAGATACGAATGCTATAATTCAATGTACAGGCGTATTGTCAGAGTTAAAAAGTGTAGCAGTAGATGGGATAATTTTGTCTACTTCTAATTACACATTGAAAGAAGGTTCTACGATTCTTTCCATAAACGGAGAGTATCTAAATACTCTTTCTGTAAAGAAACATAAAATTAGACTTTCCTACACTGCGGGAGATGTGGAGACAATACTTACTGTTACAAAGGCAAAAGAGGAAGAGCAAGATAACAATGAGAATAAAACGCCTGACAATCATACAACAGACAATCATACAACAGACAATCATTCACAGAATGGAAAAGAAACTGATACAGATAACAATTCACAGAATGAGAAAACTAATACAGATGCAACAATGGAAAATACAAATAGACCAGCAACAGGAGATAATGATTCTATAGAACTTTATATTTTACTATTGTTGTTATCAGCAGCAGTAATAATAACATCCATTTATTCTGTAAAAAATAAAAGTAAGTATTAGTCATAATATCTGTAATTTACTCATACATTGTAAAAAACAGTGTATGAGGGATTTCGTTGAAAGGATACATAGAAGAACGAGCTATTAATATTGCTAATTATATAATTGAAGAAAATGCAACCGTAAGACAGACTGCAAAAAAATTTGGAATTAGCAAAAGCACCGTGCATAAGGATGTAACAGAACGTTTGATGCAAATTAATCCAAGTCTTGCATCTCAGGCAAGAAAAGTTTTGGATATAAATAAGTCAGAGAGACATATCCGTGGGGGAATGGCAACGAAAGAAAAATATTTGCATCAGAAGGGTGTTGTCTGAAAAAGTGCAAAAAGAAAAGGATAGAAAATAATGAAAGAATTAAAAAATGGTATTAATTGCTTTTTATTGGAAAAAGTGAAACTATAATATAGGGAGGATTTTGAATAATTCTGTCCTTTTCTTTCGTTTGAAAAAATAACTTAACAAGCAAGAAAAGATAAAATACATCAATAAAACTGATTAAAATTATCACTATACAATTATAAAAAAATATGTTAAGATGGGACCTGTAAAAAGCGAAGAAGAGGAATAGTAACTATAGAGAAACTTACAGAGAGTCATTGTTGGTGGAAAATGACAGGGACAATATAGTGAACTGGCCTTGGAGCTTCCGGCTGAATTTTTTTTGCCAATGTAGAAAGTTCTTAGTTAGATAAGACTTAGAAATATATATTTATAATATTTTAAAGGCAAAGAATATATAGTAAGTTAGGACGGGTTCTCTCCGTTATAGAGATAAGCATAGAAGTGCTGATAAGTGCATGTAATTACATGAAGTAGAGTGGTACCGCGCAGGATTATAATATCTTTCGTCTCTATTATCTATTTAAGGATAATAGATATGAAAGATTTTTTTCTTCTTTATATTTATAAGTAGGAAAGAGCATGAATCACATGCACACATGTGTGAATGGAAGGTGTTACGATGTGACTACATGCAGGTATCAAAGTGCCAAAGGTCTTCGCTTCTTTTTATTTCATATGAACTAGAGAGCCATTGAATCTCCAATACTTCTCAAGATTGAGGAAACTGGAGAGTTACTATGAGATTACTACTTTGTTTTAGGAAAAAAATTTCTAGATTTTTTATAAAAGAGAAATAGACGGAGGATTGAAAATGAAGAATTTTGAAAAATACGAGAGACAATACTTTATGCCACCAGAAGTCACCTATGATTGGGTAAAGAAAGAATATATTACCACACCACCAATTTGGTGCAGTGTAGATTTGCGTGATGGAAATCAGGCATTAATTGAGCCGATGAGCTTAGAAGAAAAGTTAGAATTTTTTCAACTGTTGGTAGAGGTGGGATTTAAAGAAATTGAAGTAGGATTTCCTGCTGCCTCTGAAACAGAGTATAATTTTATGCGTGCGTTGATTGAGAGAAATATGATTCCAGAAGATGTGACAGTACAAGTATTAACTCAGGCAAGAGAACATATTATTCGTAAGACTTTTGAGGCAGTACAAGGTGCACCACATGCAGTTGTACATCTTTATAATTCTACTTCTGTAGCACAACGAGAACAAGTATTTAAAAAAAGTAAAAAAGAAATTAGAGATATTGCTGTTAGTGGTGCACAATTGTTAAAGAAATTAGCAGCAGAAACAGAAGGTAATTTTACATTTGAGTATAGTCCAGAAAGTTTTTCAGGGACAGAGGTAGATTATGCATTGGAAGTATGTAATGCAGTACTTGATGTTTGGCAGCCAACACCAGAAAAAAAGGCCATTATCAATTTACCTACAACGGTAGAAAATGCAATGCCTCATGTTTTTGCAGGTCAAGTGGAGTATATGAGTAAACATATGAAATATCGGGAAAATGTAGTGCTTTCCTTACACCCTCACAATGACCGTGGAGTTGGTATTTGTGATGCAGAATTTGGTATTTTGGCAGGTGCAGATAGAATTGAAGGTACGCTTTTTGGAAATGGAGAGCGTACTGGAAATGTGGATATTGTAACACTTGCCATGAATATGTTTTCTCATGGGGTTGACCCCAAATTAGATTTTAGCAATATGTCTAGAATCGCAGAGACTTATGAAAGATGTACGCGTATGCAAATTTCGCCTAGACAACCTTATGCTGGAGAATTGGTATTTACAGCGTTCTCAGGTTCTCATCAAGATGCTATTGCAAAAGGGATGGCATGTCGCGAAGAGCATCTGGGAGAAACATGGACAGTACCTTATTTGCCTATTGATCCAAAAGATGTGGGACGTACGTACGATTCTGATGTGATTCGTATTAATAGTCAATCTGGAAAAGGTGGCGTAAGTTATATTTTAAAACAAAACTTTGGTATTACTATTCCAGACAAGATGAAAGAAGAAGTGGGATATACAGTAAAAGGAGTATCAGACCATCAACATATGGAACTTTCTCCACAGTTAGTATATCAAATTTTTGAAGAACATTATGTGAATAATATGCCACATTTCCAAATTCCAGAGTGTCATTTTAAACAAAAGAATGGAATTTTAGCAGAGGCTGTTATTTTCCATAATGGGAACAAACGCATGGTTACTGGAAATGGAAATGGACGTTTAGATGCAGTTAGTAATGCATTAAAACAATATTTTAATATCAGCTATGAACTGTCTGTGTATGAAGAACATTCTTTGTCCAAAGGTTCTTCTGCAAAGGCAATGTCTTATGTAGGTATTTCTTGTAATCATTGCCTGTATTGGGGAGTTGGAATAGATGAAGATATTATTAAATCTTCTATTATGGCACTTTGTGTAGCAGTAAATAAATTAGAACAGATACAACAGACAGAGCAGTGTCGCGATGAAAGATTAAATGAAATTATGAATTATATTCAAGAACATTATTTAACAGTAACCTTAGATGAACTTACCGAAAAAATGCATTTGACCAAGCCTTATTTGTCAAAATATATTAAGGAGAAGTCAGGGAAAACTTTTGGTGAGATTGTAAAGAATGTGCGTATGAAAAGAGCACGTACATTATTAAAAAATACTAGTATGACTGTGGAAAATATTGCAGAAGATGTAGGATATCAAAATGTAGAACATTTTAATCGTCTTTTTAAGAAAAAATATGGGATTACTCCTATGCAATTTCGCAATAGCAAACAGGAAGTAAAATAGAAAATTTATCTCAACAACCGTTTTGTCGTGCCGAGTACAATTGCGAAGCAATAGTTATCTTAACCACTTTGTCGTGCTGAGCACAATTGTGAAGTAATAGTTACCTTTTGTACGAGTGCACATATTATTTTCTTCTATAGGAAGACACTTTCAGGCTTTTGCATGACAAGGTATTTCCTATAGAAGAACAAAGCGGGCAAGCCATCTAAGTAGCATCCCACCTCTTGCATGCGTGTGCATCTCAAGTAACATGGTCTTTCCTATGAAATAAGATAACTGGACGAATGTCATAATGGGTGCCAAAGAGGAAAGCTAAATAAGTCAAAGCGTATTAATCTGTTGTTTCTCTCCGAACTAAAATAGGAGTTACACTTTTATGAATTATTTCTATTTGTGGTTTCGGTCGGCGTTTTTTTCTCTCATTCATTTGTGATACTAATAATTCCATTGCTTCATATGCTATTTTATTGATCTGTTGACCTATTGTACTAATGGGGATAATTGCTTGTTCTGTGATAGGAGAATCATCAAAACCAATGATACGATACTCGTCTGGCAGAGTGCCATATTCTCTGAAAATGATATTCAGCATATGATTGGCGTGGGTATCATTTGACAAGAATAATCCTTTTTTCTGATTTGAATATTTTTGCTTCAGATATTCATATATTTCTAGCATACGCTTATGAATTTCCTGATGAGAATGCCCTAAATCTTTTAAAATTAATTCATGTCTGATATTATTCTCACTGCATGTATCTTTAAATCCTTGGATACGTCCATAAGAAGGGATGTCTTTTGGGACATTAGAATTGATATGTATTAAAATATCACAGTTATTTTTGAATAACAGGCTGGTTGCCTGAACAGCACCCATATAATTATCAGTGTTTACGCTGTTTACATATTGATCTTCGCGCTCAATGGTAACAATAGGAATATGGTAGGAAGCAAGTTCCTTAGAAGAAATGGTATGACTTAGTATGATCATGCCTTCAATTTTATATGCAAGCAATTCTTGAATATATTTCCGTTCTGTTTCTGAGCCGTCTTTGCTAACGAAAATCAAAAATTTATATCCAAAGTTTTCATAAGTATTTAAAATTTGATTTAACATTTCACCATAATAATGCAGATAAAGATTAGGAACAATAATGCCAACAAATTCGCTTTTGCCATTTGCCAATACTTTGGCAAGTTTGTTTTCTTGGTAATCTAAGTCGATAAGCGCTTGTGCAATGATATCTTGATTTTTTACGGTAAGAGAATCTGGATTATTAAAATATCTGGATATCGTTGTTTTAGAGAAATTAGTATATTTTGCAATGTCATTAAATGTTACTTTTTTTTTATCCATTAAATGAACCTCCAAAAATCAATTGTAACTGTAAAAATAATTGTTCTTTTATTTTTAGTATAACAGTATAATTTTAGAAAATCAATTCAAAATAATAACTAGTTAAGTAACCGATAATATTTTTTGAAAAATTGTATTGACATAAAAGCAAAAACATGATATTGTAAACCTATAAAGTAACCGGTAACTTAACTAGTAACAAAACCGGTTATAAAAGGCGCATATTTAGAAAAATTGTAAATTAAGGTAGGGTGGAAGATATGGATAAGGTGCAAAGTAATCAGTTAGATATGGCCCGTAAAATTGAAAAAAGAGGGATTTTAGAAATTCCCATAGAACACAGACCTGTCTACCATCTGTCATCTCCAGTTGGATGGATGAATGACCCCAATGGATTTTCTATTTATCAGAAAGATTATCATTTATTTTTCCAGTATCATCCATTCAGTAATACATGGGGGCCTATGCATTGGGGACACTGTAAGAGCAAGGATTTAATTAGATGGGAATACTTGCCAATAGCGATGTCTCCAGATGAGAGCTATGATGAGGGGGGCTGTTATTCGGGAAGTGCAATCGAAGTAGAAGGAAAGCATGTGTTGATTTATACGGGGGTTATTGACCAATATCTAGAGGATGGGTTACATGATTATCGTCAGGTGCAATGTATGGCGAAAGGGGATGGATTGAATTACTATAAATACAAGGGAAATCCTATCATTATGGGAGATAGCCTTCCAGAGGGAAGCAGTACAAAAGATTTTCGTGATCCGAAAATCTGGAAGGAAGGAGAACATTATTATCTAGTGGTTGGTAGCCTCAGTGATACTAACGATGGGCAGGTTCTTTTATATCAGTCTGATAATTTAGAACAGTGGAAATTTTTGACAGTTCTGGATCAGAGCAAAGGCAAATATGGAAAAATGTGGGAATGTCCAGATTTTTTCCCATTAGGCGATAAACAAATTTTATTAGTTTCCCCGCAGGATATGAGAGCAAAAGGATATGAATTTCATAATGGGAATAATTCCATATTTATATATGGATATTATGATAAATCTGTTCATCAATTTGAAAGAGAGAAAGTTACATCTGCAGACTATGGACTGGATTTCTATGCGCCACAGACCTTGCAGACAGCAGATGGAAGACGGATTATGATTGGATGGATGCAGTCATGGGATGCCAAATTGACAAACAATTTTTTGAATTGGTCAGGGATGATGACCTTGCCAAGAGAATTAGTTTTAAAAGAAGGTAGGATTTATCAAAGTCCAGTTCAGGAATTAAAAAAATACCACAAGAACAAAATAGAATATATAGGAAGAAAGATAACTCAGACAACTGCCTTAGAAGGAATTAGTGGCAGAGTAATCGATTTACAGGTAGATATTACAGAATTTGACTTTCATCATTTTTCAATTCGCTTTGCTTATAGTGAAGAATATGAAATGCTTCTCCAATACAATCATCTAAGAAAGTGTTTGACAATAGATAGGACATATTCTGGACTAGTGCGTGATGTAGTATGTCGCAGAAAAATAGTAGTGGAACCATATGTTTCGAAAATACAGGGTGAAGTATTGAACTTAAGACTATTGTTGGATAGATATTCTGTTGAAGTATTTGTAAATGAAGGGGAAAAAGTGATGTCTTCTGTTTTTCATACCCCTATGGAATCTGATGGAATTATTTTCGATACAGATGGAAGCGCCTGTATTAATGTTATAAAATATGATATTTGTATTTGAATCAGGAGTGGATTGTTCACTTCGTAGAAAGGAGGACTCTATGGAAATACAGTATTTAGGTACTGCAGCAGCAGAAGGGCTGCCAGCTCTGTTTTGTGGTTGTGAAATCTGTGAAAAGGCAAGAAAAACTGGAGGAAAGGAGGTGCGTACCAGAACGCAATCAATTGTGGATGGAAAAATTCTCATTGATTTTCCACCAGATACTTATACACATGCTCTTAATTATTCTTTACAGTTGGGACAGATTGAGCATTTGTTAATTACACATTCTCATATGGATCATTTTTTCCCTGTTGAGCTGATTCACAGACATGAGCATTTTGGACATAATGCAAAGGGAATGCTTTATGTATATGGCAATGAAGCAGTAGAAAAAGCATTTTATGATGCAGTGCTGATTGAGCGATTTAAGGTACATCCTTTGGATGATGCAGTTAAGTTTATTAGACTAGAGCCTTTTGGTGATTTTATAGCAGATGGCTATCATATTATTCCTGTTCCTGCGGATCATGATAAGAGAGAAACGTGTTTTATCTATATCATAGAGAAAGATGGAAAATGCCTTTTATATGGTCATGATACAGGCATGAAGATGAGTGATAAGGCATGGGACTGTATTTTTGAACATAAATATAATCTAATCTCTTTGGACGCCACTATGGGAAAAAAACAGATTGATGGCTATCATATGGGACTGCCAGATGATATTGCATTCACAAAAATACTAAAAGAACGGGGCTGTATCTGTAAGGACACAGTGAAAGTAATCAATCATTTTTCTCATAATGGAGAAATGACTCATAAACAATTGGAAAAGTTTGCAAAAGAAAATGGAATGATTGCTTCTTATGATGGTATGAAAGTGTTGTTTTAAAAAGAAGGTTGTTCGAGAGCATCTGATAGAATAACACTATAACATCCGAAAAAATTGTGAAATTACAGTTCCATATTTATAGAATAAATGACGGATAGCCAGAATAGTGCCATACTTGGTACAGAAAGAGAGGAAGATATGGATTATAGGAAGGTTGCGGAACAAATCTATGAAAAAG
>CAJUHG010000006.1:22444-70074 GCA_910586005.1 uncultured Lachnospiraceae bacterium | reverse complement strand
TTCCATGCTTGTAATTATAATTTTTTGTGCCCGCAGTGTCAAATGCCATGCCCATTGGGCGTGCTAAAATAAACGAAATGGTATTCTGTCAGTTTATTCTATTTGAGCTTTAAGAAGAAAATCATTCTAAAAAATATTATTTTACTGAAAAATGTTATTTTTCTGAAAAAATATTTAGAAGATGATATTTTTTTATGATATAATATAAATTAATTTTATCTCATCGGAGAAGACTTCCACTTCTATAAAGTGGTGAGTAAGACAAATTTGTCTCAGTGGGGGTCAAATCTCCGACTGAGATAAAGCTTCCAGCGGATGGCAGGCGCAAGAAGGCGTTCTTGAATTAATTTATTTTTTTATTAAGAAAATTTTGATGAAAAAGTAACTGAAATATAAGATATAAGGAGGGTTTTTATGAAAGCAAAAAAATTTTTAGCATTGATTTTGGCAGTCAGTATGCTAATTCCTTCTATTCCATCTTATGCAGAGGGAAATTTAACAGAATTAGTACAAGAGGAAGTAAAAAATGAAGTGACAGTGCCAGAACCTTATTATGAGTTCACTTTTGATGGGGAAGTGAAAGATAATAAGGTGGAAAATGAAGGTAGTGAAAAGGGAATTTTAGCTACAATTTCTGGAAATGGTACTGGTTTAGGGGTCAGCTTTGATGAGGTACGTGGGAATAAAGTGCTAAATCTTCCAGGAGAAGGCCTCAATAAGGGATGTTTACTGCTTCCAGATAATATGTTTCAAGATGTAACAAACAATGGATTTGCTTTTTCTTTTTGGATTAATATTGACAGCAATGCAAGCCAGTACAGTCGTATTTTCTCGGCTACTCCATTTGAATTAAATTCTAATAATGGAGATAATGGGGCTTGGAATGCGCCAGAATTTACTTTTGTAGCAGGAGAAGATGGAAAGGCTGACCTTGCGGAAGGAAAAGCAGGATATAATATTTCCATTATGTTACCTGACCGAAAATCCCAGTTGAAATTAGTTTGGGAGAAACAATTTAACAAAGGACAGTGGCAGCATGTTACAGTGAGTGTATCACCTTCTAATTATGAAGTATATTTAGATGGACAGAAAATTTCAATGACTTATGACAGAAATAATAATAAGAGTGAAATATTAAATAAATTATTTGCAAATGATTCTGAAATTCTGAAAACTTTTACTCACAATGCAATTGGGCGTTCTGTGTATTCTACAGATAATGATTTAAAAGCAAAAATGGACGAGTTTCGATTTTATAATACGGCTTTAACTGCGGAACAGGCAAAAGCGGCATATGATAGTTATGCAGTGCGTGATTCGGTGATTGCTGCACTTCAAAATAAATTAAAAGAAGCACAAGAGAAAAGTGTAAGTTTTTATACTAAGGAGACCTTTGAAATACTTCAGACTGCTATTTTAGAAGGGGAAGCAGGCGTAGAAAATCCAGTGACAGAGGCAAATGTAAATCGTCTGATTACTAATTTAGAAACAGCACTAAATGGATTAGCATATTATAAAGGAATTACAGATGCAACAACATTTTCCAAAGACCAGCTTACTGCAGAGGTGGAAGAAGCAAAAATTCTTCTTTCACAAGGTGGATTGACAAATGAAAGTACAAATCAGATTCAAACTGCAGTTTCAGATGCAGAGAAGATTCTTGCAGCACAAGAACAGAATCAGACGACAGTGGATACAGCGCTTATTACATTGCGGACAGTAATCAGTGCAAAATCTTATGGCGCTATGTTGCATTTTGATGCAGATCCTACAAATAATAAAGGAAAACTGCTGCATGGCTCTACAGGATTTTTATATGGAGTCAGTGAAGTAAATGTACCTTCTGGGGATTTGATAAAAGCGATTTCTCCTAAAATTTTCGTACAAAAAGCGGCAGATGGACAGCAGCATCCTTCTGGGGATGGATATCGCCTGACACCTTTCTTACAGGAATGTGGTGTAGAAAATATTCAGATTTATTTACAAGATTATTATTTACAATGGCCATATGAATCAAATGGAATTGATGATTATAATGAAAAGGTTCAGAAGATTGTTTCTAAAATGATAGAAGGTAAGACTGCAGAGGAAATTGCAGGTTATAGCTTTGTAATTTTTAATGAGCCAGATAACATTTGGTATGCAAACAATGGAGATAAACTTTCTCAGTTATGTACAGACTGGTTGAAAATTTATACCACGATTAAGAATATTAATCCAGCGATTCAAGTAGCAGGTCCAAATTTTGCTACTTATAATAGCAATGCCTATCGGACATTCTTTGAGTTTTGTCAGAAAAATAATTGTTTGCCAGAATATATTACTTGGCATGAGCTACAAAAAGATAAATTGGCAAGTTTCAAATCTCATTGTGAGGAAGTAAAAGGATATGTCACTACATATTATGCTAATTCTGGAATAGAACCAATTATTTTTGTAAATGAAACTGCTAATTTTGAAGATGTAGGTGTTCCTGGAATGCTTGTCAATTGGCTTTCTATCTTTGAAGAAGAAGATACTTATGCTTCTTTACCTTATTGGGGATTGGCAAATAGTTTAAATGAATTGGCAGCCGATGCAAATAAACCTAATGGGGCTTGGTGGGTTTATAAATGGTATAACCAAATGAGCGGAAAGAAAACGCCTTTGTCTCTAGAAAATATTGAGGGACCAAATTCTTATGGGAGATTATATGGACTGACAAGTGTGGATGAGGATTTGGGTATTATTTATAGCTTATTTGGTGGTCAAGCAGGAAAACAGACTATTCGTATTGAAAATATCAGTTCCACAAAAATGTTTCAAAATGCTACCAATGCCCATGTAAAGATTTACAGTACAAAATATACAGGACATCATGGATTTGCAGATGATATTCCAGTGGAATTTGAAGGAAATCTTGCATTTTTAGGAAATGATCTTGTGTTTACAATTCCTGATGCAGAGCTAATGGATGCCTATTATGCAGTGATTACACCAGCAACTAGTTCAGAAAATACATCCTTGGGACAGTATAAGAAAGCGAACTGGGAAAAGACCTATGAAGCGGAAAATGGCATTATGGTTGGAGGAGCCAAGACTTATACCAAAACCAGCGGCAGTGATTTGGCACGTTCCAATCGTGCAGAGGTTGGAAGTTTAAACAGTGAAAGTGATGGGGTAAAATTCCAAGTAGAAGTACCAAAGACTGGAAGGTACCGCCTAAATATTTATTATACAAATCAAGCACCCCAAGTAAATCCATTAACTTTAGAATATGTAAATTCTGATGGACAAAATCGAGCCGTAGGCGCGCTTTGTACGCATAGTCTTACAATTGATGGGGCAAATCAGCAAGATATTGTATATGATTCCACTGTGAAATGGGGCTATTACAATTATAAGACAGTATATGTGGATTTGACAGCAGGAAGCCATGAGATTCTATTAATGTACAAAGGCGATAGTCAAAATGGAAAAGCAGAAAAGTCTATGTTATGTGCATTATTAGATAAAATTGATTTAACCTATATTGCAGCAACAGAAGCAGTATTAGAAATAGAACCTGAAGAATTAATTGGAAATCAGACAGGATATACATTGTCTCAGACAGGTTCTTATAGTGGTGCAGGAAGCGCAGTGGGAAGTGGAGCGTTTGAATTTTATGTCAATGCACCAAGAGATGGATATTATGAAATAAGTACGGTTGGTTCTGGAAATATATCTCTTTCTAAGAGTAAAGTAGAGTATGCCAAGGATGCAAAAGCAGAATCAGAGGTAAAAATTAGCTGGCTACCACTTTTTGAGATATCATTGGGAAAAGAGAAAGCCGGACAGATATATCTAACAGCAGGAATCAATTGTCTGCGTTTAGAGGGAAATCAACTTACTTTAGATAAAATTATTTTTAAAGAAGTGCCAAATGTAACAGAAGAACATGTAATCTCAGTAGAAGCAGAAAATTGCAAATTGCAGGGAACAACAACAGAAGATGGATATCATTATCTGTTAGGCAGCAAAGCAGTTCCAGAAGTAATTGAAACAAAATATGCTTCTGGAGGAAAAGCAGTAGAAGGTTTCCGCGGTGGCAAAGACAATAAGCTGACGCTTACAGTAACAGCGAAAGAAGCTGGAGATTATAAATTATCAGTAGGATATTCCAATAATGAACCAGCGCCTGTTATGAAGAAACAAAATGGTGGCAATTATGTGCATCCATATAACACAGATTTAGTAGAGCGTTATATGCAAATTTCTGTAAACAATGGAACACCACAGACAGTATATTTTAAGAATACTTTCTGTTGGGATACCTACAAGAATACAATTGTGGATGTGAAATTAGAAAAAGGAATAAATAATATTACATTTACTAATGATAATTCCTATAAATTTAGCGATTTGCAAGATGATTTTACTCCAAGATTAGATAAGTTTGTGATTTCTCTAGCAAAGATAATTAATAAAAGCGAGCCTGAGAAACCGCAACCAGAAAAACCGCAACCAGAAAAACCGCAACCAGAAAAACCGCAACCAGAAAAACCACAACCAGAGAAGGCGGCAGCACCTTCCATTACAAAGCAGCCTCGGAAAGCAGTATATACCTATGGACAAAAGGCAAAATCATTGACTGTAACAGCATCCGTAAAAGATGGAGGAAAATTAACATATCAGTGGTACCAAAATAAAAAGAATAGTACAAAAGGGGCAAAAGCGATAAAAGGAGCAACGAAAGCAGCTTATAAGCCTTCTGTTTCTTCAGCAGGCACCACTTATTACTATTGTAAAGTAACCAATACCAATTCATCTGCAACAAAAGTAAAGAGTGTATCAAAGAACAGTAATCTGGTTTCTATAAAAGTAAATAAGGCTTCTTCCAAAATTACTGGAGTATCTGCTAAAATTACAAAAGTATATGGAAAAGGATTCACATTGAAAGCAAAAGGAAAAGGCAGTATTACCTATACATCTTCCAATCGAAAAGTTGTAACAGTAGGAAAGAAAACTGGAAAAGTTACTATCAAGGGCTGTGGGGCAGCAACAATTAATGTGAAAGCGGCTGGAAATAATAATTACAAAGCAGCAACTAAGAAAATTTCTGTCACAGTAAAACCAAAACAGGTAACAAGCATTAGTTTGAAATCTTCAAAAAAGAAAACTTTAACTGTAAAATGGAAAAAAGATAGTAAAGCTACTGGATATGAGATTCAATACTCTCTCAATAAAAACTTCAAAAAGGCTACCACAAAAATTGTGAAAAAGAACAGTATTACAAGTCAAACAGTGTCAAAATTAAAAGCAAAAAAGAGGTACTATGTAAAAATACGAGCTTATAAAATTTTAAAAAATAAGAAAAGGATTTATGGAGCATGGAGTAAAGCAAAAAATGTAGTAATAAAAAAATAAAGATGTTGCATTGTTTTTATTATAAAATGCAGATTGGCTCTGTGCTTAATAGGATTAGAATATCCAAAACAATCTTAACTTAAGAGGTGAAAAATTCTTAGATAAAACAATCTCCTATATATAAATTAGGAGATTGTTTTATTATTCTTTCATAGGAAAGACCATGTTATTGCGCACCACACGTGGCGCTGCAAAGGTTCACTTTGTTCTGCAGAAATTTTCAGTTAAAAGAATATGTCTGATAAAAATCAATGAAATGTTTCAAAGATTTTGAACTTTTAACATCTTTATTATAGGCAAATCCAACCATACGTTTGTGAATTGGAATTTCTAAAGGGATTTCTAATAAGGTTCCCATTTTTAGTTCATGGTAGACAAAATCTTTGATCACACAACCTATCCCCAAACTGATTTTTGACATTTCAATTAAAAGATCCAGATTGGAAACTTCAATAATATCTTGTGTAATAATATGATTTTCTTGAAAATAGTCATCAATATACTGACGTGTCATATTTTCTTTATCTAATAGCATCAAAGTAGCACTTTGTAGAAGATGCTTTTTTTCCACACCACGAACTCTGAGATTATGTAGATAATCTTTTGTAGCTACAAAAATATCTTCGATTTCTCTAAGGGGATAAAAGTCAATATTTTTAAGAATTTCTGGTTTACCAATAAGGCCAATATCTAATTTGCCATCTTCTAATAACTTTAATGTATGATTGGTAGAATGACAAGCAATAGAGATATTAATGTGGGGATATTTTTTTATAAAATCCCGCAAATATGGAAGTAAAATATATTTACATAAAGTAGAACTAACACCAATTGTTAAATTTCCAATTCCCAGAGCAATGAAACGATGTAATTTATCTTCCCCTAAGGTGAGTGTTTCAAAAGCAGATTTTACATGTGTATAAAGTAGTTCACCTTCTAAGGTAAGAGTAACACCACGAGAACTGCGGTCAAATAATTTTACGCCTATGTTTTCTTCTAGTTTTTGAATAGATTTACTAATTGCAGGTTGACTGATATATAATTCTTTTGCGGCTTTGGAAATATTACCTGTATTTGCAACCGCATAAAAAATGCGATAAGATGAAAGATTTTGTTCCATAAGACTGCTCCTTTCTAAGTTTACAATAGATTTGTTTTTCTATGAAAATATATAAAAGAAAATATATAAAATTTTTAAATATGAGAGTTATCTATAATTCATAAGAAAATAAAAATTCTCTATAAAACAATAAATTATAACTTATAATTATAATAATTATATTTAATATGTATTGTTATTATAGCATGTAGTATGCTATAATAGCAAGCAGAAGGATAATTCAAGTATTTTATTAAGGAGGATTTATATATGGGAATGACAATGACGCAGAAAATCTTAGCTGCTGCAGCAGGACTTCCAGAAGTAAAAGCAGGACAATTGATAGAAGCAGATTTAGATTTAGTTCTTGGAAATGATATTACTTCGCCAGTGGCAATTCATGAAATGGATAAATTTCATACAGATGGCGTATTTCACAAAGACAAGATTGCATTGGTTATGGACCATTTTGCACCAAATAAAGATATTAAATCAGCACAACATTGTAAATGTGTTCGAGAGTTTGCCTGCAAACATGAAATTAGTAATTATTTTGATGTTGGAGAGATGGGTATTGAACATGCACTTTTACCTGAAAAAGGACTTACAGTTGCTGGGGATGTAATTATTGGTGCAGATTCTCATACTTGTACTTATGGAGCGCTAGGAGCTTTTTCTACAGGTGTAGGAAGTACAGATATGGCAGCAGGAATGGCAACAGGAAAAGCATGGTTTAAAGTACCTGCTGCAATCAAGTTTGAGCTTATCGGAAAGCCTTCTAAATGGGTAAGTGGTAAAGATATAATTTTGCATATTATTGGAAAAATTGGCGTGGACGGAGCTTTATATAAATCTATGGAATTTATGGGGGATGGAATCAGTAATCTTTCTATGGACGATCGCTTTACAATTGCAAATATGGCAATTGAGGCAGGTGGCAAAAATGGCATCTTTCCAGTAGATGATATTGCAATTGCTTATATGAAAGAACATTCTAATCGGGAGTTTAAAGTATATGAAGCAGATGAAGACGCAGAATATGATGAGGAATATACCATAGATTTAAGTACTTTAAAGCCTACAGTGGCATTTCCACATTTACCAGAAAACACTAAGACCATTGATGAAGTAGGGGAAATTATGATTGATCAGGTAGTAATTGGTTCTTGTACCAATGGCCGCTTAGAAGACCTTAGGATTGCAGCAGAAGTATTGCGGGGGCAGAAAGTAGCAAAAGGAATTCGTTGTATTGTAATTCCAGCTACCCAAAGGATTTATTTAGAGGCAATGGAAGAGGGGCTTTTGAAAGATTTTATTGAAGCAGGAGCCATTGTAAGTACACCAACTTGTGGACCATGTTTAGGTGGATATATGGGAATTTTAGCAGAAGGAGAACGATGTGTTTCTACTACAAATCGTAATTTTGTAGGGCGTATGGGACATGTAGAGTCAGAAATATATTTGGCAAGTCCAGCAGTAGCTGCTGCTAGTGCTATTGCCGGAAAAATATCAGCACCAAAATAAAAAATAGGAGGAAAACAATGAAAGCCATTGGAACAGTTTTTAAATATGGAGATAATGTAGATACAGATGTGATTATTCCAGCAAGATACTTAAATTCTTCTGAACCAAAAGAACTAGCTACTCATTGCATGGAAGATATAGATAAAGAGTTTGTGCATAAAGTAAAAAAAGGAGATTTAATTGTAGCAGATAAAAATTTTGGTTGTGGCTCTTCTAGAGAACATGCTCCCATTGCTATAAAAGCTTCAGGGATAAGCTGTGTAATTGCAGAAACTTTTGCAAGAATATTTTATAGAAATGCTATTAATATTGGACTTCCAATTATTGAATGTCCAGAAGCTGCAAAGGGAATTGAAGCTGGAGATGAAGTGGAAGTGGATTTTGATAGTGGGATGATTACTAATAAGACAAAAGGAACCACCTTCCAAGGACAGGCATTTCCAGAATTTATGCAAAAAATTATTAAATCAGAAGGATTGATTAATTATATTAATCAAAAGAAATAAATTTTTTTAGTAGTATCCCCCACAGCTTGCTGTGGGGGATTGATTTATGACAATAGAAAGTTCGCAGAGCGTGCTTTCTATTGTTTACACTTCTTTTCTGATATTTTGCAAATAACTTACATATTTTTCTGAAATTTTTATCTTGCTATAAATCTCAGCATATTCTCTAGGAGAGTAGCATTCTAGATAGTTTGTTTGAAAATTTTTAGTGATACCATATTTTTTAGCTAAATCAACTGCTTTATTATAAGCAATTGCTGCTTTTTTCTCATCTTGATAGGTTCCTATCAAATAATTTCCATTGATATGAATTTTTACTTTATAAGTTTCCTTCTTAGATGTTACTATTTTTGTTACCCCATAATATTTATTAATCACAATAATATTAGAGTAACGATAATCTGTGGAATCTTCATTGACAAAATAGTAATCCCGCCCTACAACAGCATAATTTTTAATACCATAACGCGAAAGAATATTGATTTGCATTCCATAATCACTGACAAAAAGATGTCCTCGTCGGCGCATAATTTTATGACTAGAATAGTAAAATAAATCATCAATGTCGAATTTTAATTCATCTGACTTGGAAATATAATAAATAAAATAATTATTCCTTAAATAAATAGGATTTTTAAAATAAATGTGATTATCCCGAAAATTCAACAAAGAAATCACTTTATCAAAACTTAAAATAGTTGGTAGCGAAAAAGCATTTTCTAAAGTGATAGAGAAGTCTTGTAATAATAGACAAGCTTCCTGATAAGCGAGATTTGCCTTTTCTTCTGTCTCAAAGCTGCCAAGAGAAATATGTTTATTCTGATAAGTAATATTAGAACGATAATAAATCACTTTGTTTTTCTTATAAGCAATATAAACACCTGGCAGCATAAGTAACCTCCATAAATTATATTTCCATGTATTTTTTCGGTAAAAAAATACAAAATAAGTATATCATAAAAATACAAAAACGCAACGTTTCAAAGATATTGGAAATATAATGGTAAACTATGGAATAATAAAGGGTTTCATTGAAACATTGTAACAATATAAAACTGAAACCACACATAGAAAAGAGGAACGATTATGTTGACAATGCAAAATTTACGAAAGAATATTTATTCTTGTATAAATAATATATCCCAAAAATCCTATCCAAATTATGTGATTCTTGTTTCAATTTTTTCAATAGTAGCAATTATTTTTCTTAATATGTATGGATTTGAAGGAGCAGGAAAAAGTAAAAATACAATGGAATGTAGTAGTATAAAAGAAAGAAAGGAAGAAGTTAAAACAGACCATTTAGAGGAGAATAAAATTATGTCTGAGGGAGGATTTGCAACTTCCTGTCAGGATATACTAAAAATAGAACAAGATAGAATAAAAGAAAAAGCACAGAAAAAAAAGAGAGAAACAATAGCTGTATGTGCTAGTATTGAGACGATGCACAATGAAATACAACAAGAACCTGTAAATCCTTATGGAGATATTTTTATTTCTGATGAAGACTATGAGGCCCTTTTAAGAATTGTACAAGCAGAAGCTGGAGGAGAAGATGAACAAGGAAAAATATTAGTAGCAGAAGTTATATTAAATAGAGTACTTGCAAAAGATTTTGCATCTACTGTGTATGGTGTGATTTTTGAGAGAAGTGGAGGAAGTCCTCAGTTTGCACCTACTGCAGATGGTCGTTATTACTCTGTAGAAGTAACACAAAAAACCATAGAAGCTGTAGATAAAGCTTTAAAAGATGAAGATTTATCTCAGGGAGCATTATTTTTTTCTGCTCGTAGTAAAGCAAATCCATATGATATGGCATGGTTTGATAAAAATCTCAAATGGTTATTTCAATATGGTGGTCATGAATTTTATACACTTCCCTAAAAGCAGCCTATTACAAAGATTGACAGCAGAATAGAAAACTTTTATAATAAAAAGGTATCCTAAGTTTTAGGATACCCTTTTATTTCTGATAATAGAAAGTTCTCAGAGTGTGTGTTCTGTTGTTTAAGCATGTCAAAGGCGTTCTTATCATAGGACACAAATAAAAGAATATTAATAACAAATAAAAAACAAGGACTATAGACTAATTTAGAAAAATGAAAAATAATATAATAAAGGATGGAATAGAATTATGTTATATGTAAGTACAAGAAATGCGAATGAAAAAGTGAGTGCTTCACAAGGAATTTTAAAAGGATTGGCAGAGAATGGTGGATTATTTGTACCAGAACAAATACCATCATTGAATATTTCTATAGAAGAACTAGCCAATATGACTTATCAAGAGACTGCATATGAAGTAATGAAATTATTTCTTACAGATTTCACAGAAGAAGAATTAAAAACCTGTATTAGAAATGCTTATGATGAGAAATTTGATACAGAAGAGATAGTACCTTTGAAAAAAGCACAAGATGCCTATTATTTAGAGTTGTTTCATGGAGCAACGATTGCATTTAAAGACATGGCACTTTCTATTCTTCCACATCTTTTAATTACTTCAGCAAGAAAGAATAAAGTAAAAAATGATATTGTAATTTTAACAGCGACTTCTGGTGACACAGGAAAAGCAGCTTTAGCCGGATTTGCAGGAGTAGAAGGAACAAAAATTATTGTGTTTTACCCAAAAGACGGTGTTAGCCCTATTCAGGAAAAACAGATGGTAACACAAAAAGGGGATAATACTTTTGTAGTTGGAATTAATGGTAATTTTGACCAAGCACAGACAGGTGTCAAACAGATGTTTTCTGACAAAGACCTAGCAAAAGAAATGGAAATAGCAGGATATCAATTTTCTTCTGCCAATTCTATTAATATTGGTCGTTTAGTTCCCCAAATTGTATATTATGTGTATGCTTATGCAAAAATGGTAAAAACAGGGGAAATAAAAACAGGAGAAAATATAAATATAGCTGTTCCAACTGGTAATTTTGGCAATATCTTGGCAGCATTTTATGCAAAA
Source organism: uncultured Lachnospiraceae bacterium (assembly GCA_910586005.1). Classification (GTDB taxonomy): domain Bacteria; phylum Bacillota; class Clostridia; order Lachnospirales; family Lachnospiraceae; genus Petralouisia. Next base: position 58,595 of record CAJUHG010000006.1, on the reverse strand, counting down.
AATATGGGCTTGCCAATTGGAAAATTAATCTGTGCCTCCAATGAGAATAAAGTGTTGTATGACTTTTTTAGTACAGGTACATATGATAAGAATAGAGAATTTATATTGACTTCTTCTCCTTCTATGGATATTTTAATTTCTAGCAACTTAGAGCGTTTAATTTATCATATTGCAGGAAATAATGCAAAAAAGAATGAATTATTGATGGAAACACTTCAAAAAGAAGGAAAATATGAGATAACCTCAGAAATGAAAGAACAACTTACAGATTTTTATGGAAATTATGCAAAAGAGCAAGAAAGTGCTGCAACCATAAAAGAAATTTACCAAGAAACAGGTTATATTATTGATACTCACACAGCAGTGGCAGCCACTGTGTATAAGAAATATAAAAAAGATACACAAGATACAGCCAAAACAATAATTGCTTCCACTGCAAGTCCCTATAAGTTTACTAGAAGCGTTATGACAGCCATTGATGAAAAATATAAAAGTAGACCAGATTTTGAATTAATAGATGAGTTAGAAATTTTATCAGGAGTGAACATTCCACAAGCAATTGAAGAGATTCGTATGGCTGAGATATGTCATAAGACTGTTTGTGAAGTGGAAGAGATGCAGTCAGTTGTAAAACAGTTTTTAAAGATGAAATAAAATATAATTTAAGACATAAAACAAAATGTGTGGTCTCACAGGGACATCTTCCTCTCGCACGAGTGCGCATATTATTTTTCTTCTAATAGAAAAGATATTTCGACGCGTTAGTGTGACAAAGTATTTTCTATAGAAGAAAAAAGATTAGGGTGTTAAAAAGTTTGAATTTCTTATAAGAAGTTTAAACTTTTTAACACCCTAATCCATTTAAAAATATTTTCTAGTATTCTTATTGTTTTTAAGATTTTGTCACTGAGAATATAAAATTAATAGTTCCAAAAGAATAAATTATAGGTAGTAGATAAGCAGGAGAATCTGTTGACAAAATAGTATTCTCATGAATCGTAGGAGGCTGTAAATGTAATTCTAAGGTATAATCATTGGACATATTTACAGAGAACAACCCATTATGTAAATTTAAAAAATCTTCCATAGAAGCACTAACATATTCATCAAACTCTTCAAATTCCTCATCTACATATCTGCTAGCAAAAGCAAGTGCAGTTTCATGGTCCATGTCTAAGGCAGACAAAAAGGCAAACGTGCCGTCTACTACTTGGGATACACAAAAGTTTGTGGGAACTTCTGGCAAAGTCATAACATTCAATGGTGTAAAATCTTCTCCAATAAAACGTACTAAATTATTGAAAAGAAGTGTAAGATAGGAAATAATATTTTGAGCTTGCGGTAAATCTTCTGGTAAATACAAAGAAGAAAGAAGTTTATCTACCATATTTTTTTGTTCTTCTAATAAATCCAAATCATAGATTTCATATTCAGATTTATATTCTGTAATTAAATTTTCAAGCTCAATATGAGTTAATATTTTCTGGTCTACCAAAATCTGACCCAATAACATATAGTTCGGAAGCTGAATTGTAAGTAGTTTGTCCACTTGGGCAGGAGTAAGGTAACCAAGTTCCATAGCGAGTTCTCCGAAATGTTTGTCATAATGTGTCTGTGTAATGTAAACATCTGCAACTTCACTTGCTGACATATAGCCAGAGTGAATCGCTAATGTACCAAATTTCTTGTGAGTTGAGGATTGTATTTTTAGAACCTCAATAAGCTGTTCAGGGGTAATAACTCCCTTATTAAGCAAAAAATTACCAAAAAACTGAGTATGCATAATGTTTATCTCCCTTCGAAGCGCCCTTTTAAAATTTCTGCAATTGCAGAAGAAGAGAAAGGCTTTTGTACAAAATCGCGTGCTCCTTCCAAAATAGCATTTTTTAATTGTGTCTGGGTACCAACAGAAGAGACAACAACGATATAAGCCTTTGGATCAAATCCACGAATATCGCGAATAGCCTCAACACCGTCTTTTACAGGCATAACAATGTCCAAAAATGAAAGATTTGGCTCGTGTTCCTTATACAGGTCAAATGCTTCCTGACCATTGGAAGCTTCTATAAAATTGTCATAGCCACATTTTTTGATGATATCTTTTAACTGCTTACGTGCCAGAACAGAATCATCACAGATTAATATTTTTGTATTTTCCATTCGAATCGCTCCTTGTTGATTGATTAATATATATATAATATTACACTAAGTGTTTAGAAGTTTCAATCTTTTCTTTTATGAAATACTATTTGCAATACTTTTCGACAACGTTTATAATTTTATTAATACACAATTAATAATTTTTAAAGAAAGGAAATAAGTTATGTTAGTACTATTTGATGTGATAATTTTTATTTATGGAGTGTATACCATTTATTCTTCTGTAAATATGAAAAAAACAAGACAATTAACTAACTGGTTTATTGGGAGTGGGACGGTTACTACCATTCGAGATGTTGGAGGTTACATTGATTATATTTATGGAAGAACCTTAATCATGGGAGCAATGGCAAGTTTATTTGGTATTATTGGTTTTATCAATGATTATATAACACCTATTCATAGTATTATGAAGGCGGCTGTCTTATTATTTATAACAGTATGTATTTGGTTTTATATTACCATAAGTCGAGCAAAAAGCAAATTTTGGTAATATTTTTCACTTTCTTATTATGGGGCGCAAGTGCACACTACTAATATCATTTTTTGCGCTCCTAAAATCTGTGGAAGATTGTATCAGAATAAGAATAGCATCCTATCACTGATACAAACTTATCATTTCACAATTTCCATAATTCCTTATAGAGTATTTAAAAAATTAACGTTGTATCATAGGAATATAACTTTTATGTGCTTGTACATTTTTATAAGCAGGGCGCATAATTTTACCATTGTAACTTAATTCTTCTAAACGATGTGCACTCCAACCAGAAATTCTTGCAATAGCAAAAATAGGAGTATAAAGTTCTAAAGGAAGATTTAACATACTATAGGCGAAACCTGAGAAAAAGTCTACATTTGGGCTAACACCTTTGTATATTTTACGTTCTTTTGCAATAATTTGTGGTGCAAGACGTTCTACTGTAGAATAGAGTGTAAATTCTTCTTCTCGACCTTTTTCTTTGGAAAGACGTTCTACAAATGTACGGAACAATTCTGCACGAGGATCAGATAATGAGTACACCGCATGACCCATTCCATAAATTAATCCTGCCTGATCGAAAGCCTCTTTATGCAGCAAGGCCGTCAAATATGCACTGATTGCATCTTCATCTTTCCAATCTTGTATCTGTTTTTTCATATCTTCAAACATTTTTACTACTTTAATATTTGCCCCTCCATGTTTTGGTCCCTTTAGAGAACCAAGTGATGCAGCAATTACCGAATAAGTATCTGTTCCAGAAGAAGATACTAAATGTGTCGTAAAAGTGGAATTGTTTCCCCCTCCATGTTCCATATGTAAAATCAAAGAAATATCTAAAAGCTTTGCTTCAAGTGGTGTGTATTTACTGTCAGGACGTAACGTATGCAAGATAGTTTCTGCAGTTGACAGATTAGGTTCTGGTGAATGAATAAAAAGACTAGCACCATCATGATAATGACGATACGCTTGATATCCATATACAGAAAAAAGTGGAAATAAACTTATCAATGTTAGACATTGACGAAGTACATTAGGAATGGAAATATCATCTGCACGGTTGTCATAGGAATATAGTGTAAGAACACTTCGTGCTAATGTATTCATCATATCTTGACTAGGAGCCTTCATGATAAAGTCTCTTACAAAACTAGTGGGAAGTGAACGGTATTTAGCAAGTTGTGCACAAAAATCTGTCAACTCTTTTTGGGTTGGAAGTTTTCCAAATAATAGAAGATAGGTACTTTCTTCAAAACCAAAATGTGCGCTGTCAGAAAGACCACTGATAATATCTTTTACATTATATCCACGATAATACAATTCTCCAGGTGCAGGAACTAGTTCACCATCTACTATTTTAGTAGAACAAACATCAGAGATTTCAGTTAGCCCTACTAAAACGCCCTTTCCATTTAAATCACGCAGACCTCTTTTAACATCATATTCTGCAAAAAGTGCTGGATTTATTGTAGCAGCTTGTCGGCTTAATTCAGCTAATTGAGCAATTTCAGGTGTAATTTCGCAAAAATAGTTTGTATTCATAAATGCCCCCTTTATATGGTTATTTAATATCTTAAAGTATTAAAGTATCATAACATATATTTTGAATTTGGCACAAGAAAAACATAATAATTTTACGAAAATTTCATAGTTTATTTAAAATTGGGAACGAATTTATAAAATCTTTATTTATTTTAGACATATTTTCATGGATTTTTTTTCAAAAATAGTTTAGAATAAAGATAACCGCACGAGCATGGTGGAAGGGAGAAAAAATGGAGTATCAAGAATTGATTGTCAAAGCAATTGTAGCCAAAGAATTTGCTTATGCGCCTTATTCCCATTTTCGAGTAGGGGCTGCATTGTTGACCAAAAGTGGAAAGATTTATACAGGATGTAATATTGAGAATGTTGGATTTTCAGCCACTAATTGTGCAGAGCGTACAGCCATATTTAAAGCAATCTCAGATGGAGAGCGGGAATTTGTAGCAATTGTAGTGAATGGTGATAATAACGATTATTTGGCACCATGTGGTGTGTGTAGGCAAGTTTTAGCAGAATTTTGTGATCTTGATACTTTTCTTGTAATTCTTGCTAATAATAAGCAAGATTATAAAATTATGACATTGGGTGAATTATTTCCAGAGGCATTTCTTGTAGAAAACCTTAAGAAGAGATAGAGATAAGAGTAAGAAAGTGAAATGAAAGAAACGTAAGATGAAAAAATACAAGAGAAAAGTTAGGAATTAATCTTAATTTAAAGATAACAAAAGAAAGCATATTTTGTGAACTTTCTTTTGTTATAAATCAAAAAGTGGTTTAAAATAAGGAAGTCTTATTAAAAAAATATATAATTGCAAGCCTATTAGCTTCCAAGAAAGCGTAAGACTCAAAGAACAAGCAAGTTCACATCAACCTCCACTCATTTCCGCCGTAGTGCGATTTTACCCAAAGATCTTTTATATTATTTTAAGAGATTTTCTATCCTATAAAAGATTGTTATAATTTTATAAGACAGTGCTATGAAAATGAATGGTAGAAGTACAGAAAAATTTTACATTTGTAAGGCTGAATTTACCTGACAATTCAAAATGTTACTGATATGTAGAATATACTTTTTTTACAAGAAATGACAAAAAAAGATTGACAGAAAAATAGCAAAAGGATATGCTAATAGTAGTGAAGTTTAAAATTTTAAGGAGATGATAATTAAGTATTTAAGAGTGGGTGTACATACCCAAAGATACCTAAAATCCAAGGTATAGTTTGTGCTGACTTTATAGCAGGCGAAGTTGCACAAAGAAAGGCCTTATCAGTTGGAATATTCTGATATAACAAAGATATAGAAGTCTATGGGTGCAACTAGTCAATGGTACAAGTCCCAAGAACCAAGGGCAGCAAAAGTGAAAGAAATGAAAAATGCTTTCACAAGTTATCTGCTTGTGCTGAGAAATGCACAGAATAGAGAAAGTTATGAAAAAATAGAGAAAATTATTATTATTAAAAATGGAAGAAAGGAAAAACTACTTAGATGAATAGTAAGATAACACATGAGATTTATCTAAATCATCTAGCATATACAATTTTTTATATGTTTTTAGTAGTAGGAAAGTAAACAATGGCGACAAAGGCATATTATCCAAGAACAGAAATCGGCCCCAAAAAAGTTGGTTTTGCAAAAACACGTTCTATCATAGAGGCTGCTTTTTATGGAAACAATGTAGTAAAAGTAAATACTTTAAAAGAAGCATATGAACTAGCAAAAAATTCTCCAGGAACTGTAGTAACAGACATGCCTGTATACAGAGGAGAAGAGTTTGGTTTAGAGCCAGATGCAAAAGTATTGTTGTTTAATGATGGTTCCATTACAGGTCGTTATGCACCTGCAAGAAGAATTACTGGAAAGCCAGGAGTAAATACTACAGAGCTGGATAAGATTTTAATGGATGCAGTTTATGATTCCAGATGGAAGACTATGTATCATGCAGAAGTATTTATTGGACTTGATCCAGAATTTATGGTAAAAGCACATCTGTTAATTCCAGAAGGAGAAGAGAACCTATTATACTCTTGGATGCTGAACTTCCAGTATATGTCTGATAATTATGTAAAGATGTATAAATCCTCCAAATTGTATGATAATGAGCCAGACATCTATATTTTCTCTGATCCTCAGTGGACTGGAACTGATAAAACAGATATTTGTGATCCAAATTGTTTGTGCTATTTCAACACAGATACAAACTGTGCAGGAATTTTAGGTATGAGATATTTTGGTGAACATAAAAAAGGTACTTTAACTCTTGCTTGGGCATTGGCAAATAGAAATGGTTATGCTTCTTGTCATGGTGGACAGAAAGAGTACACCTTAGAAGATGGTTCTAAATTTGTTGCTGCTGTATTTGGTTTATCTGGTTCTGGAAAATCTACTCTTACACATGCAAAACATGATAATAAATATCCTTCTATCAAGGTATTACATGATGATGCGTTTATTATCAATGCAGAAACATGTTCTTCTGTGGCATTAGAGCCTACTTATTTTGATAAAACAGCAGATTATCCTACTGCATGTGAAGATAACAAATATTTATTGACAGCACAAAATTGTTCTGCAACTTTGGACGAGGATGGTAAAGTAGTTTTAGTAACAGAAGATATACGTAATGGTAATGGTCGTGCAATTAAATCTAAATTATGGTCTCCAAATCGTGTAGACAAGATTGACGCGCCTGTAAATGCTATTTTCTGGATTATGAAAGATCCAACTATTCCACCAGTAGTAAAATTAAAAGGAGCTTCTCTTGCTTCTGTTATGGGAGCAACACTTGCTACCAAACGTTCTACTGCTGAGAGACTTGCAGCTGGTGTTGACCCAAATGCATTGGTTGTAGAGCCATATGCAAACCCATTTAGAACTTATCCATTAGTAAATGATTATGAGAAATTTAAATCTCTTGTAGAGTCCAAAAATGTAGATTGTTATATTATCAATACTGGTGAATTTATGGGTAAGAAGGTTCAGCCTAAGGATACACTAGGAGTTTTAGAGGCAATTGTGGAAAAGAAAGCTGATTTTAAACCTTGGGGACCATTCTCTGATATTGAAATCTTTGAATGGGAAGGATTTGTGCCAGATTTATCCGATAAAACTTATATTGAGCAGTTAAAAGCACGTATGCAGGATAGATTAAACTATGTAACGAATCTTGATGAAGCAGAAGGCGGATTTAATAAGTTACCAGAAGACGCTGCGGCTGCTATTAAGAAAGTGGTAGACGAAGCAAATACTTTATAAAAAAAATTAGAAATTTTTTTATACTCCCACAAGATAATATTATCTTGTGGGAGTTGTGTCTAAGTTAATCCGCCATTGTTTGTGGTGGAGTATTAAAATTGAAACGCCCCGCGGGGGCGGGGATTCGACCCTCGCAGCAGTCATCAAATGTCTATACATACCCACAGGGTACTTAGCATGTCTACTTACTTGGCTTGTTGCTTGAGAAAATCAGAATTTGGCGTAGTGCCTTTATATAAATGTGGTTACTAGATAATAATAGCGGAGAATAAGTATGAAAAAAAAGAAAATAATAAGTACACTTATGTTTTGTTTTCTGTTGGTAGTATCTATTTTCGTCTATCATGGCGAGGCGAAGGCGGCAGGAAATTATACTTTACAAATAAATAAAGGAACAAATGTAGTGACAGTATTTCGAAGTGATGGTACACCAGAAAGAGCATTTATATGTTCTACAGGAAATGCAACTCCTGTTGGAACTTATAATACAAGCCAAAAGTTAAGATGGCATGTGCTAGATGGACCTTCCTATGGACAATATTGTACACGTATTACAGGTTCTTATTTGTTTCATTCGGTATGGTATTATCGATATGGGGATTATTCCTCACAATCCTATCGAGAATATAATAAGTTAGGAACAACAGCTTCTCATGGATGTGTTCGTCTGACAGTGGCAGATGCAAAGTGGATTTATGACAATTGCCCAATAGGAACAACCGTAAGAATTTTTTATGGTTCTTCAGCAAATGATCCACTTGGAAAACCAATGGCTATTAAAGTACCAAATGTTAGGGAAGGATGGGACCCAACAGATCCTGCACCAGGAAATCCATATAGTTCCAAAATGCCTTCTATCAATACAAGTGGTGCAGTAACTCAAATAGCTTATGGAAGCCAGTTTAACCCATTTGTAGGTATTACAGCAAAGGATTCTTTGGGAAATGATATTACTAGTAGTTTATCATATGCTGGTACAGTAGATACACATAGATTGGGGAGTTATCAAGTTACATATCGAGTTACAGATGCTTTAGGTAGAATGGCATATGCTGATGTTATATATAATGTTGTGGATACACAACCTGCAACTATCAGTGGTGTAAAGAAAAGTCAAACAAAAGAATACAATTCTACCATTGAATTAAGAGAAAATATACGAGCCTATAATGCAACAGGGCAGGATTTAACAGGAAATCTTCAGATTAGTGTTACTACTCCAGACAGTGGGGAACAACCATATGCAGATAGTACATTAAAACTTAATAAACTTGGAACATATTATATTTATTATAGTGTAACAAATCCTAATAATAACATTATTACAAAAGTAACTAGTAAAGTTACTGTAAAAGATACTAAGAAGCCTAAATTAAGTGGTGTTACATCAAAAAAGGTAGTAGAATATAATTCTGTTAAGAATTTAAAATCCAAAATAACTGCAAAATTAGTATCTGGTGAAAATGTTACTTCTAAGATTGGAGTTAGGATTAAGTTACCAAAAGAGAAAACCTATAAAAAGCTTAGTAGTAAAAAATATACAAAGTATAAGTTTACTAAAATAGGAAATTATCGTGTAGAGTATTCTATAACAAATCCTTACAATAAGAAGGCAGTTACTAAGAAAGTAACTATTTATACTGTTAAAGATACCAAAAAACCTAATATAAGTGGAGTAAAAACCAAGAAGACTTTAGAATATAATTCAGTCCAAAACTTAAAGTCAGGTATAACAGCTAAACTAGTATCAGGTAAAAATATGACTTCTAGTATAGTAATTAAAGTGAAGGTTCCAAAAGCAACTAAGTTTAAAAAGCTTAGTGAAAAAGCATATAAGAAATATAAGTTCAGTAAATTGGGAACTTATACAGTAGAGTATTCTGTAGCAAATCCAAATAATAAAAAAGCAATTGCTAAGAAGACGATGAAAGTTACCGTCAAGGATACTAAACCGCCTGTAATTCGTGGAGTAAAAAATAAAACAATAGAATATAATCAGCTTCTAAGCCTAAGAAGTGGAGTAACAGCAAAATTAGTATCAGGTAAAAATGTTACTTCTAGTATGAAAATTAAATTGACAACTCCAGAGAAAGTAACAATAGATGTTACAAAGAATAAGAACTATAGATTTAAAAAGATGGGAACTTATACAGTAGAGTATTCTGTAGCAAATCCAAATAATAAAAAAGCGATTGCTAAGAAAACTATGAAAGTTACAGTTGAGGATACCAAGGCACCTGTAATTCGTGGAGTAAAAAATAAAACAATAGAATATAATCAGCTTCTAAGCTTAAGAAGCGGAGTAACAGCAAAATTAGTATCTGGTCAAGATATTACTTCTAATATGAAGATTACATTGACAACTCCAGAACAAGTGAAAACAGATGTTACAAAGAATAAAAATTACAGATTTAAACAGACAGGAATCTATACTTTGGAATATTCTGCAACAAACCCAAATAACAACAAGGCAACTGCTAAAAAGGTTATAAAAATTACAGTTAAAGATACCAAGGCACCTGTAATTAATGGTGTGAAAGATAAGACGGTATCATATGGAGAAACCCTAAATCTGTGGAATGGAATAACTGCAAGGTTAGTATCTGGAGAAGATATTACTTCTAATATAAAAATTACAGTTACAACTCCAGAAAAAGTGACAACTGTGTTTACTGAATCAGAGTATACCTTTAGCCAAGCGGGAGTTTATACAGTGACATATTCTGCTATGAATCCTACAAATAAAAAGGAAACATTGGTAGAAATGAAGGTTACAGTCAATGCAGATGAACGTGTTCCAGTAATTACTATAGATGAGAGTAAGACTAAGACAGTTGAAATAAATAAGTCATATGATGTATTAGAGGGAGTTACAGCCGTTTTAGGTCAAGAAAAATTTACAGATGGCATAACAACACAAGTATTAGATGAATCTGGAAAGGAAATAGCAATTTCAGAGGAAGGTAAAGTAACTTTTGCTACAAAAGGAACTTACAAGATTATTTATACAGTTGTGAATCCAAATAATAAGACACTTGTAGGAACAGCTGAATTTATACTTGAAGTAATACAGCCAGAAGTAAATCAGGAAGTACAAAATATAGAAGATACCACAGAAAAAACAACAGAGGATATTCAAAATAATCATTCCACGGAACTAATTGATCAGGAAGAAGATAAACCAGAAGATATGGTAGAGGATTCTGACAACTTGAATGAATCGGGAGATGATTCTAAGGTATCTAATGAATCAGAAGATGATTCTAAGATATCCAATGAATCAGAAGATGATTCTAAGGTATCTAATGAATCAGAAGATGATTCTAAGGTATCCAATGAATCAGAGGATGATTCTAAGATATCCAATGAATCAGAAGATGATAATTCTGAATCAAACGAAGAATCTAAGATAATAGATAAAAATGAATCAGAAATACCTGAAGTAGAGGATGAATCCAAGGTAGAGTAATTTGTCGAAAAAGGTAGAAAAATTTTTAATTAAAAATCATATAGGAAGGTGCGCAGTTTCGCAGAGCATGATGCTCGCGCTTAAGAAACTGGGAAATTTTGTGTAAGAAGCATGAAATTAACATTAATTTTTAGTTGCTAATCGGGGCATAATAAGGTATAATCAGTTTAGCTAGAAAGTATTCCTGGGGTGTTCGATACCCTGCTATTTTGAACCTACATTTGTTTTTATGGGATTCCTATATTGCCAATTGGATGTCAAGCCGTCATAACGCAGCGGAAGGCAGAAGAAAGGTTGCGGTTACCCACCTAGCGTAGCTAGGAGTCAAAATTGCAGGAAACGGCATTTTGGGGTACTTTCCAGAAGAGAAAAAGTAAAAAACAAAAGATTTTTACAAAAGCGAACTTGCGCATAAGTTTCAAAAGAGAATTATAAAATACGAAAGATATCAACTACAAAAGATATCATACAAAAGAAGAATAAGATACAAAAGATATTTAAATTACAAAAGAGGGAAGGCTGCTTTGGATAAAGGCAGCCTTTTCATTCAATAAAATACATAGGAAAAACTTCCGATTCTAAAGATATTGAGTTATAAATTTATATTAGTACATCTTAGAAGACAATATCTCATATCTTAATAGTGATAATTAATAACTCACTAAATTTGAAAGGAAACAGGAAATAATTGCATGGAGAAAAAATATTCTGTTAGAAAAAGAAACTGTATGATAGTGACTTTAACAATACTTGTACTAATTTTAACTATTATTTTTATTAGAATTGTGACTCAGGAAAAAATAATCCTAGAATACAGTGAGGAATATGTGGCAATAGCAGAATTGCCTTCTCAGCTTAGTTTTACATATTATGAGGAGGAGGAATGGAGAGATAAATTAAAAGAAATTAATCAGGGAAAGAATTTAAATGGAAAACTTACCTTTAAAAAACTTGAACTTCTATTAAAACAGCTTTCTGTTCAGAACTACATAACTTATTCCAAAGAGGCCGCTTGGAAGAATGTAACACGTTCACAGTGGAATATGATTTATGAACAAATTTTGGATTTATTAGATTCAAATAATCAAGTATCTGTTGCAAATTTAGTATTTCTTACAGAGGAGTCAAAAGAATTAGAAGATGGGCAGAATCTTCAAAGGCTAACACAAAAAGGCTTTTATGAAGTAGCAGAAGGTGTAAATTATTTTCATACTTATGATATGTATCAAGTGTATTTGAAAGATAATAAAATTATAGGCATTAATAGCGAATATAAGAAAACACTTACTTTAGAGAATGTATTTGTCCATACAACAAAAAATGAAAAAGCTGATATTTTATATGAGCATGAGCAACTTTCTTTGGATATTGAGGGATTGACTGAAGAAATTACAGACACTATTTGTGATGTAGAATGGAAAGATTCTAAAGTTACTGCTATTTATAAAAAAGAAGATATGATTACAGGAAAGGTTTTAAGTTTTAATGATAAACAGATTGAAATTTCTGGATATGGAACTTTAAAACATAGTGGTACTCTTAAAATATATAAGACATATGGAACGGTGGAAGAATTAGATGAATCAAAATTGGTCATTGGAAATTTACAGGCAGATTTTGTGGTAGCTAAAAAACAGGTTTGTGGAATTATATTAAAAGAACCTGCATTTATAGAAACCATTCGTGTGCTTTTATTAAATGAGGAGAGTGGTCAATATCATGAAAATCCTTTTTTTGTAGCCGATGTTAATGGTATCATATCTATTGGAGATAAGACAGAACCAATAATTGCAAATCAGCCAATTGCAGCTTCAGCATATTTTACAGAAGAATCTGATTATGTTAAACTGACATTGGAGGATGAGAAGGGAAGAATTTATTTTTCTGATGAAGCAGGAGCACATAAATCTTTGGGATATAGAGGGACTTTTGAAATAAGAAGATATCCAGAGGGTTATGGTGTGGTAAATGAACTTTCATTAGAACAATATTTATATGGAGTAGTCCCAAGCGAAATGCCAGCTTCTTATGAAAGAGATGCTCTATGTGTTCAGGCAGTTTGTGCTAGAAGTTATGCTTGTATACAACTTATGAAAAATGACTATGCTGCATTGGGAGCTCATGTAGATGATAGTACAAATTATCAGGTATATAGGAAACAAGAAGAAACTCCTGAGACAAATCTTGCTGTAGATGATACTGTAGGAGAAGTGATAAAATATCAAGATGAGATTGCAGAAGCATATTTCTTTTCTACTTCTTGTGGATATACAGGAAATATGGGACTTTGGAATACAGTGGAAGGAGATAGAAACGCTTATTTACAAGGAGTTTCTTTATTATCAGATGGAAAGGAATTAGATATTTCCAATGAAGAAATTTTTACAGAATTTATAAAAAATAAAAAAGTGGAAGCATATGATAGTGATAGTCCTTATTTCCGTTGGAAAGCAAAATTGCAAGTGGAGCAGAAAATGGAAGTATTAAATGCTGCAATTGCAACTCGTGCAAATGCTAATAGAAGTAATGTGCAGATAGTGAAAAAAGATGGGACAGCAGGTTCTGAAGGTGACCTTGCAGGATTTGGTACAGTGCAGAATATTTCTGTAGGAGAGCGTGGTGCAGGTGGAGGAATCCGAAGACTTGATATTTTATATGAAAATGGAAGTGTAAATTTATTTACAGAGTATAATGTACGTTACGTACTTGGAGCTATCAGCACAAAGGTGACAGATAAAGATAATAATCCAGTTGATATGAAATTATTGCCAAGTGCCTATTGTGCTATAATTCCGACCAAGAAAGGATATACCTTATATGGAGGTGGCTATGGTCATGGAATTGGTATGGGTCAGAATGGTGCTAATGGTATGGCTAAGGCGGGAATGAAATATACAGAAATTTTAATGAAATTTTATCAGGATATTTCCATAGAAAATATATACAATGAGGAATAAAAATGTTTTGGAAAATAGTAGCAGTAATAAGAGCCTTTATGGAAAAGTGTAGAGAGGACCATATCAGTGCATATGCTGCACAGTCAGCGTTTTTTATTGTGTTATCCTTAATACCATTTCTTATGTTATTTATATCACTGGTACAATATACACCAGTAACAGAAAGTATGATAATGGAGATTATCAATCGACTTATGCCAGAATATATTTCACCTTTTTTAATAGGAATTATTCATGAGGTGTACAATAATTCTGTGGGAATTGTCTCTGCTGCGGCTGTAATGGCAGTATGGTCTGCTGCAAAAGGACTTCAATATCTTGCAAATGGATTAAATTGTGTATATGATATAGAAGAAACAAGAAATTGGATTTTTTTACGATTTCGTGCAATCTTATATACATTAATGCTGATTATTGCTATTGTTGTGTCTCTTACCCTTATGGTTTTTGGAAATAGTTTACAGCATTTAATTATTGAATATTTTCCTATTATGGCGAATATTACTCAAGCAATATTAAAATTGCGCTCTTTGATTTTATTGGCAATTTTGATGTTATTTTTTGCTATGCTTTTTAAAATGTTACCTAATAGAAAAGCAGCAGTAAAAAATCAACTTCCTGGAAGTATTATGAGTGCGATAGGCTGGTCTGGTTTATCCTTTGGAATATCTATATATGTAGATTATTTTCATGGATTTTCTATGTATGGAAGTTTAACTACACTTATTTTAGTAATGTTATGGCTATATTTTGGAATTTATATTTTATTGGTATGTGCAGAAATAAATAAAATTTATGAAGAATATCAAATAAGAAAAGAAATAAATTAATACTTGCAGTTTTTGAAAGTGCATGTTAGAATAAGGCTCATAAAGTTTATAAGAAAAAAGCAATGAAAGTGTTGGTGTTTTTTACACAAGTAGAGAATTGTACTACTTACAGAGAGAAAGGATTACCAGCTGCAAGTCCTTTTAAGAAAAGACAATTCTTGAATTTCCCACTGGAGCTGCATATCTGAAATAAATATTTGTTTAGATTAGGATGTGACGTTTCCTGCACGTTACGCAGAAGAAGTGTTTAAAAATTTATATTTATTTCTATGAGTAATGTTTCTAAAAGTTAATTATACTTTTCAGGAATAGTCAAGATATCATATATATTTTTAAAAAATAGGGTGGTACCGCGGAATTTTCGTCCCTATGCCTTTGGCATAGGGATTTTTTTATCTTATAGGAAATACCTTGTCACGCTAAAGCGTGAAAGTATATTTCCTATAAGATAAAAATAATTATGCGCACTCGTGCGAATGGAAAATGTCACTATGTGACCGCACTCGGCGCAGCAAAGCGTACAAGTCCCTCATGAATGAGGGATTTAGGGAGCTGAAGCGGACTTGTCCGCTTTGTTCTTTTATAGGAAAGATCATGTTATTGAGAAGTGTTAA
Organism: uncultured Lachnospiraceae bacterium; assembly: GCA_910586005.1. Taxonomy (GTDB): domain Bacteria; phylum Bacillota; class Clostridia; order Lachnospirales; family Lachnospiraceae; genus Petralouisia. Next base: position 43,286 of record CAJUHG010000006.1, on the reverse strand, counting down.
AGTAAAGGAGAATAAAGGAATGAAAGAAAGACTAGAAAAAATTAAAGCAGAAGCAATCCGCGAAATTCAAAATTCTGACGGCCTTGCAAAATTAAATGATGTAAAAGTTGCATTTTTAGGAAAGAAGGGAGAATTGACTGCTGTACTAAAAAGTATGAAGGAAGTTTTGCCAGAAGAACGTCCAATTGTAGGTCAGCTTGTAAATGAGACAAGAGAAAGTATAGAAAAATTAATTGATGAAACAAGGGCAAAATTAGAGGCAGCAGAGCGTAATATTAAATTAAAACAAGAAGTAATTGATGTGACTCTTCCAGCAAAGAAGAATCTTGTAGGACATCGTCATCCCAATACAATTGCCTTAGAGGAAGTAGAACGTATTTTTGTAGGTATGGGATATGAGGTAGTAGAAGGACCAGAAGTAGAATATGATTATTATAATTTTGAAGCTTTGAATATTCCAGCGAATCATCCTGCAAAGGATGAACAAGATACTTTTTATATCAATGATAAGATTCTGCTTCGTACACAGACTTCACCTGTACAGGTGCGCGAGATGGAAAAAGGGAAGTTGCCAATTCGTATGATTGCCCCAGGCAGAGTATTTCGTTCGGATGATGTAGATGCTACTCATTCACCATCTTTCCATCAAATTGAAGGTCTTGTAATAGATAAACATATTACTTTTGCAGATTTAAAAGGAACACTTGCAGAATTTGCAAAACAATTATTTGGAAAAGATACAAAAGTAAAATTTCGCCCCCATCATTTTCCATTTACAGAACCAAGTGCAGAAGTTGATGTGACATGTTTTAAATGTGGTGGAAAAGGTTGTAAATTTTGTAAAGGTTCTGGGTGGATTGAGATTTTAGGCTGTGGTATGGTACATCCACGTGTATTAAAAATGAGCAATATTGATCCAGAGGAATATTCAGGATTTGCTTTTGGAGTAGGATTAGAGCGTATTGCATTGTTGAAATATGAAATTGATGATATGCGTTTATTGTATGAAAATGATGAACGTTTTTTAAAACAATTTTAATTTATGACAATAGAAAATTTGTAAAGCAACGCTATTAATAATACAAATAATTTCAATTAGTGTTAATTATGATGAAGAAAGGAATTAATTATTATGAATACATCATTATCATGGATAAAAGCCTATGTACCAGAATTAAATGTGACAGCACAGGAATATATGGATGCAATGACTTTATCTGGTTCTAAAGTAGAAGGATTTGAAGCATTAGATGCAGATTTAGAAAAAATTGTAATTGGTCAAATTAAAAAAATTGAAAAACATCCTGATGCAGATAAATTAGTAGTTTGTCAAGTAGATATTGGCACAGGAGAGGATATCCAAATTGTAACAGGAGCACCAAATGTAAAAGAAGGATATAAAGTTCCAGTTGTATTAGACGGTGGACGTGTAGCAGGAGGGCATGATGGGAAAAAAACACCTGGAGGAATTAAAATCAAGAAAGGAAAGTTACGTGGAGTTCCTTCTAATGGAATGATGTGTTCTATCGAAGAGCTTGGTTCTACAAAAGATATGTATCCTGAAGCACCAGAAAATGGTATTTATATTTTTGAAGAAGATGCAGTAGTAGGAGAAAGTGCTATCAAAGCATTAGGGTTAGATGATGTGGTGTTTGAATATGAGATTACTTCTAATCGTGTGGATTGTTTTGGTGTTATTGGTCTTGCAAGAGAGGCAGCAGCTACTTTTCAGAAAGAATTTAAGCATCCAATTATTACAGAGACAGGCAATGATGAAGATGTCAATCATTATGTAAAAGTAACAGTTGAAGATTCAGAACTTTGTCCAAGATATTGTGCAAGAGTAGTGAAAAATGTTAAGATTGCACCATCTCCAAAATGGATGCAAAGACGCCTTGCTTCTCAAGGGATTCGCCCTATCAACAATATTGTAGATATTACAAATTATGTGATGGAAGAATATGGTCAGCCTATGCATGCCTATGATTTAGATACCATTGCTAAAAAAGAAATTATTGTACGACGTGCTACAAAAGGTGAAAAATTTGTAACCTTAGATGGACAAGAGCGAACAATGGATGATTCGGTATTGATGATTTGTGATGGAGAAAAAGCAGTGGGAATTGCTGGTATTATGGGGGGCGAAAATTCCATGATTACAGATCAAGTACAGACTATGTTATTTGAAGCAGCTTGTTTTGATGGAACTAATATTCGTCTTTCTAGTAAGAAGGTTGGTCTTAGAACAGATGCCTCTAGTAAATTTGAAAAAGGATTAGACCCTAATAATGCGATAGAAGCGATTAATCGTGCTTGCCAATTAATAGAAGAATTAGGGGCAGGAGAAGTAGTAGGTGGTATCGTTGATGTATATGGAAAAGTAAAAGAGGGTCGAAGAATTTCTTTTGATGCAGAGAAAGTAAATCAATTGTTGGGAACAGAGATTGACAAAGAAACTATGATTGATTATTTTAAGAAAATTGATTTGGATTATGACTATGAGAAAGAAGAAGTGATTGTACCTTCTTGGAGACAAGATTTAGAATGTCTAGCAGATATGGCAGAAGAAGTTGCAAGATTTTATGGATATGATAATATTCCAACATCACTTCCAACAGGAGAAGCAACTACAGGGAAATTATCTTTTAAATTAAGAGTAGAAGAAATAGCAAAAAATATTGCAGAATACTGTGGATTTAGTCAGGGAATGAGCTATTCTTTTGAAAGTCCTAAAGTATTTGATAAATTATTACTTCCAAAAGATAGTGAATTGCGCAAAACCGTAGTGATTTCTAATCCTTTGGGAGAGGATTTTAGTATTATGCGCACGATTTCTTTGAATGGTATGCTTACCTCTCTCTCTACAAATTTTAATCGTAGAAATAGAAATGTACGACTTTATGAGCTGGGAAATATTTATTTACCAAAGCAAATACCACTTACAGAACTTCCAGAAGAGCGGATGCAATTTACACTTGGAATGTATGGAAAGGGAGATTTCTATACAATGAAAGGGGTAATAGAGGAGTTTTTTGACAAAGCAGGGCTTTTAGGAAAAGAAACGTATGACCCTGATGCTGGGAAACCTTTCTTACATCCAGGAAGACAAGCAAATGTAATTTATGATGGTGAAATAGTAGGTTATCTAGGAGAGATTCATCCGCAGGTAGCAAGTAATTATTCCATAAAAGAAAGAGTCTATGTGGCAGTGATAGATATGCCTAAAATTGTAGAACGAGCAAATTTTGAGCGAAAATATGAAGGAATTGCAAAATTCCCAGCAGTGACTCGAGACATTAGTATGGTTATGAAAAAAAATCTCTTAGTTGGAGAAATAGAGAAAGTATTTGATGCTAAGGGAGGACAATATTTAGAAAGTTATGAATTATTTGATATTTATGAAGGTTCACAAATTAAAGTAGGATATAAATCAGTTGCATATTCTTTGACCTTTAGAGCAAAAGATAAAACTTTAGAAGAAAGTGATTATGCTCCTGCTATGGATAAAATCCTGAAAACTTTAGAGGCAATGGGAATTGAGTTGAGAAAGTAGGATGTAAGTAGTCATGGATGTAAAAGATTTTTATTATGACTTGCCCAAAGAATTGATTGCGCAAGATCCATTAGAGGATCGTTCTAGTTCCAGACTCCTTGTATTGCATAAAGAAGATGGTACAATAGAACATACAAGTTTTAAGCATATGATAGATTATTTAAATCCTAAGGATTGTCTGGTGATTAATAATACAAAGGTAATTCCTGCTAGATTGTTTGGAGAAAAGGAAGGTACACAGGCAAAAATAGAAATTTTACTGTTAAAGCGAAAAGAAAAGGATATTTGGGAAACCTTAGTAAAACCAGGGAAAAAGGCAAAAACTGGAACTAGAATTATATTTGGTGGGGGACTATTGATTGGAAAAATACTTGAGGTAGTAGAAGATGGAAATCGTTTGATACAATTTTCCTATAATGGAATTTTTGAAGAAATTTTAGATGAATTAGGCCAAATGCCTTTACCTCCATATATTACACACCAATTGCAGGATAAAAATCGCTATCAAACAGTCTATGCGAAATATGATGGTTCCGCAGCGGCTCCCACAGCAGGATTGCATTTTACACCAGAATTGTTACATGCTGTTAGAGAAAAAGGAATTCAAATTGCAGAAGTGACACTTCATGTAGGACTTGGAACTTTTCGACCTGTCAAGGCAACAAAGGTTCAGGAACATCATATGCATTCTGAATTTTATCAGATAGATGAGACAGCAGCACAGATCATCAATGAGACAAAGAAAAAAGGTGGCAGGGTAATCTGTGTGGGTACCACAAGCTGTCGAAGCATTGAATCTGCTGCAAGACGTCTATCAGAGGAAATAGATGTTGTTTCAACTGAAAGTAATCAAAAAAAGATAACAGATGTTGTTTCAGCTAGAAGTGGTCAGACAGAAATATTTATTTATCCTGGGTATCAGTTTCAAGCGTTAGATGGATTAATTACAAATTTTCATCTTCCAGAATCTACATTATTGATGTTGGTATCAGCTCTTGCAGGGCGAGAAAATATTATGAAAGCCTATGAGATAGCAGTAAAAGAAAAATATCGGTTTTTTAGTTTTGGAGATGCAATGTTAATTATCTAAAGTAACAGTTTAGCCATAACCTATTTGATAGATGAATCTTGTTTGTAGAAATTAACAGAAAAGATAGGCTACTATCTAAATGTAAATATTTCCTTTTTCCCTTGCATTTGCTGAAATTAAGTGATATTATAAATATGATAACAAGATAATCTCAGACTTGAGAGTGGGCAGATGTCCACTCTCAATTTTATGTGTATATGCATTGTTGTTTTAGAAACAAATATGCCTGCTTACTTTGTTATAGCAGTTCTTATATATAGAAAGAAGGTGTAAGATATGTCAAGAAAAGAAATGTATGAACAGCAAACAGAAGAGTTGTTGCTTCCAATCATAGAAGAGTATCAATTTGAGTTAGTAGATGTGGAATATGTCAAAGAAGGCGGAAATTGGTATCTGCGAGCCTATATTGATAAAGAGGGTGGCATTACAGTAGATGATTGTGAACTTGTAAGTAGAAGAATGAGTGATCTGTTAGATAAAGAAGATTTTATTGAGGAATCCTATATTTTTGAGGTGAGTTCTCCTGGGCTTGGAAGACCATTGAAAAAGGAAAAGGATTATGCAAGAAGTCTTGGAAAGGAAATTGAAATTAGAACTTATCGAGCAATAGAAAAAGAAAAAGAATTTTATGGTATCTTAAAGTCATATGATGAAACTATGGTAACAATAGAATTAGAAGATAATAGAGAAATGACATTTGCTAAAACAGATATAGCATTGATTCGTTTAGCTTTTTATTTTTAAATATAGGTAAGATTTTTTATAGTAAACAATCATAAACATAAAAATTAAATTTTAAGGGTGTGTGAAACACACAGAAGTGTGCTTGCCCACTTTGTTCTCATACAGTAAATAGTCAGGAGGAGGATAATAAAGATGAACAATGAATTACTAGAAGCATTAAATTTATTGGAAAAAGAAAAAGATATTAGTAAAGATACATTATTGGAAGCGATTGAAAATTCATTGATTACCGCATGTAAGAATCATTTTGGTAAATCAGATAATATTAAGGTAAATATTAATCCAGAAACTTGTGAGTTTCATGTATATGCAGAAAAAGTAGTGGTAGAAGAAGTAAAAGATGAAGTATTAGAAATTAGTATTGGAAATGCTAAAATGATTAACTCTAAATATGAAGTTGGAGATAAAGTTAATATAGAGGTAAAATCAAAAGAATTTGGTCGTATTGCTACACAAAATGCCAAAAATGTTATTTTACAAAAAATTCGGGAAGAAGAACGAAAGGTTCTATTTGAACAATATTATGGAAAAGAAAAAGATGTAGTGACAGGTGTTGTTCAGAGGTATGTTGGAAAGAACATTAGTATTAATTTAGGGAAAGTAGATGCCATTTTAAGTGAAAATGAGCAAGTAAAAGGTGAGATATTTCAACCTACAGAACGTATCAAACTTTATATTCTAGAAGTAAAACCTACTTCTAAGGGGCCTAAAATTCTAGTATCTAGGACACATCCAGAATTAGTAAAACGTCTCTTTGAGTCCGAAGTAACAGAAGTAAAAGATGGAATTGTAGAAATTAAAAGTATTTCTAGAGAGGCAGGAAGCAGGACTAAAATAGCTGTGTGGAGCAATGACCCAGACGTTGATCCGGTAGGAGCTTGTGTTGGCTTAAATGGTGCTAGAGTAAATGCTATTGTAAATGAGCTTCGAGGTGAAAAGATTGATATTATCAATTGGAGTGATAATGCGGCAATGTTAATAGAAAATGCTTTAAGTCCAGCAAAAGTTATTTCTGTTATTGCAGATGCAGAAGAGAAAACGGCAAAAGTTGTAGTGCCTGATTATCAATTATCTTTGGCAATTGGAAAAGAAGGACAAAATGCTAGACTTGCAGCTAGACTTACTGGGTTTAAAATTGATATAAAAAGTGAAACACAGGCAAGGGAAGCTGGAGATTTCATGGATTATGAAAATGAATATGATGAAGATATGATTGAAACTGAACCAGAACATACACAGAAAGCATTATCTGAGGATACCATAAATTTGATAGAGGAAGTGGCAGATAGAGATGGAATGGAATTTACAGAGGAAGTGGCAGCTACAGAAGAGATAGCATTTAAAAAAGAAGAGGAAATAGCAGAAGAGGAGATAGAAGAAGCGGAGATAGAAGAAGAGGGAATAGAAGAAGAGGAGATAGAATTTAGAGAAGAGGGAAACGAGGATGAATAAAAAAATTCCCATGCGCCAATGTGTTGGATGTGGTGAAATGAAAAATAAAAAGGACTTACTTAGAATTATTCGGACAGCAGAAAATGAGATTTTATTGGATTTAACTGGAAAAAAGAATGGAAGAGGAGCGTATCTTTGTTTTAATACAGAGTGTTTTTCAAGAGCAGTTAAAACGAAAGGGTTGGAGCGTTCTCTGAAAGTGACAATTCCAAAAGAAATTATTGAGAATTTGGAGAAGGAGATGAAGTCAATTGAAACAAGATAAAATATTATCTATGCTTGGATTGGCAGCAAAGGCGGGAAAGATAGTTAGTGGAGAATTTTCTACAGAGAAAGCAGTAAAATCGAAACAGGCATTTCTTGTGCTAGTATCTACAGAGGCATCAGAAAATACAAAAAAAATGTTTCGCAATATGTGCTCTTTTTACCAAGTTCCTTTCTATCTATATGCTTCAAAAGAATCGTTAGGTCATGCGATTGGTAAACAGTATCGTGCAAGTATTGCTGTATTAGATCAAGGGTTTGCCACAAGCTTGACAGAAAAATTAAAATTAGCAGAGAAAATGGAATAACGGAGGTAGTAACATATGGCAAAAATCAGAATTCATGAAATTGCAAAAGAATTAAAAATACAATCTAAAGATGTAATAGAGTTTCTAAAAGAAAAAAATATATTTGGAAAAGTAGCAAATAGTTCCATTGAAGATGATGTAATTGCTATGGTAAGAAATAAATTTGTGGGTGGAAAGACAGAAGCACCAAAATCTGAAATTTCCAAACCAGAGACATCCAAAAAAGATTTAAAATCAGAAAAAAATACAACTAAAGATGTAAAAGTAGAAAAAAATACAGTTAAGGATTCCAAACAGGGGATAGGAGAATCAGAAAAAATGAAGTCGGAAACTTCAAAAGTAGAGGTAGTAAAATCAGAGACAATAAAAAAAGATTCTTTAGAAGAAAAAACGACAGAGCGTCCAAAGAAAAAGTCGAGTATTACTGCAGTATTCAATCCACAGAATAGTAAAACAGCACCAAGACGTCAAGCAAGACCCCAAGGAGAGAAAAATAATAAAGTCCAAGGGGATAAAACTAACAAATCCCAAGATGATAAAATAAATAGAAATCAGAGAGGAGATAAAGTTATAAAGGCACAAGAAGAACAACCTGTAAGACCTCAAGGGGATAGAAGTAATAACAGACCCCAAGGGGATAGAAGTAACAACAGACCCCAAGGAGATAGAAGTAACAACAGACCCCAAGGAGATAGAAGTAATAACAGACCTCAAGGAGATAGAAGTAATAATAGACCTCAAGGAGATAGAAGTAACAACAGACCTCAAGGAGATAGAAGTAATAACAGACCTCAAGGAGATAGAAGTAATAACAGACCTCAAGGAGATAGAACGAATCGTTCTTATCAAAATGGTCGTTCCAATCAAAGAAATCGTTTTGAACAAGAAATTAATAAATTAAATCAAAATTCTCCTTCTCCTTCTATAGAAGAGACAAGAGGAAAAGAAAGTAGAGAACGTGATAACCGCAAGGGAAATAGCCAGCGCCATGAAAAAGAATTGATGGGCAAGAAAAAAGAACGGTTTGATAATTTAGAGAAGAAGACAAGAAGTAAGAAAAACCAACAGCCACAGCAGTCACAACAGAAGGAAGAAGAAACCATTAAAACGATTACAATTCCAGAAAAATTGACCATTAAAGAATTAGCAGACCATATGAAAATTCAGGCTTCTGCAATTATTAAAAAGCTATTTTTACAAGGGACTATGGTAACCGTAAATAGTGAAATTGACTTCAAAGCAGCAGAAGAAATTGCATTAGAATTTAATTGTATTTGTGAACAGGAAGAAAAAGTAGATGTCATTGCTGAACTTCTAAAAGAAGAAGAGGAAGACGTATCTATTCAGGAAAAACGTCCACCAGTAGTCTGTGTTATGGGTCATGTAGATCATGGAAAGACATCTCTTTTAGATGCAATTAGAGATACTCATGTAATAGATCGAGAAGCAGGTGGTATCACACAGCATATTGGTGCTTATATGGTAGAGTGTAATGGAGAAAAAATAACATTTTTAGATACTCCAGGACATGAAGCTTTTACTGCTATGCGTATGCGGGGAGCAAATGCTACTGATATTGCAATTCTTGTAGTAGCAGCAGATGATGGTGTTATGCCACAGACAGTAGAAGCAATTAGCCATGCAAAAGCAGCGGGTGTAGAGATTATTGTTGCAATCAATAAAATTGATAAGCCAAGTGCAAATATAGAACGTGTGAAACAAGAATTAGCAGAATATGAATTGATTCCAGAAGATTGGGGTGGAAGCACTATTTTTGTTCCAGTGTCTGCACATTCTCATGAAGGAATTGATACCTTGTTAGAAATGGTATTATTAACAGCAGAAATTTGTGAATTAAAAGCAAATCCAAAACGAAATGCAAGAGGACTTGTAATTGAAGCACAGCTTGATAAGGGTAGAGGATCTGTGGCAACTGTCTTGGTTCAGAAAGGTACTTTAAAAGTGGGGCAACCTGTTGCCTGTGGAAGTTGCTATGGAAAAGTAAGAGCTATGATTGATGATAAGGGAAGAAGAGTTAAGGAAGCAGGTCCTTCCACTCCAGTAGAAATACTAGGATTAAATAGTGTACCTAATGCAGGAGAAATCTTTGTATGTACAGATTCTGAAAAGGAAGCAAAGAGTTTTGCTGACACCTTTATTTCTGAAGGACGTGAGAAGATGTTAGAGGATACTAAGTCTAGAATGTCCTTAGATGATTTGTTTTCACAGATTCAATCTGGAAATATTAAAGAACTTCCAATTATTGTAAAAGCAGATGTGCAAGGCTCTGTAGAAGCAGTAAAGCAAAGTTTAATAAAGTTATCAGATGAAGAAGTAGTTGTAAAAGTGATTCATGGTGGTGTTGGAGCAATTAACGAATCAGATGTCAGTCTTGCTTCTGCTTCCAATGCAATTATTATAGGATTTAATGTACGTCCTGATGCAACTGCAAAAGCAACTGCAGAACGAGAAGGCGTTGATATAAGACTTTATAAAGTAATTTATAATGCCATTGAAGATGTGCAAGCTGCTATGAAGGGTATGTTAGACCCAATATTTGAAGAAAAAATATTAGGCCACGCAGAAGTTCGCCAGATTTTCAAAGCTTCTGGAGTTGGAAATATTGCCGGTTCCTATGTGTTAGATGGTATATTCCAAAGAGGTTGTAAAGTGCGCATTTCCAGAGAAGGTGAACAGATTTTTGAAGGCAATTTAGCTTCTTTAAAACGTTTTAAAGATGATGTCAAAGAAGTAAAAGCAGGTTATGAATGTGGTTTGGTATTTGAAGGTTTTAATGATATTCAAGAATTAGATATTGTAGAATCCTATACTATGATAGAAGTACCGCGTTAAAAGAACTAGTGTATAAAAGCTATACTGTGGAAAAAGAAGATAGTAGATAAAAACTATGTTGTAATAAAAAGTACTATGACTAAAAGAAACTAGTAGATAAAAAGTTATATTGTGGTAAAAATATTAATATGTGATAAAATAATACATTATGGTAAAAATATCATAGTAGAAAGGCGGAATATGAGAAAAAATAGTATTAAAAATACAAGAATCAATGGAGAAGTCTTGCGTGAATTGAGTAATATTATCAGAGGAGAAATCAAAGACCCTAGGATTAATCCTATGACTTCTGTGGTAGCAGTAGAAGTAGCACCAGATTTAAAAAGTTGTAAGGCTTATATTAGTGTGTTGGGTGATGAAAAATCTCAGGAAGATACGTTAGCAGGTTTAAAAAGTGCAGAAGGTTATATTCGCAGTAAGCTTGCAAAAAGTATTAATTTGAGAAATACCCCTGAAATCCACTTTGTATTAGATCAATCCATTGAATATGGAGTGAATATGTCAAAATTAATTGATGATGTAAATAGGCGGAGTGAAAATTGATATGAAAGATTTAGCATCTCAGTTGACACAGGTGAAAACAGTTGCTATTGCCGGACATGTAAGACCGGATGGCGACTGTATAGGCTCCTGTTTAGCAACTTATAATTATATTTCAACTTGGTATCCTAATATTGAAGTAGATGTATATTTAGAGCCAATTCCTAATATTTTTAAATTTTTAAAACATGCAGATAAAATACACAATACATGTGAATCTAATAAAACATATGATCTTTGTATTGTGCAAGACTGTGGAGATACTGGGCGTTTAGGTGAGGCAGTAAAGTATTTTGAGACAGCAAAAAAGACCATTTGTATTGACCATCATATCAGCAATGATAGTTTTGCAGATGAAAATTATATTTTTCCTCAGACTAGTTCTACCTCAGAATTAATGTTTGACTTAATTGGAGAAGAAAAGATTACAAAGGAAATTGCAGAATGTATTTATGTAGGTATCATTCATGATACAGGGGTATTCCAATATTCTAGTACTACAGCAAAAACAATGAATATTGCAGGTGTTCTTATGGAAAAGGGGATTAATTTTTCAAAAATCGTGAATGACACTTTCTATACAAAAACCTTTGAGCAGAATAAAATTTTAGGGCAGGCATTATTAGATAGTAGACGATATTTGGATGGTGTAGTAATTGCCACAGTAGTCACTAAGGAAGAAATGGAAAAATATCAGGTATTGCCCAAACATTTAGAGGGAATTGTAAGTCAACTTCGAGCTACAAAAGGAGTGGAAGCTGCTATTTTTCTTTATGAAAATGAGGATGGGAGCTGGAAAGTGAGTATGCGTTCTAATGCATTAATTAATGTGGCAACAATTGCTATGAATTATCAAGGCGGCGGACATGTGCGAGCAGCAGGAGCTACGATAAAAGGCAATAGTGAAGAAATTATTCAAAAAATTTGTGAAGAGATACAAAAACAATTCCTTGGAGTGTCCCAAAATGATTAATGGAATTATCAATGTATATAAGGAAAAAGGTTATACTTCTCATGATGTAGTAGCAAAACTTCGAGGCATTTTAAAACAAAAGAAAATTGGTCATACAGGAACGCTAGATCCAGATGCAGAAGGGGTACTTCCTATTTGTTTGGGAAAGGCAACAAAAGTTTGTGATATGCTTACAGAGAAAGATAAAGTATATGAAACGATACTGCTACTTGGAAAAATAACAGATACCCAAGATATTACAGGAACTATTTTAAGAGAGCAAGAAGTTACTTGTTCTAAAGAACAAGTAACTAAGGCGGTAATAGGATTTGTAGGAACATATAATCAAATTCCGCCTATGTATTCTGCTTTAAAAGTAGATGGAAAAAAACTTTGTGATTTAGCAAGAGCTGGAATTGAAGTAGAGCGTAAACCTAGAAAGGTCACTATTTTTTCCATTGAAATCATAGAAATAGCACTTCCAAGAGTGAAGATGCGTGTTCATTGTTCAAAAGGAACTTATATTCGCACTTTATGTCATGATATTGGAGAACAACTTGGTTGTGGTGGTTGTATGGAAACTTTACTGCGTACTAGAGTATCAGAATTTGAATTGAAACATGCTAGTAAATTACAAGAAATTGAAGAACGTGTAAAAAATTTTTGGGAAAAGAACCCACAAGTAGAATTGTCAAAAGAAGCATTACAAGAATTGATAAAAGATACAGATTATGTATTTAGACAATATCCATCTGTTTCTGTGAAATCAGAGTACGCAAAGCTACTTTATAATGGCAATCCTTTGAAAATAGAATGGATAACAAAATGGCAGAAGGAATATAAAGATACAATTCTGCGCATATATGACCAGAAGCAATCTTTTATAGGGATTTATCAATGGAATGAAAGGCAAAAGGAGATTAGGCCTATCAAGATTTTTATGGAATAAGGATAAGGATATGGAATACATAAAGCAAAGTATTACATTTAAAATGAAAGAACCTACCGTATTGTCTTTGGGCAAATTTGATGGTCTGCATCGAGGACATGAATTACTGATTGCATACATGGCAGAAAAAAAAGAAGAAAGAAAAGATTTAAAAGCAGTTATTTTTACTTTTGATATGCCTCCCAAAGAAAAAGTGCAGAATATTCCGGCACAAGTGCTTACCACAAATCAAGAAAAAGTAAAACTTTTTGAAAGCAGGGGGGTGGATTGTCTCATAGAATGTCCTTTTACAAAGGAAATTATGTGTATGGAACCAGAGGATTTTATTGAGAAAATAGTAATAAGTCTCAATGTAAAATATATAGTGGTAGGAACAGATTTTCATTTTGGATATAAGCGCAGGGGAAATTACCAAATGCTTCTTAAATATGCGAAACAATATGGCTATGAAGTAAAAGTGGTAGATAAAATGCAAGAAGATGGAAGAGATATTAGTAGTACTTATGTGCGGGAAGAAATTACTCTAGGAAATATGGAAAAGGCAAATAAACTATTAGGATATATGTTTTTTGTGGAAGGAATTGTTCTTCATGGAAAAAAGTTAGGGAAAGCAATTCTTGGAATTCCTACGATTAATTTAATCCCACCAGAAGACAAGCTATTGCCGCCTTTTGGGGTATATGTGACAGTGACAGAGTGGAAAGGTAAGAAATATCCAGGAATTACAAATGTAGGATGTAAACCCACCATTGAGGGAAAACATCCAGTGGGAGTGGAAACACATCTATTTGATATGTCAGAGGATATGTATGGAGCAGAAGTAAAAGTAAGTTTTCTAAGTCGAGTACGAGCAGAACAAAAATTTGAATCTTTGGAATCATTAAAATCTCAGATGGAACAAGATATTCAATATGCAAGAAGATATTTTAGTGCAAAGAAGATATGTTCAATGGAACAGCTATAAGTAATTTGACCCTCGTGACATTTGCCAACTATCCGCGTATACCTACAGGGCACTTTGCGCGGCTGCTTGGCTCATTGCTCGCGGGAATAAACAAAAGTCTAGCATTCTGCTTATGCATAGTAAGAATAAAAACTGCTATGTATGGCTGAATTACTACACAAGATTCAGGTATCATGATTGCCTGTAAGGATAAAGGGAGAATGGCATGGAATTACTATTAACATTGCTAGGAGGTTTAGGTTTATTTCTATTTGGAATGAATTTTATGAGTCAGGGACTGCAAAAAGCAGCAGGAGCAAAGCTTCGTACAATTTTAGAAGCAATGACAAAAAATAAAATTATCGCAGTGCTTTTTGGTGCATTGTTTACAGCAATTATTCAGTCATCAGGAGCTACTACTGTTATGGTGGTTAGTTTTGTAAATGCAGGAATTATGTCTTTAGCACAGTCAGTGGGAATTATTTTTGGAGCCAATATTGGTACAACCATTACTTCTCAGCTTGTGGCATTTAATTTAACTGGGATAGCCCCATTTATTTTATTTATTGGGGCGGTATTTATGATGTTTGGTAAAAAGCCTATGGTAAAGAAGGTAGGAGAGGTTATTTTAGGGTTTGGTGCACTGTTTATGGGAATTAGTATGATGAAGGATTCTATGACTGATTTAAGAGAGTACCAAACAGTACTTCAAGTTTTAGGAAGTTTAAATAATCCTTTGCTTGGAATTCTTCTTGGAACTGTAATCACTGTAATTGTTCAAAGTTCCTCCGTAACAGTAAGTATTTTACTTTTAATGGCAAGTCAAGGACTTTTGGACCTTTCTGTTTGTTTTTATGTTATTTTGGGATGCAACATTGGTTCTTGTACACCAGCAGTATTAGCTAGTTTAGATACTAAAAAAGATGCAAAACGGGCAGCAATGATTCATGTGATGTTTAATGTATTTGGTATGGTAATCATTGGAATACTATTGGCTTTTGGAATGAAATATTTTGAGCCCTTTATTTTACATATATCTGGTTCTGATGTAGGGCGTTGTGTAGCAAATGCAGATACCTTATTTAAAATTTTCCAGACGATTATCTTTTTACCTTTATCAGCACAATTTATAATACTTACAAGATATTTAATTTCTGGTGATGACAAAGAGAGTGCAGATTATCAACTTCTTTATATTGGAAAACAAAATATTTTTTCTCCTTCTACAGCAGTTGTAGAAACCACACAAGAGATTGAACGAATGAGTACTATGGCAAGGGAAAATTTAAACCTTGCTATGGAGGCATTTTTTGATGGAACAGAAGAAAAGATTAACAAAGTTTATGAAATGGAAAAACAGATTGATTTTTTAAGCCGAGAACTTACCAATTATTTAGTAAAAATTAATCAGCTTCAACTTCCAGTCGTAGATGCAAAACGGATTGGCGGGTTATTTCATGTGGTAATTGATATTGAGCGAATTGGAGACCATGCAGAAAATATTGCAGATTTTGCAGTGAAATGTAAGACAGAACATTTAGAATTTACTAAAAAAGGAGAAAGAGAAATCAGAGAAATGCATCAAAAAACCATGTTGATTTTAGAAAAATCTATGGAAATGTTTGTAACTATGGATGAAAAAAATTTACCAGATATTATGGAACTAGAAAATAATATTGACCGTATGGAACGAGAATTACAACAAAATCATGTAAAACGTATGGCAAAGGGAAAATGTTCTCCTATGTCTGGAATTATCTTTACAGACTTAGTTACTAGTTTAGAACGTGTAGCAGATCATGCTACAAATATCGCTTTTTCCATATTAGAAAAAGAACCAGAATTGTAAAAGTAACGATTGTTAATAGATTGTTTGTATTTTTTTACAAAATGTATGTTTTGTATTATTTCAATAAAGAATATAATAAAAACAAATTGTTACAGAAATATTACAAAATTCTTGACATTGTAATTTTTAGTTGATATAATTGCACGTGAAAACAGTAGAGTATGAAAATTCTACTGTTTTTATTTATGAGAATAGAAAATTGGCATAGCATGTTTTCTACTATTTATGACAATAGAAAATTGGCATAGCATGTTTTCTACTATTTATGACAATAGAATGTTCACAAAGCGTGCCTGAGAACTTGAACAGTTTTGTATAATAGGAACCATAGAAGTAACAGAAAAAAGAAGATAACAAAAACAATATAAGGAATGGAAAAGAGAATGTAATAGAATTTTACATAACTTATGAGACTGTCGAATGACCATAGTGGGGATGCCCCTAGAGGGTATAAATAATAGAACTGGTTCCTAGGAAAAGCAATGAAAAAGATATAATTTTGCAATTATAAAATTAACTGGAGGTTATCAATGAAAAATAAAATCATAAAAGCAATGACAGCAGGTATGATGGGGGTTATAACATTTTATGTAATACAGATACCAGTAATGGCAGAAGGAAATATAAATGCAGGTGTAGCAGCTGTATTTAGTGAAAGTCTTACAAAAGGAAACAATGTAGATGCAGGGATAGCATCCATATTTAGTGAAAGTCTTATAGGAGAAACAAATACAGATCCAATTTTAGAAGATGATACAATATTTGTGGAAGAAAATCAAACAATCTGTGGTTATAAGAATTTAGGAATTGCAAAGGTAGAAAATCATTTGAATATTCGGGAAGGTGCTGGAGAAGAATATGAACTTGTAGGAAAACTACCAGTAGATGCTGGATGTGAGATATTATCATCAGAAGGAGAATGGTATCAGATTGAATCAGGAGAAGTAACAGGATATGTCAAAGGTCAATATTTACTGACAGGGGAGGAAGCAGCAAAAAGATCAAATGAGATAAAATCAATTGTTGCTATTTCCATTACTCAGACTTTAAATGCAAGAGTAGAACCTAATACAGAAAGTACCATTTGGACTACAATTGCAGAAGGAGAAGAACTATTAATGTTAGAAGATTTGGGTGATTGGCTGAAAGTAGATGTGGATGGAGATGAATGTTATGTGGCAAGAGAATATGTAGAATTGTCAGAACAACTTCCCAAGGCGATGACTATGACAGAGATAAATTATGGGCAAGGTGTGTCTGATGTACGTGTAGATATGGTTCAATATGCATGTCAGTTTGTTGGAAACCGTTATGTATGGGGTGGTACAAGTCTCACAAATGGAATTGATTGTTCTGGGTTTACCATGCGTATTTATGAAAAATATGGAATTTATTTGCCTCATTACTCGAAATCACAGGCAGAATATGGTACAAGAATTGATGCTTCTGATGCAAAGCCAGGCGATTTGTTTTTCTATGGAAATGGAAGTGGCATTAATCATGTGGCAATGTATATTGGAAATGGGCAAGTGGTACATGCAAGTTCTTCTAGAACGGGAATTAAAATTTCTAATGCCTTCTATCGCACTCCAATCTGTGTAACAAGATTGTTAAATGATTAGGGAATGTTCCTAATGAAAAAGATGCTGTAATAATAAAAATAATAGATAAAGATAATTTCTATAAATACATATTCATTGTTTAAAAATAAATATGTATGGAGATTTTTATATAACTAAAAAACCTCTTACAAGCAATATATGAAAATATAATACTTGTAGGGGGCTTTTATTTATGACAATAGAAAATTTGCAGAGCATGTTTTCTATAATTTATATAACAACAACAAAAAAAGTTGCGCTAAATTGCGCAACTTTTTTTGTTGTTTAACAGTAAAATTATCTAAAAGTTACAAAAACAATTGTGTATAAATGGGATATTTACCAATTGAATAAAAATCATAATCCATATATAATTAGAAATATGAACAAACGATTGCGCAACGTTTTTTCTAACTTGATATAAGGGGCAGAAGGTAACAAATGTGAAAAAGTTTACGCGAAGGCAAAGTGAGGATTATCGTCGAGCTTGGCTCGTAAGAAATCCGAGCGCGCCCGCGACCCCGAGCAGCCTCGCTTTGCGAGGTGCTCGTGGTGTATGTGAAGGCAAAGTGAGGATTATCGTCGAGCTTGACTCGTAAGAAATCCGAGCGCGCCCGCGACCCCGAGCAGTCTCGCTTTGCGAGATGCTTGGGTTTATAAGAAGGAGGATGAAGTATGATAAAACGAAAGTTGCAACGTGGGATTGCAATGCTATTATCTGCAGCAATGCTGGTAACAGGTGTTAATATTCCAAGTATTACAGCCAAAGCTGCTACAAACACTAGTACAGTCTTTGAAGATGATATGGAAAACGAATCAACAGCAGACAAGGGTTGGACAGTTGCTTGGAGTAATGAGGCTAGTGCAGGAACGGAAGAAAGAAAAGCAGACGAATGGGCAAAAAAGAATACCACCAAGTGGTGGCGTTTTGCTTTTAGCACAAAGGGAGTTTCACAAACTGTAACACTTACTAATACAGTGTCAAATGCTAAGGCTGGAACTTATAAATTATCTTTGGATGCAGATGGGAATGATTCTGCAGCGAAATTGACACCAGTTGGTACTGTTAGTATAGCTACTTCTGAGAGCAATAAACAAGAAAAAGCAATTACATTTGGGGCATGGGATGAATTTGAAACTACCACTACAGATGCACTTGTATTGACCGAAGATGGGAATATTACAATTACAATTACAGTAACTATAGATTCCACAAGTGCAACAAAAGAAGGTTGGTTTGACTTAGATAATATTCAGCTTACCAAAGAAGTCTCTGATGAAGAGGCAAAAACAGCAGCAGTAGAAGCTTTGAATACATTAATTAGTGCATGTGAGGCACTCAACCAAGCAGATTATCAGGCAGAAAGCTGGACTGCGCTACAGTCTGCACTTCAGTCTGCAAAGGCAGTACAAACAGCAGCAAGTAGTAAAACTGTAGAAGAAATCACTGCAGCTACTACAGCATTACAGGAAGCAAAAAATAGTTTAGTAGATGCTGGTTTCAATGCGAATGCAGGTGTGATTGTAGAGAAGGTAGAAGGCATTACAGATGATTTTATTCGTGGTGTGGATATTTCTTCTTATGCAAGTTTAATAGAAAGTGGAGTAAAATTTAAAGATTGGGAAGGTAATGATTTAGCAAATGATACCGCATTTTTTACATTATTAAAGGATGCTGGTGTAAATTATGTGCGTATCCGTATTTGGAATCATCCATATGCAGATGATGAGAAAACACAGGGATATGGGGCCGGAAATTCCGATTTAGACAAAGCTGTTAAACTTGGAAAATGGGCAACAGAAGCAGGTTTGAAAGTCTTAATCGACTTCCATTATTCTGATTTCTGGGCAGATCCTGGCAAGCAGAGAGCACCAAAAGCATGGGAAGGTAAAACGGTTGACGAGAAGGTACCATTAGTAAAAGAATTTACCACAAATAGTTTAAATACCTTGCTTGATGCTGGTGTAGATGTCCAGATGGTTCAAGTGGGTAATGAAACAAATAATGGAATTTGTGGTGTGTCAAATAGTGATTGGACAGGAATGTGCAAAATTTTCCAAGCTGGTTGTGAAGCTGTCAAGAGCGTAGCTGATGCAAAAAGTAAAACGATTCGAAGAGCGATTCATTTTGCAAATCCAGAAAAAACAAGTACAATGATAGGGTTTGCTAAGACATTGAATGACAATAATGTAGATTATGATATTTTTGCATCTTCTTATTATCCATATTGGCATGGAACATTAGATAATCTTACCAAGGTATTAAAGACAGTTGCTACTACTTATAATAAAGAAGTAATGGTGGCAGAAACTGCTTGGGCAAGAACCTTAAAAGATGGAGATGGACAGCCAAATATTGTAGGTGTTGGAAAACTTGATACAGATCAGGCATATCCATCTACTGTGCAAGGACAGGCAAGTGAAGTTCGTGATGTTATTGCAGCAGTAAAAGCAGTTGGAGAAAAAGGAATTGGTGCTATGTATTGGGAACCAGCATGGATTCCAGTACAAATATATGATCCATCAGCAGCAAATGCAGCCGAAGTATTAGCACAGAATAAAACGATCTGGAAAGAAAAAGGTTCTGGATGGGCAACAGAATATAGTGCAGATTATGATCCAAATGTAGCAGCAAATGGCTGGGGTGGTTCTGAGGTAGACAATCAGGCGATGTTTGATTTTGATGGAACGCCACTTCCTTCTCTGAATGTATTCAAATATGTACAAACAGGAGCAAGTACTCCAGAAGCCTTGGATTATATACAGGCTGTAACTGTGAAAGCAGATTCTGCAGAAGAAGCAGATATCAAAAAAGCACTTCCAGAAAAAGTGACAGGTGTCTATAACACTGGTAAGAATGCAGAAGTTAGCGTTACTTGGAATGAAGCAGATATCAAAGCAATTACAAGTTTTGGTACTTACCGCGTAAGTGGAACAGTTACAGAAGCAGGTAAAACTTTTGAGGCAGTTTGTACGGTACAAATTTTACCTGAAAATTTACTGTTAAATGGCGGTTTTGAAGATGGTGGTGCTAACTGGACAGTAGATGGAACTGGTAAAAAATCCAATTGGACAGATGATGCAATAACTGGAAAAGGTTCTATGCCTTTCTATAGTGGAAATGCTTTTAATTTTACCGCAACACAATCTATTGTCGCTGAAAGTGCTGGAACTTATGGTGCACTTTTATATACGCATGGAGAAAAAGGAACTGTTAGTATCCAATTAGAAAATGTAACAAAAGATACAAAATCAGATGTAAATGCAGAAAAAGCTTCTGTTTCGTTAGCAGGTTATGGAAAATATCTAACCCCAGAAGCGAAACTAGATGCAGAAAAAGGTGATACCTTAAAAATAATTATTACAGTAGATGGATTGGCAGGATGCTGGGGAGCAGTAGATGATGTATATGTATATCTGGATAAAGCAGCAGATACACCAGCACCAACCACATATACCATTACATATCACTTAAATGAAGGAACAAATGCAAAGGAAAATCCAGCAGAATATGATGGAACAAAAGCAATTACCTTAGCAGCACCAACACGTGAAGGATATACTTTTGCAGGTTGGTATACAGACAGTGAGTTTAAGAATAAGATTACAGAAATCGCAGTAGGAACTACTGGAAATCTTACTTTATATGCAAACTGGACCAAGAATGGGGAAGAACCAACACCAAATAAATATACCATTACATATCACTTAAATGAAGGAACAAATGCAAAGGAAAATCCAGCA
>CAJUHG010000006.1:0-22344 GCA_910586005.1 uncultured Lachnospiraceae bacterium | reverse complement strand
ATAAGATTACAGAAATCGCAGTAGGAACTACTGGAAATCTTACTTTATATGCAAATTGGACTAAAAATGGAGAACAGCCAACACCAACAAAATATAAAATTACTTATAATTTAAATGGTGGAATAAATGCAACTTCTAATCCAACAGAGTATGATGGAACAAAAAAAGTTGTATTAGCAAATGCAACACGTAAAGGATATACTTTTGCAGGCTGGTATACAGATAAAGATTTCAAGAAAAAAATTACAGAAATTGCAGTGGGAACCACTGGAAATATTACTCTGTATGCAAAATGGAATGCAATATCAACTTCCAAACCAATTAAAGTTTCAAAAATTACACTTAACATTACTTCAAAGAAGATTGTGCGTAATAAGCAATTTACTTTAAAAGCAACAGTAACACCTAAAAATGCTACCAATAAAAATATCCAATGGGAGTCTTCTAATAAAAAAGTGGCAACTGTAACTCAGACTGGAGTAGTAAAAACAGTAAGACCTGGAACAGCTACCATTAAAGCAGTTGCAAAGGATGGAAGTGGTGTAAAAGCAACTTGTAAAGTTACAGTACCTTATAAAATTACTTATAAATTGAATAAAGGTACAAATGATAAGAAAAATCCTACTTCTTATTATAATCAGAAGATAACTTTGAAAAAGGCGACCAGAAAAGGATATACTTTTGGTGGATGGTATTCTGATAAGAAATTCAAGAAAAAAGTAACTACAATTGCGAAAAGCAGCAAAAAAGATATTACTTTATATGCAAAGTGGAATAAAGTTACTGTAAAGAAGGCATCTATTAAGAAAGTAACAAATGTATCAGGCAAGAAAATGAAAGTTACCATTAATAAAGTGTCTGGTGCAAAAGGATACAGAATTATGTATTCCACAGATAAGAAATTCAAAAAAGGTAAAAATACAATAACAAAAATCGTAAAAGGAACAAATACTACAATTTCAAAACTGAAAAAAGGAAAAACTTACTATGTAAAAGCATGTGCATATAAGTTAGATTCCAAAAACAATAAAGTATTTGGTTCTTATAGTAAAGTTAAAACAATAAAAATTAAAAAGTAACAAAGAATTTCTTTACAAGTGTAAATAGTTGTGATATAATATGTCTCGGTGAGCCATCAGGAATGAAGGCTCACCGAATTATGAGATAGCCCATGTTCAGTAATTGGATACTCCAACCATTACTTAATATCTCATAATCTTATAGAACTATAACATTCTGTAAGAGAATAGCTTTGCATAGGTAAGAGCAAAACGGGCGATAATAAATATTTGAGGAGGTTATCATTTATGATAGCAAAAGAAAAGAAACAGGCAATTATTGCTGAATATGGAAGAACACCACAAGATACAGGTTCTCCAGAAGTTCAAGTTGCGATTTTAACAGCAAGAATTCAAGAATTAACAGAGCATTTAAAAGTAAATCCAAAGGATCATCATTCCAGACGTGGGCTTTTAAAAATGGTTGGACAGAGAAGAGGTATGCTTGGATATCTGAAGAAAACAGATATTGAAAGATATCGTACATTAATTGAACGTTTAGGAATTAGAAAATAATTTTAGGGATAGAGCGGTTTTCCGCTCTATTTTATATCATAGGAAAGACGTTGTTGCTATAAAATATGAAAACATTATACTTTCCTAAATGAATATACAAGAAGGCAGAAGGAAGTTCCGAGACCACTGAGCTGTATATAAATGAAATAAGTTATGGATAGCTCAGTAGTTTCGGTATCTTTTGTCTATACCTTATGAAACATTAGTAGTTTCATAAGTATAGTTAAAAAATCTTAAATGTTCTTATTAAAATAAAGGAGAAAGAAGATATGTTTAAACAGTTTACTATGGAATTGGCTGGTCGGACTCTTCGTGTAGATATTGGAAGAGTTGCAGCGCAGGCAAATGGTGCAGCTTTTATGCATTATGGTGATACCGTTGTGTTATGTACTGCAACAGCATCTGACAAGCCAAGGGAGGGAATAGATTTCTTTCCTTTAAGTGTTGAATATGAAGAAAAATTATATGCTGTTGGAAAAATACCAGGCGGCTTTAATAAAAGAGAGGGAAAAGCTTCAGAAAATGCAATTTTAACTTCTCGTGTTATTGACCGTCCAATGCGTCCATTATTTCCAAAGGATTATAGAAATGATGTGACATTGAATAATTTGGTAATGAGTGTAGACCCTCAATGTCGACCTGAATTGGTTGCAATGCTTGGTTCTGCAATTGCCACTAGTATTTCTGATATTCCATTTGCAGGGCCTTGTGCAACTACTCAAATAGGCATGATAGATGGAGAATTTATTATTAATCCTTCTCAAGAACAATGGAAAAATGGAGATTTAAATTTAACAGTTGCTTCCACTAGCGAAAGAGTCATTATGATTGAAGCAGGGGCAAATGAGATTCCAGAAGAAAAAATGCTTGAGGCAATTTATAAAGCTCATGAAATAAATCAAACCATTATTGCATTTATCAATGAAATGGTAGCAGAAATTGGAAAACCAAAACATGCATATACAAGTTGTGCTGTGCCAGAAGAATTATTTGCAGCTATCAAAGAATTGGTTCCACCAGAAGAAATGGAAGAAGCTGTATTTACTGATGTGAAACAAGTACGAGAAGAAAATATTAAAAATATTGTAGAAAAATTAGAAGAGGCTTTTTCAGAGAAAGAAGAATGGTTAGAAGTACTAGGAGAGGCTATTTATCAGTACCAGAAAAAAACGGTTCGTAAGATGATTTTAAAAGATCATAAACGACCAGATGGACGTGCGATTGATCAGATTCGCCCTTTATCAGCAGAAGTGGATTTGATTCCAAGAGTACATGGTTCTGCAATGTTTACACGTGGACAAACACAGATTTGTGATGTGGTAACACTTGCTCCTTTATCAGAAGTTCAACGTATTGATGGATTAGATGAAAATGAAGTAAATAAGCGTTATATGCATCATTATAATTTTCCAGCTTATTCTGTAGGTGAAACAAAGCCTAGTAGAGGACCAGGGCGTCGTGAAATTGGACATGGAGCCCTAGCAGAACGTGCATTGATACCAGTGCTTCCAACAGAAGAAGAATTTCCATATGCAATTCGTGCTGTCTCTGAAACTTTTGAATCAAATGGTTCTACTTCTATGGCTTCTACTTGTGCTTCCTGTATGGCATTGATGGCAGCAGGAGTGCCCATTAAAAAAATGGTAGCAGGTATTTCTTGTGGACTTGTAACAGGAGACACAGAGGATGATTATATCGTTTTAACAGATATCCAAGGATTAGAAGACTTCTTTGGAGATATGGATTTTAAAGTAACAGGAACACATGAAGGCATTACTGCAATTCAGATGGATATTAAAATTCATGGATTAACAAAGCCTATTGTAGAAGAGGCAATCAGAAGAACAAGAGAAGCCAGATTGTATATTATGGATGAAGTTATGTCAAAGGCAATTCCAGAGCCTAGAAAAGAAGTAGGAGAATATGCTCCAAAAATTGTACAAATACAAATTGATCCAACTAAGATTGGTGACGTAGTTGGACAAAGAGGGAAAACCATCAATGCAATTATAGAGCAAACAGGTGTAAAAATTGATATCAGTGATGAAGGTGCTGTATCTATCTGCGGAACAGATAAGGCAATGATGAATAAAGCAGTTGAAATGATTGAAATTATTACTACAGATTTTGAAGAAGGTCAAATTTTTACTGGAAAAGTAATTAGTATCAAAGAGTTTGGTGCCTTTTTAGAGTTTGCTCCTGGAAAAGAAGGAATGGTTCATATTTCCAAGATTTCTAGAGAAAGAATTAATCGAGTAGAAGATGTGCTAACTTTAGGAGATATGGTAAAAGTTGTTTGCCTTGGAAAAGATAAGATGGGGAGAATCAGTTTTTCTATGAAGGATGTTCATGCATAATAGAATAATAGTCCAGAAATTAGTGGACTATCACTTGTGAAAAACTGAATGGTATGATGGTGTGCCCCAGAGGATATAAAATTTAAAATAAACTGTATAAGTAAAAGCATAGGCTGGGAAACTAAAAATAAGTTCCCAGTCTTATTTTTTCTTATTCCATAAAACTCCCATAATGGTAGATTATAACTATGCTTTGCATGAAAAGCAAAATAAATGAGTGTGCATATATTAATAGAAAAAAGGATTGATATGGACAGAGTCAGAAAAATTATCAATGCTAGTAAAGCACATGAAAAAGGATATTATGGAGAAGGAATCGGTATAGCGGTGTTAGACACTGGAATTTTTCTTCATCCAGATTTTGAACATAGAGTTGCTTATTTTTTGGATTACATTCGTGGAAAAAATTCACCTTATGACGACAATGGACATGGTACCCATATAGCTGGAATCATCGGAGGCGATGGAAAAGTATCTGATGGAAAGTATATGGGTATTGCTCCTCGTTGTCATTTTATTGTATTAAAAATATTAGATAAAAAAGGAAATGGAAATACAGAGAATGTCGTACAGGCAATTGAATGGTTGGTACAACATAAAAAAGCCTATCAAATACGCATTGTAAATATTTCTATTGGGATGGTGTTGCAAGCAGAAAGTAAAGAAAGAATACGTTTGCTTCAGTCTGTGGAGTATGCTTGGGATAATGATCTAGTAGTAGTGGCAGCAGCAGGAAACAATGGACCTGGAAAAAGTAGTATTACAGTACCAGGAATTTGCAGAAAAATTATTACGGTAGGTTGTTTTGATGATACGCAAGAACAGATTGGGCGATCTATGTTAAAGCCCAATTATTCAGGTCAAGGACCTACAGAACATTGTGTAGTAAAACCAGAAGTAGTGTTACCAGGTACGAATGTTACCAGTTGTTCTATATATCCAAGTATGTATATGAGAAAGAGTGGAACTTCTATGGCTGCACCTATGGTAAGTGGAAGTATTGCTCTTTTATTAGATAAATATCCTTATTTTTCTCCAGCAGATGTAAAGTTACGTTTGTATAAGCGAGCAGTAGACTTAGGTTTGCCCTTATCAAAACAAGGATGGGGAATGGTGGACATTGGAAAACTATTGTGATAAAATGGTCACCAATACGAGGTGATAAAATGAAAAAAATTAAGAAATTTTTGTTAGGAAGGGCAACAATTGTAGCGCTTGCAATTTTACTTCAGTTATGTTGGATATTGTCATTTTTGTATGGATTTCGTATGCGCTATTCATTTTTAAATACAATTATTGATATTATTGCAATTTTTGTGGTATTAGTAATTGTAAATAAGAGAAGTAATCCATCTTATAAGATTGCTTGGACAGTTTTAATATTGGCAATTCCAATTGTAGGTCTTTTAATTTATTTTATTTTTGGACGTTCTGAGCTAACTAGGCGTACCAGAAAACGAATGGAAGCTGTTAATTCTGAGATGGAACAAGAGTTTTTAGATAATAAAGAGTTACAAGAAGCATTAAGAAAAAAAGACCTTTCTGCGTACAGTCAGTCAAAGTATATTAGAGATTGGGCAAAATTTCCAATATATCATAATACAACAACCCAATATTATGTTTCAGGAGAGGAAATGTTTCCAAATATATTACAAGCGTTGGAAGAAGCAGAACATTTTATTTTTATGGAATATTTTATTGTAGAAGATGGATATATGTTTGGAAAAATATTAGAAATATTAAAGCGCAAAGCAGCCCAAGGTGTAGATGTGCGCTTTATTTATGATGATTTTGGATGTGTAACAACTCTTCCAGCAAAATACTATCAAAAAATGGAAGAATATGGGATTCAATGTGTAAGATTTAACCCTTTGTATCCAGTAATGTCTGTGATTATGAACAATCGAGATCATAGGAAAATTTTGGTGGTAGATGGTAAAGTAGGATTTACAGGAGGAATTAATCTAGCAGATGAATATATTAACAAAGTGAAACGCTTTGGTTATTGGAAAGATACTGGAATCCGCTTAGAGGGGGAAGGAGTCTGGAGTTTTACCATAATGTTTTTGGAAATGTGGTGCTATATTAACAGAAATAAAGAATTAGATTTGAAACAATTTCAACCACACAAATATCATCCTGAGCAGTTTGAAACAGATGGGTATGTCCAGCCATATGCGGACAGTCCTCTAGATCATGAAACGGTAGGGGAAAATATTTATATGAATATTATTAATCGAGCCAAAAAGTATGTGTACATTTTTACTCCTTATTTAATTCCAGATAATGAAATGATGATAGCATTGCAGAATGCAGCGAAAAGTGGCATTGATATAAGAATTATTATGCCAGGAATACCAGATAAAAAAATAGTATACTGGATGAGTCAGTCTTATTATGAACCATTAATTGAATGTGGTGTAAAAATTTATCAATACAATCCTGGATTTCTTCATGCAAAATGTTTTGTATGTGATGATGAAATAGCTACTGTTGGCAGTATTAATATGGATTATCGTAGTTTGTATTTACATTTTGAATGTGGTGTATGGATGTATCAGACAAAAGCTGTATTTCAAGTAAAAGAGGATATCTTGCAGACAATAAAAAAATCAGAAGAAATTAATATGAAATTTTGTCATAAACGACCAGCAGCTATTCGTACTCTTCAAAGTGTTATGCGCTTGTTTGCGCCATTGTTATAAGATGAATTTAAAATCTTTCTGAATGCCTCTTAGATTTATATTACAATGGATATTGTTTGTTGCGCCGCGTGCAATTGTTTTTGTATTGTTATATGCTTGCACGCGTGCGCATTCTATTTTTTACTATAAAAGTATTTTAATGAACTTGCACATACAAGTGATAGAACATTAGAAAATTTGATACGTTGTGCTGACTAATTGACATTCCTATAATATAAAAAACTGTTCTAATGTTTTTAAAAAATAGTCCTTAAAGAGAGCTTTTTTTACAGTTGTTTCAAATAGTACATTGACAGAACCAATTTCTTTTTGATTTAATTTGTAAACCATTTTTCCAGCAGTTTCCCCTTTTTTTACAGGAGCATCAGCAGCTTTTGGCAGTACAAGTTCTTTGGTAATTGTGCTTAAATCAGCGCCTGTTACATCTAGATAGGAAAAATCAGATTCATAGACAAGAGGAGAAGTATCCTCTATGCCACCCCGAATAGAAAGATTTGGAAGTTTATCATTATTTTCATCTTTGTATACTTGACATTTTCCAAATCCATAATTTAAAAGAGTGGTGGCATCTTGAAAACGCACTTTGTAATCTGGTGCTGCCATAATAACAGCAATCAACTCTAAACCATCTTTTTTGGCAGTTGCAGAAACACAATATTTTGCCAATGAAGTAGAACCTGTTTTCAATCCAGTAGCATATTGGTATTGTTTAATCAGTTTGTTTGTGTTTGTAAGACCAAATTCTGAGGAACCCTTTTTAGTAACATGTGTAATGTTTTCCATCCAGATTGTACAATAATTATGTATTTGTGGATATTTGGTAATTAATTCCCGCGACATTAAAGCTACATCATAGGCAGTAGTCATATGACCATCTACATCCAATCCACAACAGTTGACAAAATTGGTATTTTGCATGCCAAGTCCTTTTGCACGTTGGTTCATTTGATTTACAAATTCCTGTTCACTTCCACAAATATGTTCTGCCATAGCCACACAGGCATCATTGGCGCTTGCAACAGAAATACATTTTAGCATTGTTTCCACTGTTTGAGTTTCGCCTGGTTCTAGAAATACTTGTGAACCGCCCATACTTGCGGCATGTTCTGATACAGTTACCGTATCCTCTAATGCTAATTTTCCTTCTTCTAATGCATCAAAAATTAGAATCATAGTCATGATTTTTGTAATACTTGCAGGATGAAGAGAAGTATTTGCATCTTTTTCATAGATAATTTGACCGGTAGAGGCTTCCATCAATACTACAGAGGGAGCAGAAACCGTAACACCTTCTGCTGGTGGCTGTTCTTGGGGCACTTCTGAAGTTGGAAGTAGGGAGGAAAACAGCAAACATGCAGACAGTAAGAAAGATAATATACAATGCATATTAGAACCTCCAAATGTTATATAACAAGTTTAAGACGGATGCTTGTATGATATTCCCGTTTTTAGAATAGTTTTTCAAAAATTCTGAATTTTTAAATAAAAGTTAGAATATGTTAGGATAGCAAGGGGTCAAAAAAGATGAGAAAGGTGATATAAAATGAAATTTTTTTTAATAATAGGAATATTATTTTTGGGTTATATTTTATGGCAAAAATGGGAATTAACGAAGTTTTGTGTGACAGGATATCAAATATCTTCCCATAAAATAAAAGAAAAAGCATGTGTAGCTGTTCTTGCGGATTTACATGGATTTACTTATGGGAAAAAAAATAAAAGGCTATTAAAAGCGATAAAGGATTTACGACCACAAGCGATTTTTATTCCAGGAGATTTATTGGTTTCAAAGTACAGTGATACGTTTGCAGTTGCGTTAGAAATCTTAGAAGAACTTATGAAAATTGCTCCTGTTTATTATAGTTATGGTAATCATGAAAGCCGTCTACGGGACCCAGAAAGAAACAATCACCTTTTATTTTTACAATACTTAGCTCAAGTGAAAAAGATAGGAGTAGTAATGCTTGAAACAGAAAGTCAAGAAATTTCTCTTGGTAGAAATAGAGTGATGTTGTCTGGTTTGGAACTAGAACTTGATTATTATGAAAAGGGAAGTATTGTTCCTATGGAATCAGATTATATGAAAAAACGTTTGCATCTACAAAAAAAGGAATTGTTTCAGATTTTGCTTGCCCACAATCCAGCTTATGCAGAAAATTATGCAGATTGGGGAGCAGATGTAACTTTTTGTGGCCACAATCATGGAGGGTTAATAAGAATTCCATACCTTGGAAGTCTAATTTCTCCACAACTTACTCTATTTCCAAAATATGATGCTGGAAAATTTCAGATAGGTAATGGAACTGTGATTATTAGCAAAGGATTGGGAACACATACATTTCATATCCGCATTTTTAACAGAGCAGAATTGTTGGCAGTGACATTTTTACCCAAGTAAAACAC
Source organism: uncultured Lachnospiraceae bacterium (assembly GCA_910586005.1). Classification (GTDB taxonomy): domain Bacteria; phylum Bacillota; class Clostridia; order Lachnospirales; family Lachnospiraceae; genus Petralouisia. The sequence continues at coordinate 13,305 of CAJUHG010000006.1, read as the reverse complement.
TATTTTGGCGATATTTTTTCTTGAAAAAAATATTTGTTACAGGTAGAATAAATAATGGTAGATAGAAGTTACATAGTATATTTCTAATAAAATGTGCTGTTGGAGGAAAAAATGGATTTAACAGTGAAATTGCAGGTGTTTGAGGGACCATTAGACTTACTTTTGCACCTTTTAGAAAAAAATAAAGTAAATATTTATGATATTCCAATTGTGGAGATTACCAATCAATATATAGAATATATCAATGAAATGAAACGGCAAGATTTAAATATTGTCAGTGAATTTTTAGTGATGGCAGCTACTCTTTTGGATATTAAATCTAGAATGTTGCTTCCAAAAGAAGAAACAACACAAGAAGAGGAAGATCCAAGAGCAGAACTTGTGCAAAAATTATTGGAATATAAAATGTATAAATGTATGTCTTATGAATTAAAGGACAAGCAAGTGGATGCACAAAAAGTACTGTTTAAAATACCAACTATTCCAAAAGAGGTGAAACAATATGAAGAACCTGTAGACTTAACACAATTGATGTCAAATCTTACATTAAAAAAATTAAATGGGATTTTCAAATCTATTATAAGAAGACAAGAAGATAAAGTGGACCCCATACGTTCTAAGTTTGGCAAGATAGAAAGAGAAGAAGTTTCTTTAGAAGAGTGTATGTCTAATTTAGAACGATACGCCTTGTCTCATAAGCAGTTCAGTTTTCGAGCATTGTTAGAAGCACAGAGTACCAAGATGGAAATTATTGTTACCTTTTTATCTATTTTAGAATTAATGAAGATTGGAAAAATACATATTTCTCAGGAGTATATTTTTGATGATATTATGATTTATGCAGGTGCTGCCAAACATCAAGAATCTGCATAAAGGAATTATTAGATACAATCATATAGGAAAATGAAATAACCTAATCAAGAAAATCCCTGCTTCTATGTCACAGAGACATAAACGGCGGGTAGGGACTTGCTTGTTTTAGTGGGAGCTTGTACTCCCAAGGTATATAAAAATCATGCAAAGTGGAGAGAGTATGAAATTAAAGGAACAAGAAGCAATTATAGAAGGGATTTTGTTTGCTATGGGAGAATCTGTAGAAATCTCTAGGCTTGCAGAGGTTTTAGAAATTAGTCAAGCAGAATTGAGAGATATTTTGCAGGGAATGATAAAACAATATAGTGAAGAAAATCGAGGAATACAGATTATAGAGATTGAAAATGCAGTTCAGATGTGTACCAAGAAAGAGCTATATGAATATTTAATAAAAATTGCAAAACAGCCCAAGCATCATGTGCTTACAGATGTGCTGTTGGAAACACTTTCTATTATCGCTTATAAGCAGCCAATCACAAGATTAGAGATTGAAAAAATTAGAGGTGTTTCTTGTGCACATGCTATCAATAAACTTCTAGAGTATAATTTGATTTGTGAATTAGGAAGACTTGATGCACCAGGAAGACCATTACTATTTGGAACTACAGAAGCGTTTTTAAGAAATTTTGGAATCCAATCTATTGAAGAACTTCCTGTTTTAAATCAAGATCAGTTAGAGGAATTTAAACAACAAGCAGAAGAAGAAATGAATTTAAAATTAAATGTATAAATTAGCTATTTGCCTATGGTCTATGTATTTTATCATCTAGCTTATTGGATATTTTTCTAGTATAAGGTTCGTCTATTAAAAAATCTTTTTAGTAATGATAGAAACTTTTTTTTCATATAATGAATGGAAACTTGGAACTATTTATGAAAGAATTGATATTATGAGAAATTCTAAACGGATGAAAAGAAAAAAATACTTTATGGCAGGAATTCTTTGTTTCAGTATTCTAATAGGTCTTAATAGTGATGAGAAAAGTAGCAAGAAGATCTATGCAGAGGAACTAACAGGTCAAGAAGAAGCACAACAACCCAATTTTAACTTATATGCAAAGTCTGCAGTATTGATGGATGCAGAAAGTAAAAGAGTCCTTTATGAGAAAAATGGAACAGAACATATGCCTAATGCTAGTACCACCAAGATTATGACATGTATTCTTGCCTTAGAGCAGGGAAATTTAGAAGATGAAGTAAAAATAAGTAGTTATGCAGCGTCTATGCCTCAAGTGCGATTAGGAATGGATACAAAGGATAGTTTTCAATTGAAAGATTTATTGTACTCTTTGATGCTAGAATCTCATAATGACTCTGCTGTGGCCATAGCAGAGCATATTGCTGGGTCTGTAGAGGAATTTGCCAAAAAAATGAATCAGAAGGCAAAAGAATTAGGATGTACAGATACCTATTTTATTACTCCAAATGGATTAGATGCTACAGATGAAACAGGAGTGCATGGAACAACAGCCGAAGACTTAGCTAAAATTATGAGTTATTGTATTCAAAATGAAACTTTTCTAGAAATCACGCGAACACCTAGCCATCAATTTACAAATCTAGCAGGAACAAAAAGTTTCCATTGTAACAATCACAATGCATTTTTACAAATGATGGAGGGGGCATTGTCTGGAAAGACAGGATTTACTGGAAATGCGGGCTATTGTTATGTAGGAGCATTACGCAGAGATGATCGTACCTTTATTGTGACATTGCTTGCCTGTGGTTGGCCAAATAATAAGACTTATAAATGGTCTGATACAAAAACCTTGATGAATTATGGTTTAGAGAAATATCATTGTGAAGATGTATTTGAGTATGATAAAGAATTTTTTCCAATAAAAGTAGAGCAGGCACGGCCTGAAAATGAAAGACTTTACCAAGAGGTAACACTTCCAGTGGAAATGAAAGAGGAAAGATTACGAGTATTAAAGCGAACAGATGAAGAAGTTCGAACAATTTATAATATTCCTGAAAGTATAAAAGCTCCTGTTAAAAAGGGACAGCAGGTTGGAACCGTAAATTATTATCTAGGAGAAAAACAGATTGCAGAGTTTCCGGTTTATGCGCAAAAGGAAGTCAAAGAATTAACCTCTTCTTGGTACAAAGAATATCTTTTAAAATTATTTTTTATGGAAAAAGAGTTATATTTTACTTCAGAATAAGAAAAAAACTTAAAATTTAGGAAAATTGTGATTACATTTTTTAATTAAAAGTGTATCCTCCATATTATCAATAAATAGACAAAAACAGACAAAAATCTTAAGACTTTTATTTGAAATAGTGAAAAATTTAACAAGTTTCTAGAAATAGCTATTGAAAATTTTCGTCAAAAGAGATACAATTACAATCGGAAGAGAATTTTGTAAAAATTAATAAAATACATATGGAGGTTTAAGTAATGAGTAATTCTACCAACTCAGCAAGACAGAGAATTTCCGGTCTTCTAGACCAACAAAGTTTTATGGAAATCGGGGCTCTGGTAACTGCAAGAAACACAGATTTTGATTTAAATCAGTCTGATACCCCATCTGATGGAGTTATTACTGGATATGGTTTGATTGATGGAAATCTAGTGTATGTGTACAGTCAGGATGCTTCCGTATTAAACGGAACCATTGGTGAAATGCACAGTAAAAAAATTGCTGCAATTTATAAAATGGCAGTAAAAATGGGAGCGCCAGTCATTGGCTTGATTGACTGTGCTGGAATGCGTTTGCAAGAATCTGTAGATGCATTAAATGGTTTTGGTGAAATTTATGCAGCTCAAGTAGCAGCAAGTGGAGTGGTTCCACAGATTACTGCAGTATTTGGTTCTTGTGGAGGAGGACTTTCTGTAATTCCTGCATTAAGTGACTTTGCTTTTGTAGAGAAAGAAAATGGAAAAGTATTTGTAAATTCTCCAAATGCAATCAAAGGAAATCATGTTTCTAAATGTAATACAGCAAGCGCAGAATATCAAGGGAGTAATAGTGGATGCATTGATGCAGTAGGAAGTACAGAAGATATTTTGCTTGCAATTCGTGAGTTAGTATGTGTATTGCCAAGCAATAATGCAGAATGCGGAAGAGAAGATGAATGTATAGATGATTTGAACCGCAAATGTGAGAATCTTGCTGGATGTAAAGAAGATACACGTTTGGCTTTGACACTTATTTCAGATGGCAATGTATTTGTAGAGACAAAAAAAGATTATGCCAAAAGTATGGTAACAGGTTTTATTAAGTTAAATGGAAAAACGATTGGAGCTATTGCAAATGCTTCCGCGCTTTATGATGAAAATGGGGAGAAAGTAGAAAGTTTTGATACAGCACTTACTGCAAGGGGATGTAATAAAGCAGCAGAATTTATTAATTTCTGTGATGCATTTGATATCCCAATCATATCTTTAACAAATGTAGAGGGTTTTGCAGCTACAGAATGCTCAGAAAAGAATCTTGCAAAGGCAATGGCGCGTATGACAGCAGCATTTGCAGGAGCAACAATACCAAAGGTAAATATTATTATTGGTAATGCCTATGGCAGTGCCTATGTAATGATGAACAGCAAGTCTATTGGAGCTGATATGGTATATGCATGGAAGGATAGCAAGATTGGTATGATGAATGCAGCTCAAGCAGCAAAAATCATATATGATGGCAAGCCTGCTGATGTAATTGCAAAAAAGACAAAAGAATATGAAAAATTACAATCTTCTGTAGAAGCAGCAGCAAGACGTGGACAAGTTGATTTAATTATTGCACCGGAAGAAACCAGAAAATACGCAATCGCAGCATTTGAAATGCTTTATACAAAAGGAACAGGTGAACCGGCTAAAAAACATGTAGCAAAATAGAAAGGTGAAGTTTATGAAAAAGAAAATATTGCTGATGATAAGTATGTGTCTAATCGTACTTGGATTGACAGCATGTGGAGCGGATCCTACCACGGTTGATTACAATGGCTACACCTATGATCAGTTGAAGGGTGCATGTGAGAATACGGTTGCATCTTTGGAAGCTATGACAGATGCAGAAAAAGCAGCTTATCTTCAATCAGGAGATGAGATGCTAGAAAATCTGGTCAATCGTTGGGAGGAAGCACAGGAAGGTGTTGGAGAATATGTGGAATTGGGTGAATTTACCGTTGAAAAATCTGGTAAAACTTTAACCTGTGCACAAGAAATTATTTTTGAGAACCGTCCAGTTATCTTGACATATGTCTATACTTATTACAATATGCAACTGGAAGATATTACTATAGACCAAGTACAAACTCTTGGTGAAAAAATGACCAATGCTGCCCTAAATACTTTGATGGGAATGGGAATTGTGTTTATTGTACTAATCTTAATCAGTCTGATTATCAGTGGATTTAAGATTTTCCCATATCTTGAAAATAAGGCAAAAGAGAAAAATGCACCTCCCACACCTGTGGTAAAAGAGGTACCAAAAGCTCCAGCGCCAGTTATTCAAGAAGAAGTAGTACCTGCACAAGATGATTTAGAATTGGCAGCTGTAATCGCAGCGGCAATTGCAGCATCCACTGGAACTTCTACAGAAGACTTTGTAGTACGTTCTATCAAAAGAAGATTTTAATCGTAAATTCAGGAGGAAACGAAGATGAAAAGCTATACAATTACCGTTAATGGAAACGTTTATGATGTTACTGTAGAAGAAAATGGAGCGGGAGCAGCACCAGCAGCTCCTAGAAGAGCAGCAGCTCCAGTACCAGCAGCTCCAGCAGCTCCGGCTCCAGCAGCTCCAGCTCCAGCAGCAGGTGGAGCTGGTAATGTGAAGATTGAAGCAGGAGCAGCAGGTAAGGTATTTAGTATTGATAGTAAACCAGGAGATGCTGTAAAACGTGGAGATACTATTCTTGTTTTGGAAGTTATGAAGATGGAGACACCTGTTGTTTCACCAGAAGATGGAACGGTGGCAACTATTGATGTGACTGTTGGACAATCCGTAGAATCAGGTGCATTATTAGCAACATTAAATAACTAATTATTGGAGGTAAAATATGAGTTACGTAGGAGAAACTTTATCAAACCTCCTGCACCAGACAGCATTCTTCAACCTGACCTGGGGAAACTATGTCATGATTTTGGTGGCATTTGTATTCCTTTTCCTTGCGATTAAAAAGGGATTTGAACCTCTGTTGCTGGTTCCGATTGCGTTTGGTATGTTACTGGTAAATATTTATCCGGATATTATTGCTTCACCGGAAGAAACCAGCAATGGCGTGGGTGGTTTACTTTATTATTTCTATTCTTTGGATGAATGGTCTATTCTTCCTTCCTTGATATTTATGGGTGTAGGAGCGATGACAGACTTTGGTCCTTTGATTGCGAATCCAATGAGTTTCTTACTTGGAGCCGCAGCACAGTTTGGTATTTTTGGAGCATATTTTATGGCGATTCTGCTAGGCTTTAATGATAAAGCAGCGGCAGCAGTATCCATTATTGGTGGAGCCGATGGTCCTACTTCTATTTTCCTTGCAGGAAAGTTAGGACAGACAGGGTTAATGGGACCGATTGCTGTGGCAGCGTATTCCTATATGGCACTAGTTCCTATTATCCAGCCACCTATTATGAAATTGTTTACAACCAAGGAAGAACGTGCCATAAAGATGCAGAATTTAAGACCTGTATCTAAATTAGAAAAGATTTTATTCCCAATTGTAGTTACCTCAGTAGTATGTATTTTGCTTCCTACTACAGCACCTTTGGTTGGTATGTTAATGCTTGGAAATTTATTCCGCGAATCAGGCGTGGTTCGTCAGTTGTCAGAAACTGCATCTAATGCAATGATGTATATTGTAGTTATTCTATTGGGAACCTCTGTAGGAGCAACTACAAGTGCAGAAGCATTTTTAAATATTACCACTCTGAAAATTGTAGCTCTTGGACTGATTGCATTTATGTTTGGTACAGCAGCAGGTGTATTGTTTGGTAAGCTAATGTGCAAAGTAACTGGCGGTAAGATTAATCCATTGATTGGTTCTGCTGGTGTTTCAGCAGTACCTATGGCTGCACGTGTATCACAGAAGGTTGGAGCAGAAGAGGATCCTACCAACTTCTTACTTATGCATGCAATGGGACCAAATGTTGCTGGTGTTATTGGTACAGCAGTAGCAGCAGGTGTATTTATGGCAATTTTTGGTATATAGAATAAAATGTAAAAAGATTAATCTGTTGGTTAGTTTGCGGATTATAAATACCGCAGAATGAAGAGCCGCGAAGCGGCAGAATGAGAGGATAGGTCATGGCTAAAAAGAACAAAAAAGCGGTTGCAATTACAGAAACCGTGTTACGTGATGCACATCAGTCTCTGATTGCCACCCGTATGACAACAGAACAGATGCTGCCAATCATTGATAAAATGGATAAAGTAGGCTATCATGCAGTAGAATGCTGGGGTGGAGCTACTTTTGATGCATCTTTGCGTTTCTTAAAGGAAGATCCTTGGGAGCGTCTGAGAAAATTAAAAGCTGGATTTAAAAATACAAAGTTACAGATGTTATTCCGTGGGCAGAATATTTTGGGATATCGCCCTTATGCAGATGATGTGGTAGAGTATTTTGTGCAAAAATCCATTGCAAATGGAATTGATATTATTCGTATTTTTGACTGCTTAAATGATTTAAGAAATTTACAGACAGCAGTAACTGCCACTAATAAAGAAAAAGGACATGCACAAGTTGCACTTTCTTATACCTTAGGAGATGCCTACACTTTGAAATATTGGACAGATATGGCAAAGAGAATTGAGGAGATGGGAGCAAATTCTATCTGTATCAAGGATATGGCAGGTTTGTTGACTCCATACAAAGCAGAAGAGTTAGTAAAATCTTTAAAGGCTGCTACCAAACTGCCAATTGAACTTCACACACACTATACTTCTGGTGTTGCTTCTATGACTTATTTAAAGGCAGTAGAAGCAGGTTGTGATATTATTGATACAGCAATGTCTCCATTTGCATTGGGAACTAGCCAGCCAGCAACAGAAGTTATGGCTGAGGCTTTCCGTGGAACAGAGATGGACCCAGGTTTTGACCAGATGTTATTAAAAGAAATTGCAGATTACTTTAGACCTATGAGAGAAGAGGCTTTAAAGAGTGGTCTTATGAATCCAAAAGTATTAGGTGTAGATATTCAAACTTTGTTATATCAGGTTCCAGGTGGTATGTTAAGTAACATGGTATCTCAATTAAAGGAACAGCATGCAGAAGATAAATATATGGAAGTGTTAGAAGAAATCCCACGTGTGAGAAAAGACCTTGGAGAGCCACCATTGGTTACACCATCTTCTCAGATTGTAGGTACACAGGCTGTATTTAATGTATTGATGGGAGAGCGTTACAAGGTTGCTACCAAAGAAACCAAAGATGTACTACTTGGAAAATATGGGCAGACAGTAAAACCATTTAACCCAGAAGTTATTGATAAAGTACTAGGAGAAGAAAAGAAAAATGCTATTACTTGTCGCTACGCTGATTTGCTAGAACCTGAATTAGATAAGATTGAGGCAGAAATGAAACAGTGGAAACAACAAGATGAAGACATTCTTTCTTATGCATTGTTCCCACAGGTTGCTACAGAGTTCTTTAAATATAGAGAAGCTCAACAAACGAAAGTAGATTCTACCATAGCAGATACTAAAAATGGTGCATATCCTGTGTAAGAATAAATATTAAAAAGGATGTATTTCTAGTATAAAAACAATAGTAAGAATGTGTATTTCTTATATAAAAATAAATAGTAAGAATGGGGAATTTTTTATATAAGGAAAAATAGTAAGAGTATACATATTCTATATAAAAATAATAACCGTTCAGCTATTTTTACATAACAGAACGGTTATTATTTATTTGTGACAATAGAAAGTACACTTTACCTCTGCCCTTGAGGTGAAATTGATAAAAACAAACTGAGTCGTGCCTTGTAGCTTGCTATTGGGTATTTGACTTCTTAATAAAATATCTATGGAAAATGCTTTATAACTTTTATCAGTCTAGATTTACTTTGCGTTGTACAAGCAAAACAGACATAAAATAGAAGATAATTCCTAAAAGTAATTGTGTTATAATTGAAAGAGGCAACAAATTTTTGTAAAAGTCTGAGATAAAAAATTCTGTATTATCTATACTTGAAATCATAAATTTTAGATTTGGAAGAATCATAATAAAGGAGCTAATTACCTGATTTACAATGTAAATAACAATGTAAAATCCAACAGAAGCAGCTAATTTATATTTTTCCACTAATTGTCCCAACAGAATACTTAGATATCCCATTAATAAAGAGGAAAAACAACTTACTATTAAAAGAATTAATAGTAATATAACAAAGCCTTCTGGAGTATAGCCAAAAATTTTCTGAAAAGAAATTGCAAAACTTTCTTTTTCTGAAAGTTGAATCCCATTTTCGGTAAAAAATTCTATAAAATTTAATTGTTCTACTTTTGTAATATGGTATCCTACCACAAAACCAAGTGTAGATATAGATAATATCATTAACAAAGAATTGAGAAAGGTCCAAAAATATCCTACAATAAGTTTAGAATGAAATAACTGCAAAGGGGTAACTGGAAGTGTATGCATAAGATATCCTTCTGCAGTAAATAGATTTTTATAAAAGCGGATATAAAGGTAAATAACTATAATAATTCCCATTGCTATCAGAGAAAGGGAATAAAAGATTACAAGTAATATAGCTAAAGGAATAGATTCACTATTGTTAAAAATATTTGTATTTAATATAAAGGCCCCTATTAGTGTTAGAAGTATTATTACAAAATTTATGATAGTTAAAACTTTATAGGTGGCTTTCTGCTCATATTTTATTAGCTTTCCTAACATTTAAATACCTCCCGAAATAGAGCATCTATAGATTTATGATCTTTTTGACGCAGATCATCTACAGAAGCGTGGGTATGTATAGTACCATTTTGAATAAAAATAACTTCATCTAAAATATTTTCAATATCTGAGATTAGATGAGTAGAAATCAACAAGGTAGCATTTTCATCATAATTAGAAAGTATGATTTCTAAGATATAATCTCTTGCGGCGGGGTCTACACCAGCAATGGGTTCATCTAAAATATATATACTTGCTCTGCGGCTCATAACCAGAATTAATTGCACTTTTTCTTTTGTGCCCTTTGAAAAAGTCTTTAATTTATGACTAGGGTTGATATTTAATTTTTCAAGCATATCATAAGCACGTGTGGAATCAAAATCTTTATAAAAATCCTCAAAGAAATCAATCATATCTTGTACTTTCCAGTTATCATTTAAGTAGGAGTGATCTGGTAGATAAGAAATAAGGCTTTTGCTAACTGTTCCTAAAGGTTTTTCTTGGACATAAATACTGCCAGAAGTTGGAGATAAAAGTCCAGCGATTAATTTGATAAGAGTAGTTTTACCGCTTCCATTTGGACCAAGTAAGCCAATAATATGTCCGCTTTCAATTTGTAGATTAATATTTGAAAGAGCAGTAACATTGCCATATGTTTTAGTAAGATTGTTACATTTTAATAAGGTCATTTTCTTCTCCTTCCATAATTTTTGTTAGAAGTGAAAGCGTTTCCTCTTTTTGAAAACCGAGCTTTTGCATATTTTCTAAAAACTGTGTAATAAGTTCTCTTGCAAGTTTTGCCTTAAGTTCATCAATCATGGTAGTATCCTCCGTAATAAAACGTCCACTCGTACGTTGTGAGTAAACAAGTCCTGTTCGTTCTAATTCAGAAAGAGCTTTTTGCATTGTATTGGGATTCACAGATGCTTCCTGAGCAAGTTCTCGAACAGAAGGTAACTTATCTCCTGGTTTATAGAAACCAGAAATAATATCCATTTGAATTTTCTCAATAATCTGGATAAAAATAGGCCTGTCAGAATCTAAATTCCAAGGCATTTTATCACCTCGTTTCCTTTATGTGTTATTGTACTATATAAATAATACAATAAATGGTTTTTAGAAAAAAGTCAAGAAAAAGAATCAGCATTTTATCTAATTATTTTTACATAATCTTTAAAATAACCCTACTGAATGACAAATATTTCCATAATTTTCTGTTAGAAAATGTTAAAATTCTTCTAAAATGGAACTATATAGACAAATAATTAAAAATAAGGGTTGATAATTATGAAAGATTTTTTAAAGGGAAGTATGATATTAATTGCTAGTTTTCTATCTATTATTTTTCTACATTTATTAGGAACATTGTTATCGTGACCTTCCCCCCTGTCTGTAGAGACAGGGGGGTTCTTTTCCGCACACAAATACATTAAACATTTATGAATTTATTATCTACGAGTTTGGATGGGCTTTAAATAGAAAATGTACATGTTCTCTATTATAATTCCATTGTTACAATGTTATCTTCTAAAATCCATGAATCTCTTCTTTTAAAATTTGAGAATAGTATATTTTTTTGAAAAAAAAATGAAAAATGTGTCATATTTTATCCTTTTCAATTGTTACTATATATGTATAGAAATTATACCTTGTAAAATAGCCGAATGTCCATGTTGGAATGCAACAGAGGTATAGATAGAAACTATCATAAATTTGTTTTGATGGGAATCAAATTTCCTTCTAAGATAAACGTTTTAATAATTGCAAAAGTACATAGAAAAATGTTTGCAGATAATGTACTTTACAAAAAGCATAACAAAGTATATGAGACAAAAGAAAAGGGAGGAGTATTTATGGATGACATGGAACGTTTATTAAAACAAGCCTTTGAAGAGATTGTAAAGGAAGAATATCAAGAACGACCTAAGGAGATACCAGAACACAAGTTTTCATTAAAATTTCGCTGGAAAATGTATTGGGTATTTCGGGCTGTTAGAAAGCGGGAAGAAAATTGCAAGAGTAATGACTCTATTCTGGACTTATACCGACCAGTTGCTTCCAAGCATCGCCTTACTGTGATTGCACTGTTGTTGACTTTATTGATAGGTGGAAGTGCCATTGCAGCAGAACCAATGATTCAATGGCTGCGCAATTACTATTTGAGACAATATGAAGACCATATCAATGTCCAGAAGAAAGAGGAATCTGAGAATTATCAAGAGGCAGAATTTCAAAAATATTATTTAATGGAGTTACCAGAAGGGTATTCTGTTGAATATGAAGAATATAATGAGGAATTTCAGAAAAATAGAATTTTATATAATAATAAAGCAGATGATGTATTACTTTTAAGACAAGCATGGAAAGAAAAAGATGATTTAGGAAATATTACTTCTAATAGAGAGGCTATGGAACCAGTGGAAGTAGAGGGATTTACTGGATATTATACCTTAGATAAGGAGCAGGGAATGCTAATTCTTTCAGATGATATTTATATTATAGTACTTAGCGGTTGTTTTTCCAAAGAAACACTGATAGAATTTGCAGGTCATTTAAAATTTGCAGAAAACTAGAAAAAATTTAGTGGAAACAATTTAATTTGTTAAAAAACAAAAAGATAAAAAATTTTTATAAAAGTGTCATGTTTCTTTATAGTAAATTGTTACTATATTGTAACAGTTTAACTTTATACAAAAGAGAAATGGAAGGAGAACGATTTTATGAAGCGAAAAATCGTAACAATTCTAACAATGTTTTGTTTGGTGGTAAGTACACCAATAACAAGTTATGCCGCTGGAAATATGGCACAGCCTATGGCAGCAGGAGGTTCAAAAACAGCACAGCCCTATTATGAAAATACCACACATCTTGTTTCAGAGTTGAAGATTGATGGAAATACTGCTTACTGTAATGCTGAGGTTACAGCAAAAAAGGTATGTTATATCAATGTGGTGATGCGTTTGCAGCGCCAAGAGGGAAGTTCTTGGCATACGGTGGCTTCTTGGGTAGGTTCAAGTACCAATGGTACAAAAAGTATGACAAAATCCTTTACTTTAAGTACCAGAGGCACTTATCGTGTTTATGCAATTTTTAACGTGGGTGGCGAAGAACTAACATATACAAGCCTTACTAGAAAATACTAAAAATCAAGGTTAAGAGTAGGATATAAGAGGGATATGAAAGATTTTTTAAAGGGGAGCTTAATTTTAATTGCTAGTTTTTTGTCAATTATATTTTTGCATTTTTTAGGAATGCTCCTATCATAATGAAAAATGTTAAAAGGCCATTGCCAAATAGGAAAGTTGATGCTGCAAGAGGCAAAAGTCGAGAATCTAATATCTAGACACTTATTAACACTATTTTTAATGTTATGAAAAAAATAGAGAGGAGCCAAGAATCTCATAGTAGGTACTTGGCTCTTCTCTGCTTTTTAGCTGTTAAGATAAAATTAGAATATTAAAAAATTAGAAAGATTTTTACCACCCAGTTAAAATCCCATCTAGCCCTGATAGAATGCGGGTTTGAGGGCATTTTTTTGACTACATATATACAGGATAGGATAATCAGACAAAATCCATAAATGAAACAGAC
>CAJUHG010000005.1:44855-74771 GCA_910586005.1 uncultured Lachnospiraceae bacterium | reverse complement strand
GGAAATATACTTTCACGCTTTAGCGTGACAAGATATTTCCTATAAGATAAAAAAAATACCACATTTCCTGCTTCCTAAGCAGTAAACTGGTATCCTTGACAATCATCTGTCATTTAATAACAAATGATTACACTGAAAAGCCTATCCAAAAATCTGTTTCCAACTTGAAACATCTTTAGAACAGGCAATCTACAACCAGTCATCTCTCGTAACTTTTTGCATTTCTTTACAAAAGGCAGGTCTTCTGACTCAAGCTTCTCTGTTTTATTTTACCTTCCCAGTTTCCCAGTGGCCTTAGACAAACACATATTATAAATTTTATTTGTCTATCATCAAGTAGAGAAGATTCTTCTACTCGTCGCGCAGGATATATACTGCATAGAAATTAATTTCCATATGCACCCCTGCGTATAAAAAATAAAACTCCACTTTTACAGCGGCGGGACCGTATGAGATTCTCACTCATTTCCCTATTATCCTGTAAAAAACAGGCACCTTCTATAATTATATTTTTATTCCCGAGAACAATGTGTCAAGCAGCCGCATTAAGTGTCATGCCCCTTAGGACGAACTTAATAAAAACAAGCTAAGTCATGCCCCTTAGCTTACTGTGGGATATTTGACTTATGATAATAAAAAATTCACCCCATGTGTTCTCTATTATCTACATTGATAAAATCTTCTATGAGATTCTATCAATGTCCTAACAAGAATAGCATGTTAATATTGAAATGTCCAGAAATTTTTATTTTATTATCAACCATCTAAAATAATAAAAGTCAAAACCGATATTCGCAATCTACTTCGCTACTTTCTCATAATCTCATAGCTGCTACCACAGCACTTCCTTGATAAAGTTAAATATCAAAATAAGGACTTCCAATCATCAAATCTTTTTCTAATATATCTGTAAATTCAGATACCACTTGTTTCTTTTTCTCCCAAAATTCTCTTGCTCTTGCAGTTACCATTGGATTTGGCTCCTTTTTATTCGAACTTTCCATAATATGATAATATGCCTTAGCATAACTAGAGGCATGAGCATTTCCCATAGTCATACAGTCCCATACAATTCCCATAGCACCTTCTTCATCCAATAAATCGGCCTCAAGTAAAAGAATTAACTCCAAATTAGTATCTTTATTCTTTAAAAGTTCTTTATTAGAATGAACATAGATCATATTTTCCACATTTTTTCTAAAATTTTCTTCTATGTAGTGCTCCACTGCATAATTATGAAATGCCTTTCCGCTACGAATGGCATGATGTTCATTATCTTTATCTGTATATCCAATGTCATGAAAAATTGCTGCTGTATACAAAAGTTCTTTGTTTACTTTTTCCATTCCCTCTGTCAATCGAAAACACCAGTGTAACACCCGTATCGTATGTTGAAAACGAGAACGAAACGGATGTAAGGGATTTAGAGAAACCATTCCATGATTTCTAGTAAGGTATTCCTTTACATACTTTAAGTATTCTATATACCTTTCATTCATAATACCACATTATCTGCTACTCAACATATGTACAAATATTAAGAGATTAAAGTTTCTATAACTTTTTATTCTTTAAATATTTTGCCGAATAGCTGCTCCTTTCAAGGTTGTAAAATGCTTTTCCTGATAAACAATATTGTTCTTTCTTAATAATTTCTTCTATCTTTTACTTTTTTCTAACGCTTTTCCTTATTTTTTAATAGTACTTCTGTCAACTCTTTCGCCTGTCTAGGATAACTTTCTATCTGCACCAGATTCTCTTGTAAAAGAATTTCATACACAGTCAACATTTCTGGCTTTTTTAAATGAGCCTGTTTTAAAATATTTTCTTGTTGAAATATAGACAATGCATTATCATCAGCTATAATGTTTCCTTGATGGAATATTACCACTCGTTCTGCCCAGCGATATGCAAAGTCTACATCATGAGTGGAAACCAATAAAGTTTTTCCTTCTTGATGTAGCTTTTCTAACACTTCTTCCAACATCTCAGCACTGAGAGGGTCTAAAGCTGCTGTAGGTTCATCAAATAATACTACTTCTGATTTCATAGCAATAATATCTGCAATACTTACTCTCTTTTTCTCACCACCACTTAGATAGTGAGGTGGGCGTTCTTTATATTCTTGTAAATCCATATAATCTAAGGCTTGATTCACTCTATCTTTTATTTCTTCCCTAGAAAGTTTTAAATTCATAGGTCCAAATGCCACTTCTGCTTGGACACTAGAAGCAATTATTTGACTATCAGCATCTTGGAACACAAAGCCCACATGTTTATGAAGTTGTTTTAAATTCTTCTTTCCAATCTTATCTCCATGAAAAAAAATTTCTCCATTCTCTGCCTGCAAAACACCATTTAGATGTAAGAAAAATGTAGATTTTCCGGCTCCATTAGAACCCATCACTGCAATTTTCTCTCCCTTTCCAATAGAAATACTTACATCTTGCAACACAGGCTTTCCAGATTGATACTCGTACATTAAATGTTGTACACTTAAAATTTCTTCTTTTCTATGATTTTCCAATAACTTCCCCTTCTAAAATTAATTTATTAAAATTAAGTTGAAAAAAGTACAAGTTTCTTGTATTTATTTTACTAAAATATATAACACTAGTAAACTTCCTGTATAAGCTGCCACTATTCCAATTTGCCATATTTTCACTGATTTCTGTTCTTCCCAAAAGGGAAAATTTCCTTCATATCCTCTAGAAACCATAGCATCATAATAAGTATTTGCTTTCTGTAAAGACAAAATAAACAAATTTCCTCCTATCTGCCCAAAAGAAAAACAGGAAGTTTTAAAATCTATATATCCTAGTCTAGCCATTGCTGCTATTTTCATATTTGCATGTACTTCAGCAAGAATAAAAATAAAACGATAAATCATATTCATTAATTCTACAACCACATCTGGCACATGTGCTTTTTTTAATACCATAATTACTTCTCCTACTGGTGTAGATAATGCCAATAAATACATAACACTAACAGCTCCCATAACTTTAAAAAATAATGCCAATGCCTGTCCAATACTCGTTTTAGTAAAATACAAATATCCTCCAAACAAAAAAATATTATAATCTCCAACTGGATTTTTTGATATGCCAAAAACAATTACTATACACCCTAACATAAGAAAAGCAATTGGAATTTTCAAAAAATCTATATAATCTCCTGCTGAAACTTTGTTTACCAACAAATTTACCAAACCTGTGGTAACAATCACTGCTATGGAAACCCAAACACAATCTAATAAGATACACAAAATCAAAATAAAACAAGCAGATAATACTTTATAACTGCTATTCCAAAATTTAAGACTTGACTGACAAGCATAAAAATCAATACTTTTTATGCCATAAGAAGAATGCTTGTGTCTATGATGATTTGATTTATATAAATTCATTTGCCTCCCTTTCTATTTCGCTTTTTATGTAGTTACTTCTTTTCTGTTCCAACTAAGAAATAAAAGTATTCTTTATTATATTAAGATATCGTATAATAATTAGTAGTGAAAATCAAGTATTAACCACTATAAAAAGTAAACAATAGAAAACACGCTTTGCGAACTTTCTATTGTCATAAATCAAATTCATATTTCTGCAATTCACTAAGTATATCAGATGGAAGACCTATGAGAGATACAAAGCTCCTCTCACCACTTAAAAATAGCTAGAAAATTGCAAAACTATTTTATTGAGTTTTGCAATTTCCTATTTAAAAGTAATGAGAAGAGCTTATAAAAGCCTCTTTTAATCCAAAGACTTATTTTCTCTATATAATTTTCTTAGCAATGCAATCTCTCTTTGATATCCCTCTAAATCATTGGGAGTTTCTAAATAAAAGGGAAGATTTCTAAGATTTGGATGATTGATAATAGAAGCAATAGCATCCAACCCAATATTTCCTTTTCCTATTTTTTCATGACGATCTTTATGACTCCCTAATTCATTCTTACTATCATTTAAGTGCACTGCTTTCAATCGCTCAAGCCCTATGCTCTTATCAAATTCTTCTAATACTTGTTCTAGTCCATGTACAATATCATAACCCCCATCAAAAATATGGCAAGTATCTAAACAGACCCCTAAATGACTAGAATTTTCTACTTGATTTATAATTTCACGGAGTTCTTGAAAATTTCTGCCTATCTCTGACCCTTTTCCAGACATAGTTTCTAATAAAATCATAGTAGAATATCCTTTTTCATTTATTTTGTTTAACATGTCAGAAATATAACTAATTCCTATTTCTGTTCCTTGTTTTACATGACTGCCAGGATGAAAATTATACATAGCTTCTGGAATATGCTCTAATCTTTCCAAATCATCACACATAGTATGATAGGCAAATTGTCGCAGACCTTCCTCTTTTGCACAAGAATTTAAGGTATAAGGTGCATGTGCCAAAATTTGTGTAATTTCATGTTCTTTTGCAAAATTCAGATATGCAGCAATATCCTCTAAGTTTAACTCTTTCGCCTGTCCTCCGCGTGGACTTCGAGTAAAAAATTGAAACGTATTAGCTCCAATTTTAACAGCCTCTTTTCCCATATTAAGAAATCCCTTAGCGAAAGAAAGATGACATCCAATTTTTAACATAACAAACTCCTTTTATCCTATTTACTCATGCATATTAAGTTTTCAAGAAATAAAACTAATTTTTATTGACATAAATCTCTTTTCATAACAGCACCTTTTGCTCCAGAAGTTACCATTTGTGCATATCTTGCTAAATAACCTTCTGTTACTTTTGGTTCTCTTGGTTTCCAATTTTCTCTTCTTGTTGCAAGTACTTCTTCTGATACATCTAATTCCAATTTCATTTCTGGAATATTAATTTTAATGATATCCCCTTCTTCTACCAAAGCAATTGTTCCTCCTACTGCTGCCTCTGGTGAAACATGTCCAATAGAAGCTCCTCGACTTGCACCTGAAAAACGTCCATCTGTAATCAAAGCAACGGTAGAACCAAGCCCCATTCCTGCAATCGCAGAAGTAGGATTTAACATTTCTCTCATACCAGGTCCACCCTTTGGTCCTTCATAGCGAATTACTACCACATCACCTGCAACAATCTTTCCACCTTTGATTGCTGCAATCGCGTCTTCTTCACAATCAAATACGCGTGCTGGTCCTTCATGTACCATCATTTCTGGTGCTACAGCAGAACGCTTTACAACACTTCCCTCGATAGCCAAATTTCCTTTTAAAACAGCAAGTCCTCCTGTTGCACTATAAGGATGATCCAATGGGCGGATAACCTCTGGATTACGATTTACACATCCTTTTATATTTTCTCCCACTGTTTTTCCAGTGACTGTTATACAATCCAAATTTAATAAATTCAGTTCTGCAAGTTCATTCATCACCGCATACACGCCACCTGCTTCGTTTAAATCCTCCATATAAGTTGGTCCAGCCGGAGCTAAATGACATAGATTTGGTGTTTTCTCACTAATCTCATTTGCAAATCCAATATCAAAATCAAACCCAATCTCATGAGCAATTGCTGGCAGATGCAACATACTATTTGTAGAACATCCCAAAGCCATATCTACTGTTAATGCGTTCAAAATGGCTTCTTTTGTCATAATATCTCTTGGACAAATATTTTTGTGATACATCTCCATAACTGCCATACCTGCATGTTTTGCAAGACGTAAACGGTCGGAATAAACGGCCGGAATTGTTCCATTTCCCCTAAGTCCCATACCCAAAGCTTCGGTCAGACAATTCATAGAATTTGCAGTATACATACCAGAACAAGAACCACAAGTAGGACATGCCTTTTCCTCAAATTCACATACATCTTCTTCTGTTATATTGCCCGCTGTATAAGCTCCTACAGCTTCAAACATAGAAGACAAACTTGTTTTATGACCTTTTACATGTCCAGCAAGCATTGGTCCACCTGACACAAATACAGTAGGAATATTTACTCTTGCCGCTGCCATTAAAAGTCCTGGTACATTTTTATCACAGTTTGGAACCATAACCAAAGCATCAAATTGATGTGCCAATGCCATACATTCTGTAGAATCTGCAATTAAATCACGTGTTACCAAGGAATATTTCATACCTGTATGTCCCATAGCAATTCCATCACAAACTGCAATTGCAGGAAATACTACTGGAACTCCTCCAGCTTCTGCCACTCCCATTTTAACAGCATTTACAATTTTATCTAAATTCATGTGTCCTGGCACAATTTCATTATAAGAACTTACAATTCCCACTAATGGTTTCTCCATTTCTTCTTTGGTAAATCCCAAAGCATTAAATAAAGAACGATGTGGTGCCTGCTGCATTCCTTTTTTTACATTATCACTTCTCATCTCTTTACCTCTTTCCTAATAAAAATCATTATGTATTCTATTATTTAGTAATGCATAACAACCATTAAAAAAATATATCTTTAAAATTTATTTTTTTATATTATAGCTGTTATGTTGTCTACTGTCAATATAGTTGTATAACATTTATAAAAATTTAAGAATGATTTTACTCTTTTGACTAAATTAATACAAACTTATCATTTATCTTCTTATTGATAAAAAAGTAAAAATTTTACTTCAAAAGTCCAATACTCAAACAAACAGATGTGGACATCTTCTATTATGAGTAGTAAAATAGTTGTTATATAAAATATTCCATTTTATATAACATTCATTATAATCATTGTTTGGAGTTTTTCTCATTTATTATAAGATAGTACAATCGTAAATGAAATATTTGATTTATAGTAGTTATACCAAAATTTCTCATTTATGATAGAATAGTACAATTATAAAATGGGGGATTAACCAATAGAAAGCACACTTTGCAAACTTTCGCAAGCGCGATAATGATTCTCATTTTGTCTGCGCGTAAATTAAAAATCTTAGAGGAACAAAAATTCTTCAGAATGGAGGAACATATGACTGAAGCAGAATTAGCAACTATGTGGAAACAGGAAATAGAAAAATCTCTCGCAGAACTGTCAGAACTTAGAGAAAAATTACATCCTGTAGATTTTTCATCAGATTTGTGGACAATATTTAGAGGTGCCTATGGTGATATTAGAGAAGATGTAGCTTTCCTATTTTGCCCAAAAGAGTTGCTTCCCGAAATGGTAAAAATCCGCCGGCTAGATACAGAAGAAAAAGAAAATGAACAAATATTATTTGATAACTTATGTGAAAATCTAACACATCAGTTATCTTTTTATGATGCCACTTATCTTGCCATTCCTTACCTAGTACTACTATTAGAAAAAAAGAGAAAAGAACAAGATTTTAAATGGCAAATGCAAGTTATTTCAGAAGCAGGAGTAATATTATCCACTAACATTCCATATAACGAATATGATAGGACACCTACTATATCTGAAGATATTCTAGAGAGTTATGATTTAAGTATAGAATATTTAAAGGAAATGACCAAAGAATTTTTACAACAAAATCTAGAACGCTTAAAAGAAGAAGATCCCTTTGATCTTCAATATTTTTGTACTAGTATTTTGTCAATTCTTGGAGATCCAGAAATGGCTTTCTATCTGTTATTTGGAAGTTGGGATCAATGTTATATTACCTGCCCAAATTGTAACTATTACAATGAAAATATACAAATTGATGACTTCCATAATACAGAGCAGATACTAGAAGAAATAGAACCTGCTGAATCTGTGATTGGTAAGTGGGATCAAAAAAGTTATGAAGATACCTATCTTTGGTTTAGCAATTTACTACATATACTTGGTATAGAAGAAGAGTGGAAAATTCCATATTATTATGGAACTTACACTTGTCCAGAATGTGGGAGCAAAGGTATATTAATTGATTGGATGAAACAATGTGAAATGTAGGAATAGATTTAAAAATACTAAATTAAGAGGAATGTATTATGAACGAACTAAGAAATGCTAATTTAATTGAACATATATTAAGTTTGTTAAGCGTCCCCGAAAAATACAATATAGATTGTTTACTTCAAAAAACAGAACAAGCAAATTTACCTGTTTCCTTTGATGCACAAAATCTCCAAACGGCCTATGATATAATAAATTTTATGGATGAAATGCCTGGTGGCTTTTTAATCTATCATGCAAAAGAGGAAGAAAAAATTATCTATGCAAATAAAGCACTACTTCGAATCTTTCGATGTGATACTTGGGAAGAATTTCAAGAATTAACTGGAAATTCTTTTAAGGGAATGGTATACTCCGAAGATATAGATATTGTAGAAAAAAGTATCAAAGAACAAATTACAAACAGCCAATACGATTTAGATTATGTAGAATATAGAATTATGAGAAAAGATGGAACGATTGGCTGGATTGAAGATTATGGGCACTTTATACATAGTAAATCTGTAGGGGATATTTTCTATGTATTTATGGCTGATGTAACTGAAAAGAAATTTCATCAACTCACAGAAAAAGCTATTTTAATGGAAGAAAAAAAGCAAAAGGAATTGAAAATACAAAGTCTAATGGAAGAATATGACAAAGAGCGGAAAATTATTAATCAAGAACATCTACGACGTCTTGAAGTCATAGAAGGACTTAGTGTAAATTATGAATGTATTCTTTATGCTGATTTGGATACCGATAAGGTTTTCCCTTACCGATTAAGTAGTCGAACAGAACACCAATTTAAGAAAAAATTTCAAGTACGCGGATTTCTTTGGTATGTATTTGATTATGTCAATGTCTGGGTACATCCAGAAGATCGTGAAATAGTTTCTAGAGCTACTGCTCCAGAATATATTCGTGAAAAACTATCAAATAACAAAACTTATTATATCAATTACAGAATTGTAAATCATGGAGAAATACAATACTTACAACTTCGTATTGTAAATGTAGGGAACAAAAATCGTATTTCCCAGATTGTTATGGGGTATCGTAGAGTAGATGAAGAAGTCCGGCGTGAAATGGAACAAAAACAAATTTTTGAAGATGCATTAAATAATGCAAATTTGGCAATTACCGCGAAAAATACCTTTCTTTCTAATATGTCCCATGATTTGCGAACACCTTTAAATGCAATCTTTGGTTTTACAGCTCTTGCAAAGAAGAATATCAATCATCCAGAAATAGTTGAGAATTATCTTAATAAAATTGAAAACTCTAGCCATCAACTCTTGGAATTAATTGAAAAAGTATTAGAAATTTCATGGTCAGAATCTAATGACATTCGTATTACAGAGGCAGAATGCAACTTATTAACTATTATACAAAATGTATATCATGCTTTGTTGCCACAAGCTGAAGAAAAGGATATCACTTTCTTCTTACAATCTGAACTGGAACATTGTGATATCTATAGTGATCAAGATAAATTAAGACAACTTCTTCTATATTTAGCCAACAATGCCATAACTTATACCAAAAGTGGTGGCAAAGTTATTATGACTGTTATAGAATTAGAAAAATTACCAAATGACTATGTTACTTATCAATTTGTGGTTGAAGATACTGGTATTGGAATTGGAAAAGATTTTTTAGAACATATTTTTGAGCCTTTTGAGCGTGAAAAAAATACTACCTTTAGTGGGATTCATGGTTCTGGCCTTGGTCTTACAATTGCAAAAAATATTACAGAAATGATGGGTGGGCATATTGAAGTAGATAGTACTGTTGGAAAAGGAAGTAAATTTACTATTACACTCCGCTTCCGCCTACAAGAACATCCTACTCTATGTTCTTCAGAGGATTCTATTGCAAACCTTTTAAATAAGAAAATTTTACTAGTAGAAGATAATCCTACCAATCTAGAAATTGAAACAGAAATTCTACAGGGATTGGGATTTGTGATAGAACCAGCTACAGATGGCAGCATTGCTGTTGAAAAAATAAAACAATCTGACACTGGCGCTTATGATTTAATTTTAATGGATATTCAAATGCCTGTTATGAATGGATGGGAAGCGGCAAAATCTATTAGAGAACTTGAAAATTCCAATTTAGCTAATATTCCAATTATTGCATTATCTGCTGATGCCTTTGAAAGTGATAAACGTATGTCTAAAGAAAGTGGTATGGACGCACATCTAACAAAACCAATTGACATTCCACTATTATTAGAAACCATTGCCAAAACTTTAAAAACACGTAAGACATTAGGAGATATTAGTTCTTAAATTTTAATTATCCTCACTTCACCTTACATATACAAGAGAAAAAGTGTATTTTTGATAAATTATCATCATACACTTTTTCTTTTTATAAAATTTATTCTATCTCAACAAATCTATTTACACTTTATAGACAGAATACTAATAATATTGCTGACATTTTTTAGTAACTATTTTCATTTTTACCCAATTGGATTATTATTCCTCCTACTTCTTTGTAGTAATTGTCTTTACCTTTGACCAATTAGAATATAATTTTGTAGATTCTCCATCCACCTTTATGGTTTTGTAAGTACGCATTCTTACATAGTACTTTTTCTTTGCCTTTAACTTGGATATAGGCTTTGTAGTAGTTTTTGCATTGGATATCATTGTTGTCTTTGTATCTTTTTTCGCAAATTTTTTACTAGTAGAATAAGAAATTTGATATCCTGTTACTTGCTGGGTCTGTTTCTTCCATTTTATAGTAAAACCTTTCGATTTTGCTGTGATTTTTTCAATATTAACTGCTTTTGGTGTTATGGTAAAGCTCCTCTTTATAGTCCCTTTGTAGTTTCCTTTTAACTGAATAGTAACCGTATACTTTCCAACATTCTTCATGTTTTTAGGATAGGTTATTGTATAATCTTTGCCTTTTTTCAGAACTTTGCCCTTACTGTCTTTTACTGTAACAGAAGGTTTTTGTACCTTATTATTATAAGTAAAAGAAGTCTTAGATAACTTCACATTTTTTGCTGCATAGATTACGGTTGCTTTTCCTTTTTTTACTCCACATTCACTACATACTTTTGTGATGTTACCATTTTTCTTTGTAGTAGCTTTTGTGAGCTTGGATTGATAAGTATGTGGACATTCTCCAATATAACAATAATTGATATGATTCTCTTTCGCATATGTTTCTGTATAACTATCTGGAGTTACCATTAGGACTAAATTACTACTGCAATTATCAAATGCATATAATCCTATGGTGGTCACCTCTTTTGGAATACTGATACTACTTAAGTTGCTACATTCTGAAAATGCACAAATCCCTATGGTAGTCACTCCCTCAGGGATAACTACTTCTCCTGTTTTTCCTCCAGGGCAGCAAAATAATTCTGTCATATCTTTATTATATAAGATTCCATTCTTAGAAATATATGCCATATTGTTTTCATCTACTATGATTTCTTTTAGACTGCTGCATCCTTCAAATGCATCATATCCTATGAAAGTTACTTTCTCAGGAATGGTGATACTTTTTAGACTGCTACATGCCAAAAACGATTCCTCTCCTATTAAGGTCACTTCTTTTGGAATGTTTACACGGTTCAAATTCATACATCTAAAAAATGCTGATTCCTCTATAGAGGTCACTCCTTCAGGAATGGTAATACTGCTTAAATTAATACATCCTGAAAATGCTGATTGTCCTATTATACTCCCTTTCTTGGGAAGATGGATACTGCTTAAATTAATACAATCAGAAAAGGCATATGGTTTTATCTCTGTTACTCCTTCAGGAACGGTGATACCACTTAAACTGCTACATCCCGAAAATACTCTATCTCCTAAATCAGTTAATCCCTCAGGAAGATGGATACTACTTAAGCTGCTACATCCTGAAAATGCAGCACTCCCTATGGATGTTACTTTCTTAGAAAGTATAATAGTACTTAAATTGCTACATCCTGAAAATGCATACTCTTCTAATTTTGTCACGTCTTCAGGAACCACTACTTCTCCTGTTTTTCCTTCTGGACAGCAAATTAATGTCTTCATATCCTTAGCATATAAGATTCCATCTTTAGAAGCATATGTTATATTACTTTCATCTACTATAATTTCTTTTAAAGCACTGCATCCACAAAATACTTCACTTTCTAGTAAAGTGATTCCCTTTGGAAGATGGATACTACTTAATTTACTACAATTATAAAATGCATATCCTCTTATGGAAGTCAATCCTTCTGGAAGGCTAATACTACTTAAGTTGCTACATCCTGAAAATGTTTCCTCCTCTATAGAAATCAATCCCTCAGGAAGATTGATACTCTTTAAAGTTTTACATGATGCAAATGCATACTGCCCTATTTTGGTTATTCCATTGGGAAGATGGATACTGCTTAATTTACTACATCCTCGAAAAGCAGAACCTCCTATAGAAGTTACTCCCTTTGGAACACTGATACTACTTAAATTATTACATCCTCGAAAAGCAGAGCTTCCTATGGAAGTCACCTTTTTCCCCTTTATTTCAGCAGGAATTACAACCTCTTTGTCATTATTTTCTTGTTTATAATCAGTGATTTCCAAAGTACCATCTTTTTGTTCTTTGTACTTAAAATTCCCATACCATTGTTCTGTTTGATTTTGTTCTGCTTTCCCCACATCTTCTAGTTGCAATTCTAAGTTTTGTAAATTCTGTTGATTCATTTCTTGTGCTTGAACGATTCTCTGAGGTAAACTAGAGCCTACAAGCATCATTGTCATTCCGATACATATTAATTTCTTAAATTTCATAAATTTCCCTCCTTCTCCTGTTGAGGCTTAAGACATAACATAACTACAAATCTTTCTAATTCTTTTTTAATCTCCTCCTTTCACTTGATATGTCTATAAAAAACTGGTTGCAAGTTGTGGGTCAGTTTTGCTAACAAAACCATAAATGTTACGCTTTCTATTGTTTATATACAAAAAAATCCTAAACAAATAAGACAGGATTTATATACTATATTCTGTCTAACTTGTCTGGGATTTTATTTACAACAATATAAAATTCGCTCAGCGTATTTTATATTATTTTATTTAAAAAATTTAGACTATAAGCCTTCTCTTCTCTTCTTATTTTTTATATTTTACTATATTTCTATTTTTTTGTAAAGACATTTTTTCCAATATGTGGAAATAATACAAAAATATTATACTTGAAATTGTTTTTATATACAAAAAAATAGATACATAAGGCAATACATTTGGTTATATTTATCTGAAAATCTATATCATTATTATAAACAACTAGACTATAAACATTCTTTTCAAATTTATAACCTTCTCTTTCAAGTTTATCAATACTATTTTAATAAACGAGGATGTGGAAAATAACTAAATTCTGCTTTTCCAATAATATCTTCTCTCTTTACAAATTTGTGTTTCCAATATCTAGAATCCCAAGAATCATTGCGATTATCTCCCATCATAAAATATGATTTTTCTGGTATCTTATAAGGACCGAAATTATCATAACTTACTTCTTGTGTAAAGTCTTCTACTAATGGATTTCCATCAATATATATCACTCCTTCTTTTCCTTCAATGGTTTCTCCAGGTAAGCCCATAATCCGTTTTAAATACAGAGTTTCACCATCATCAGGATAGATAAAAGTTACAATATCTCCTCTCTTTGGCTCTCCAAACACATAAGACAAACGGTTTACAATAATTCTATCTCCAGCCATTACTGTTGTTTCCATAGAACCTGTAGGTACCTGAGCATTAGCAATCATATACCGATTTAAAAAAAGACCTATCACTACTGCAACTAAAATCACAGTTATATTGCTAAAAACTTCCTTTATCACCTTATTCATTCTAGATTTACTTGTTTTTTCAGTTTCTATTTTATTTTCTTCTGGATTTCTATTTTCTTTTACCTTATTGTTATGTAATTTCATTTATTTTCCTCCCTAAAACTACACCTTATTCCATTGGAAGTTGCTCCATAGCATGTAAAATATGGATACGCATAGCATTCCTTGCACCCTCTCCATTTCTAGCTTTTAAAAAATCCATCAAAATTTTATGATCTATCAATGTTGCTTGTACTGCTTCTTCATAAGCTTTGGAAAGTTTTACTCCCTTATAAATTCCTTCATAAATGACAGGCATAAGCTGATTCATAAATTCATTATGTGTAGCTTTGGCAATTGATTTATGAAAAGCTTGTTCCACTTCTGTTCTATCTTTTCCCTGCTCTATTCGCTTTTCAATTTCTTTTCCCAATGTTAAAATCCTTTGTATTTCCTCATCTGTAGCACGTAAAGCTGCATAATATGCAGCTTCTGGCTCAAATATCAAACGCATTTCATATAAATCTTTTGCTTTTACCTTCACAGATGTAAGTACAGATAAATTTTCTGATTGCCCTATTTTAAAATCCTCTCTAACAAAAGTACCCAATCCTCGCCGAATTTCTAAAATTCCTCCCGTGGCAAGAATCCTAATTGCCTCCCGTAATGTAGTGCGGCTTACTTTTAATTCTTTTGATAATATATTTTCATTTGGCAGTTTATTCCCTGGCAAAAAGCGTTTTTCTACAGTAATCATAGATAATATACTATCTGCAATCCGGTCTGATAATCTGCTTTCCTGTTCCATCTTGTTTCCTTTCTCTACAGGCTAGCATTTCTGCATATACACTTATTTCTTTTTAGTTCCTATCTATACCTTATGAAACATCAACTAAAATAAATCAATTCATCTTCTGGTCGTTCTGCTGGCTTTACATCAAGAGCATATAATACAGGCCCCTTACCTCTGTATTCTAAGGCAAATTCATTTCGCATTTCAGCAGTAATTGTAATCCATGACTTATGTGGAATATTAGCTGCTTTATCATATTTACATTTAAAGCCTACAAAAGTAATATCATCTGCACAACAAGTCATAGCAAATCTTCCTGGAATAAAGACACCCTTTTTCAATTTTTCAGGCCGATAAGTCAAAGCTAAAAATTGTACTTTTTTTCCTTCATATTTCTTTGGATTATCCAAAGCATCCATATACCAAATGCCATAGTCCATATCTGTAATTTCAATAATTTCCTGATTTAAATCATAAGGAAGTTCCTCCATATCGTTTTCATCTATTGTGCCATCCGCGCGTTCATAGGCGATCTGTGCTTTTCGATTAATTACTTTAATGGCACGTCGGAATTTTCCTTTTGGTGTATCATCTTCACAGCGATTGATAATTACCACATCAGCGGCAAAAAGTTGTTCCATAATCATTGCCCGCATATTTGTCAAATACATTTCAAATGTAGTGGCATCTACTGTGGCAAGAGATTGTACTAACACCCAATCTTTTGGAAGTTCCATCTCCAAAAAAGTAGACATTTGCCATGTACCATTGTACTCAATAAATACTTGGTCAGGGTGATAGTTCTGGCTTAATTCTTCTAATTTATTACTAGTGAAAGTTTCTTCCTCCTCTATCATTATCAATTTGGTATTTGCCTTTAACAGTTCATTTTCTTCAAACTCTATTTCCCCATCTTCACAGAGAATTAACAATGTTTTTCCATTTTCACTAAATTCTCCTTCCATTAGTGTCTCATGTATTAGGGAACTTTTTCCACTATCCATAAAACCTGAAAATAAATATACTGGAATTTCCATTTTCTCACAACCTTTCTTTCCCTATTTACTTGAGAAGTTTTCTAGCACTTTTTACTAGAATAAAACTTCTCTTAATTTTAAACTGTCATCCCTATTTTTCTCTTTGCTATTTCTTCTATCAAAGACTATATCCCAAATAATTCTGTTAATTTTTCCTCTTTGATATTTGTTCCAATTACACAAAGTCTTCCTGTATAGTCTGCTTCTCCAGTACGCAGTTCATATTCTCCATCTACCATATCAAAGTAAATCCAAGTTCCATCTTCTGCTGGTACCATACCTTTTGCTCGTAAAACCGTACCATAATCTTCCGTTTCACAAAATGCTTTTAACGCACCTTCAATCGTTTCTCTGGTAAATATATGAGGCGTTTCTTTGCCCCAGCTTGTAAATATCTCATCTGCATGATGGTGATGATGATCATGACATCCACAAGTGCAATCCTCTCCATGCTCATGATGATGTTCATGGTCGTGGTCATGATGATGTTTATGGTCGTGGTCATGATGACATTCATGGTCGTGGTCATGATGGCACTCATGGTCGTGGTCATGATGGCACTCATGGTCGTGGTCATGATGACATTCATGGTCGTGGTCATGATGACATTCATGGTCGTGGTCATGATGACATTCATGGTCATGCTTATGTTCTTCCATTAATTCCTCTTCTAAGGATTTTTGTTGTTCAATTACCTTGTAAATTTGTTTTCCATCGATTTTATCCCATGAAGTAGTAATAACAGCAGCTTTTGGATTCTTCTCTTGAATAGCCTTTACTACTATTTCCGTTTGTTCTGGTTTTACATTTTGAGTACGACTTAAAACCACAACTGTTGCATATTCAATCTGATTGTTAAAAAATTCTCCAAAAGCTTTCATTTGTTTGGTAGCCTTTGCAGCATTTACTACTGTAATTCTTCCATTCAGTTTTACTTTGTTTTCCACTTCTACTTCTTCTACTGATTTCATAACATCAGAAAGTTTTCCAACACCAGAAGGTTCGATTAAAATACGATCTGGATGAAAACGTTCCATTACTTCTCTCAAATTTTTACCAAAATCACCTACTAGGGAACAACAAATACAACCAGAATTTAGCTCACTAATTTCAATTCCAGAATTTTTTAAAAATCCACCATCAATGCCAATTTCTCCAAATTCATTTTCAATCAATACAATTTTTTCACCTTGAAATACATCCTCTAACATCTTTTTTATAAACGTTGTCTTTCCTGCACCTAAGAATCCTGAAATAATATCAATTTTTGTCATGTCTCTCCTCCTAAATTTTATTCTTATGATAACAATTTAGCCTTGTAATATATGTTTACAAGAGCATTTTACTTATGATATGGTTATTCGGCCGTTTCATAAGGTATAAGTTACTACACCTTTTTCCACTAAAAATACTGGATGATAAGATAATTTTGCCTTTCTAAGTCCTTCTGAACCAGTATCCTCTTCTCGATTGATATACAAGAAATCTTTTGCTTCATGTATTACAAATTGTTGATTTATCATAGGATAAGCCCCCTGTATCTCTGCAAATGCTTTTTCAATATGCACCACAAAAGTATCAGGATTCAAAGGTTCTCCTATTGTAAATGCAATTACTTCACCTTCTGGATTCGCTCGAAGAAGGCCGCCTTTTAATTTTAATTCTTCTAATAATCGCAATGCGTTTAGTGTTACACACATTTCATCTCTTTTTTCCACATCTTGTTCACATTGCATTTCTTCCCGCCATTTCAAGGCCATTTGAAAACATTCCTCTACATTTTCTAACGTAATTGTCTCATACACCCAATCAGGATTATTTTCTTTAAATTTATTGATATGATTACGCTTCCCATGTAATTTTTTTCCAGCAAGAGTAATTAGTTTCTCTGTTTCATACACATAATCTGCAGAATCTCTATCATAAGTAATTTGGAATTTTCCAGGATACCACAAATTTAGTAATTCAAATTCTTGTTCTTGGACTAAATGCATATGCAATTCTTTTTGTTGCTGCTTGAACCATTCTATTATTACATTCATTGCTTTGTGGACTTGTTCTTTTTCTCCTGCTGGAAATGTAATACTTGGTTCCTTCCTTTCTGTATATCCCAAAAAGATAATCGTATCTTCTACGATTGCAAACTCTGTTGGATATTTTCTACTCCACAGATAAATATTGGGAAAAATCAATTCACAACTGCGATATCTCTTCTTCTTTAAATACTTGTCAATTAATTCTCTGTCATTCAATTCAATTTTCTTAAATGAAATCTCCATATATCTCCTATCTGGCAAACTGCTATATTACAACTTTACATATATGCCATACTTCTATATATCTCCATATTTTCTACCCTGCAAACTGCATACTATACAATTTTGCATATATGCCATCTTTCTGCAATAATTCTTTATGTGTTCCTTCTTCTGCAATTCCTGTATCTGTTAGTACCAATATTTTTTGTGCATTTCGGATGGTAGATAATCGATGTGCAATTACAAAAGTAGTGCGGTCTTTTGCAAGCTTTTCTAGGGATTCTTGTACTACTTTTTCACTTTCATTATCTAATGCTGAAGTTGCTTCATCAAATATAAGTATGGGCGGATTTTTTAAAAATACCCGTGCAATAGACAATCTTTGTTTTTGTCCTCCTGATAATTTTACGCCACGTTGTCCAATATCAGTATCATATCCCTTTGGAAGGGCCATAATAAATTTATGTGCATTGGCATTCTTGGCTGCCTCTATCACTTCTTCTCTTGTAGCATTTGGTCTGCCATAACGAATATTGTCCATTACAGTTCCTACAAACAAATAAACATCTTGCTGTACAATTCCAATCTGATTTCTAAGACTCTTTAATGTTACATCCCGAATATCTGTTCCATCAATTTTTACTGCCCCACTACTTACATCATAAAATCGAGGGATTAAACTACATAAAGTACTTTTTCCTGCACCTGAAGAACCTACAAGTGCCATATAGGAACCTGCTTCTACTTCTAGATTTATATGATTTAATACCGTTTCTGTATTTTCTTCATAGTGAAAAGATACATTGTCAAAAGAAATATTTCCTTTTACATTTTTAAGTTCCAAAGCCTCTGGATGGTCTGATATATCAGGCTCAATAGCTAACATTTCCATAAAACGCTCATACCCAGTATATCCATTTTGAAATTGCTCTGTAAAGTTAATTAATTTTTTTACTGGTTCTGTAAAAGTATTGATATATAATAGAAAAGTAATTAAATCTGTCACATTCACTTGACCATAAGTAATTAATACAGCACCTGCCACCAATACCACAATTGTAATCAATGTAGTTAATGCCCCTAATCCAGAATGATATCCTGCCATATATAGATAGCTATTTTTCTTTGCTGCTAAAAATCCCTGATTTCCCTTTTCAAATTTTTCTTGTTCTACTTCTTCATTTGCAAAAGATTTTACTACCCGTATTCCAGAAAGATTATCTTCAATTTGACTGTTGATTTCTGCAATTTTTACTCTGTTTCTTTTGAATGCACGTTTCATCTTAGTATTAAAATACAATGCATAAATCAACATAATTGGTATAAAAGCAAATGCAATCATCGTTAGCTTCACATCAATATGAAACAAAATAACAAAAGAACCTATAATTTTGATAATAGAAATTACCAAATCTTCTGGTCCATGATGTAAAAGTTCGCTAATGTCAAATAAATCACTAGTAATTCGAGACATTAACTGTCCTACTTTTTGATTGTTAAAAAAAGAAAAAGATAATTTTTGATAATGCTCAAAAATTTCTGCTCTCATATCATATTCAATTTTAGCACCCATCACATGTCCAAAATTAGTAATAAAATAATTACAAAATCCTTCGACTGCTACTAAAATTAGCATAACAATTCCAAGTACAGTAATTTTATCTAAAGCTGCCCCTGCTTCCATAGTAATTACATGATTTGTAATATACCTTACAATTAAAGGAATTGCTAATGTTATACCCGCACCTAAAATTGCAAAAAACATATCTGCAAGAAATAATGACATATATGGCTTATAATAGGATATTAACCGCTTCAATGTTTGTTTCATCAAAATCTCCTTTCTAATATTTTTTTAAACTAATTATTTATTATAGCATATTTTTTTATTTTGTGCTAATCTATTAAAGACATATTTTTTCAACTACCCATTGCTTAATTCTAAAGAGATGTGCTTGTAACTGTCCGCTCATAACTCTCTAGGCAATTCCACGATGGTCAGAAAGTACGCTCTATAAACTTTCTGTTATTATAAATAAAAAATTTTTAAAAGAAAGGAAGAAATTTATGAACCCAATTGATATTTATTATGAAAATCTTGCAAACATCACAAAGAAAAATTTAGAGAAACGTCAGTTTGAATGTCATTATTGCAAAACTGCAAAAGAAGCCGTAGCACTTGCTACAAATATGGTAGAAGCAGGTAGTCTTGTATCCTTTGGTGGTTCTATGACACTTGCAGAATCTGGAATGTCTGATAGTTTAAAACAGAGAACAGATATTACGCTTCTAGACAGAAGTAAAGCAAATTCACCAGAAGAAGTTTCTGAAATTTACCACAAATCTTTTTACGCTGACTACTATTTTATGAGCAGCAATGCTATCACTTCTGATGGAGAACTTGTAAATATAGATGGTACTGGTAATAGGGTGGCTGCTCTTATCTATGGACCAAAAAATATAATTATTCTTGCTGGTATGAATAAGGTTTCTCCTTCTTTTGAAGAAGCGATATCACGCGTGCGCAATGTAGCTTCTCCTATCAATGCTAATCGTCTCAATCGTAAAACACCTTGTGCTTCTACAGGAGTTTGTGCAGATTGCTTAAGTCCTGATTGTATCTGCTCTCACACTGTTATTACCAGAAGAAGTGCACCCAAAAATCGCATTAAGATTATTTTAATTGGAGAAAGTCTAGGATATTAAGACATCATTCAGTTATACATAGGAAAATTTCCTTCTGCTAAAGACACTTTTCTTGGAAAGAAATTGGTCTTTCACCAAGACGATTTTATTATTTCCCACCCATTCTATAGATGTCAGATTTTATCAAATGAAAAAATAAAGAAAGGAAAATAGCACCAAAAGGGAATAGATTTTTGTGCTTATTGAATTTTATGAAACTGAAAAAATTATTATGTATTACAACATTTTGCTTTGTATGTTTAACAGCAGGTTGTTCTTCCAATCATGAAAAAGATAATATTATTTCATCTTATGAAACAGAACGAGAAAATTCAAATTCTGAATCATCTGATGCTACGAACAGACAAAATACTGATAGTTCTGAAAAAGATGATTCAAATCAAGAAGACAATAAGCAAGAAAATACTTCAAAAAAAGATGATTCTACAGACAATCAACAGAATAATTTAGATAAAGATAATTCTAACCAAGAGGACAACAATTTAAAAAAAGATAATTCTATGGACAACCAAGAGAATAGTAATTCAGAAAATAATAATGCTAACAATAGCCAAGAGAATAGTAATTCAGAAAATAATAATGCTAACAATAGCCAAGAGAATAGCAATTTAGAAAATAATAATACTGATAATAACCAAGAAGTACTAGAATCTCCTCAACCAAATACAAATGCCCATGAGGAAGACAATGGCTTCTATGAAACTTCCACTTCACGTACCTCTAGTGAGGTAGAAAGTTTTGCAGAAACCATAAAATCCTTGGTTCTAGCTAAAGATTGGACTGGTCTATCTAATCTAATTGCTTATCCTATTAGTATAGATGGAGCTTTCTATAATGACAGTG
Source organism: uncultured Lachnospiraceae bacterium (assembly GCA_910586005.1). Taxonomy (GTDB): domain Bacteria; phylum Bacillota; class Clostridia; order Lachnospirales; family Lachnospiraceae; genus Petralouisia. The sequence goes on along the minus strand of CAJUHG010000005.1, from coordinate 53,462 downwards.
CAGCTTTTCTTTCTATTGATTTTGAAAATAACTTAAACCCTGATTTTATCTCTTCTCTTGAAGCTGAAACTTGTCATGAAATGTTCAATAACTGGCAAGGTATTTCTATGGGTGCAAATGGAGAAATCTGGTTTAAAGATGTATATAGTGATGAGAGTAATTCCACTTTGCAAATTACAGCCATTAATGGTATGATAAACTAAGATAAATACTCCACAGCAAAACTGTGGAGTATCTGTTTCTGTTACTAAAATAACAAGATTCTTGGGAACAACTTCTAATAAAATCTTATTTGTTAAGTTACATTTATAGTTTCTATGATTTTCACAAGGAATGATTATTTAAATTTTTCTGCTTGTTCTTTTATTAATGCTGTATCAGCAAAATAATTAATTTTCATAGAATCTCTTACTTCTTTTAAAGTTTGAGCAGCTATCTTTTCTGCCTCTTCACTTCCACGTTTTAATACTTCAAAAATATAAGGAATATCTTTTTGCAATTCTTTTCTTCGATTGCGAATTGGTTCTAATTCTTCTTGTAATACATGGTTTAAGAATTTTTTTACCTTTACATCTCCTAATCCACCTCTTTGATAATGTGCCTTTAATTCCTCAAGATTTGCATAATCTGGCAGATATCTTTCAAAATGTTCCTCTTTACAAAAAGCATCCAAATAGATAAATACTGTATTTCCTTCCAAAGAACCTGGGTCTTCCACTCGCAAATGATTCGGATCTGTAAACATACTCATAACTTTTTTCTTAATATCTTCTGGCTCTTCAGAAAGATAAATACAATTTCCCAAAGATTTGCTCATTTTAGCTTTTCCATCAATTCCAGGAAGCCTCATACATGCCTGATTATTTGGCAACAAAACTTGAGGTTCTACCAAAGTCTCTCCATATACAGAATTAAATTTATGCACAATTTCTCTGGTCTGTTCTATCATAGGCATTTGATCTTCTCCTACTGGAACGGTAGTAGCTTTAAAGGCTGTAATATCTGCTGCCTGACTAATTGGATAAGTAAAAAATCCAACTGGAATACTAGCTTCAAAATTACGCATTTGTATCTCTGCCTTTACAGTCGGATTACGCTGTAAACGTGATACAGTCACAAGATTCATATAATAAAAAGACAATTCACATAATTGAGGAATTTGAGACTGAATAAATAGTGTAGATTTTGCCGGTTCTAACCCACAAGCCATATAATCCAATGCTACCTCCACAATATTTTGACGCACTTTCTCTGGATTATCTGCATTATCAGTCAATGCTTGTGCATCTGCAATCATAATAAAAATTTTGTCATACTCTCCAGATTCTTGTAATTCAACTCTTCTTCTCAAAGAACCTACATAGTGACCCACATGAAGCTTTCCAGTAGGTCTATCGCCTGTTAAAATAATTTTACTCATAATAGCTCCTCACCTATCATTATGTTTCTATTTGATTTACATTACTTTTCTACAGCTGTATTATACAAAAAATTGTTCTCTAACACAAGTAAAACCATATCCACTACTTAGAATCAAAAAAGTATATTTGACTATCATCCATATAAAAAAATCATTTTTTGCAATTATATTCTAAAGTTCAAATATTTTCAATAAATTTTTCTTATCTGATAATCCTCACTTTACCTTTGCATAAAGAAAAAGGGTATTCTGAAAATACATATTATCTTGTATATTCCAAAACACCCTTTTTCTAAAATAATGTTCCTATTCTCGCCTTACAGCTGGCTATTTTTTATTATTTGATAAACTTAAAAGTTCTGCATACACTGTCCATATTTTTGCTTTGCTTCATCTACTTTTTGTGCTTCTGCAGATGGAGTAGGATAATATCCTCTGTCATGCATCATAGTAAATACTTCATTTTGAATGGTATGCTCTTTTTCCAGACAGTCCAAAATAGCATTTCTTACATTGTCATGAACACATTCATTGGAAAAAGTATTATAAAGAGTTGTAGCTGTTTTTTCTGCGGTCAGTGCATCCGCAAACATTTCTTTTTCTGAATAAAATGATTGCTGCATTTCTACCTCCTAATTTCCACTTGATTCAAGTTGAATTTTGTGTTACATACGTTTAAATTTCACACAATTCACATTTTTTGACTTATTCTTTTTAACTTAATTGAGAATAAAGAGAACGAAAATGTTCTTTGTGTTCATTAGAAATCTCTGTAAATTTTGCCTTTAACTCTACATCATTACAATTATCTGCTAATACTTGAAACTTTTTAATTAAAAGCTCTTCCCCAGAAAGCAGATCATTTAAAGCTGATAATTCTTTTTCTGATATCTGACTCATAAGAATCTCCTTTCACTTCATAATCTCAATCACTAATTGTAAAATTCTTGTGCTCTACAATTAGTAAAATGACAACAGATAAGTGGAAAACCTCTTCCTTATCTGCTCTAATATTGTCTCGTTTTTATCAAAAAATATGTATCCATTTTTATGTGAAAATACCAAAGATATCTTGAAAAGAATTATAGCTGGCGCGCTCGGTTCTCTTACGCGTAAACGCGACGATGCTCCTCGCTTTGCCTTCACTAAACCCCGAGCATCTCGCAAAGCAAGATTGCTCGGGTTCACGGGCGCGCTCGGTTCTCTTACGCGTAAACGCGACGATGCTCCTCGCTTTGCCTTCGCGTAAATTTTTAAAAATAAAACATTAAAATTGTCACAGTAATAGCTAGTATATTACAAAACCAGAAAACTTTTCCCAATCTATAACATCTCACCTGTTCTATTTCTTTTTTCACACGATACTGTTCATAAAAAAATCCTACCATAATAATCAATAGGAATAAAAACATCCATCCAAGATAACTCACAGATTCTAAAGAATTATTTTGAATAGAATATAATTCAAATTTTGCAATTGTAATTCCTATAAATAAAAATACCCAAACGACAAACCACACTTGAGAAATAACTCCTGCTTTTGCAATTTTTTTATCTTTGTCTTTGACTAAGGTCCTATCTATACTGCGATAATTATAAAGCATGATAGATATTGTAAATTCCATACAGTACATCAAAATTATTATAATACTAACGGTTTCCATCTGCTTAAAAAAGGCACAAGCTGCCAATAATAATACACTTCCAAAAGATACACAAGCAATATGCAGATCCATTTGAACTAATACTTTTTTCACTTCTATTCTATTATATTCTATTTTACTGCTATATCCTGCTAACATAGAAAAATTACCAGTTTTTACTCCATTAGAAAAATATAAGTGTAAAAACAATTGAATAAATACTCCAATAATTATCATTTCTACCACAATTTCTACCACAAGATGGTCTGTAAGGCTTCCAATTATTAAATACAAAAAAATGGTTGTTGCAGTTGCTGCCAAAAGATATCCAGACGTTTTTGGCAACACTACATCCTTTTCTTTTGTCCCTTCCAAAAATTCATCCAATGTCACCTCAAATACTGCTGAAAGTTTTTGTAACATATAAATATCAGGAAGTGTCTTATCTCTTTCCCAATTAGAAACTGCCTGTCTAGTAACAGAAATTTTTGTTGCCAATTCTTCTTGTGTATACTGCTTTTGTTCTCTATAAAATTTTAATTTCTTACCAAGACTTTGTGGAAGTTCTTCTTGCCAAATTTTCTTTTTTACAATTTCCTCTGAATCTTTTTGCTGGTACATATATTTCACCCTTTCTTTTTTTCTTTATCCTAGCATTTTCTTACTATATATACCAGCAACAATCTGTTGCATCGCTGTTATTTAGGTATTTTAAGATATTTTTACTCTGATAAAATACTATGTTTTTCCCAAAGCAATCTTGCAAAGTGCGATGCTTATGATTTTGCAATTACTCTCTATTTAATACATTCCCTCTTTTTATAATTTGTTCCACGATATCTAATTTCAAAATATTCAAGTGGGCGAGTTTATTTCTTGCATCTCTATAACATTCCAATTCTTTCAATTCTTTATCACTCACTACAATAGCACCACTTTTTACCATATACAATAAAGTCCCAATTTCCACTTCTTCTGGATTCTGAATACTTTCCCCATAAGAATTTTCAAAGGGCAACACCTTTTCAATAGAACTTGTATAGCGCGATATAAAATAATTTCTATATTTTTCAATCAGTGGAAACACATATTTCAATTGTGTTTCCCATAGTAAGGTCTTTATCTGCTCTTTATTTTTGGAAAATTGATATTTTTCCCCATTACTTCTATCATTATTTTCTACAATAAATTGAAGTACTTTTGTAGGTTTCTTAAGAAATCTATCTCCAGCAGCCATACATTCTGCACATAATTCAATATCTTCCTTACATATAACAGAAACTAATTCCGCTAAATATGGCCGCATATATTCTTTACAATTATTTTCAGTTGCAATTAAAGTACAAAATGCAAACTTATCATATGCATCAATATTTTGTTCAAACAAAATTTTTTTTATGCCTTTTTTTGCTTTATGCACAAAATTTTCATCACATGTTTCAAGAATAAAAACTGCTGGTGTTTTTATATTTACATTTTTGTTATATTCTACAATAAAGTCTATCCATTCATCATATTTTGATTTTGGAATATCTGAAACCCAAATATATCTATCATTTAAAACAATATCTTCACTTTTTCCTAGAAATGCAGCATATGTCATGCCATAACGATAAGTAGCTCTCTTTTCCCTTTTACAATATTTATTGAGAAGATATAATCCAACTTCCTCTTTGGGACAAGAAATTTTATCAAAAGAATTCTTTGGATTTTCCAATTTAAGTTGTTCTTCCATTAATTCTATCAAGGTATCGTGCCAAGGTACATTAGAAGGTAGGGAAAGAATCACACTCTTTCCCTCGATTGCTGCTGTTACAATATCATTTAAAAATTTATGAGCCTTTGTAATATGATTCCACCATATTTTATCCATTGTTAATCCTCCATATATACAAGGAGCTCATCATCAATTTGTTGCATAGTCCCCATCATCTGGCAGAAACTATGTCTTGCAAAACGATATCTTCCATCACCTGTATGCTGGAGAACATTTAATTCACACATTTCTTCCATAAGTGCAGAAATCTTTTCTTCTTCCATATAAACAAGTTTTCCAATAGAAAACAGTTTTGACATTTCAATCAAATCTTTTGCACTACATCCATTTTTAGATTTATTTTCATGATAATGATGGGCTACTAATAAAGCAATAATATAATAATAATCATCCTCTCCAACTTTCAAAGTAATATAAAACTTCTCGCGAATATCCTGTTGTAAAGTCTGTTCTGCCAAAACTTTTTTAATATGTTCTTTCCGCACAATATAAGGTGGTGTCTCACTTTCAGAATATCCAGCATAATCTCTTTTCATAGCTTCAATTAACTTTGTACAATAAAGTTGAATCAATCCTGGAAAATAATTTGTTGTCCCAAAAATTGTAGAAATCAGCACTTCTGTCTCATTGTCTTTTGGAAATCGAAATCCAAGATAAGACAATGGCACTTCTAGAAGTTCTCGTGCTTCCATAGATTTAAAAGTCTTCACTGTAAGAGAATCAAAATGTGTCAAAACACGATTTTTTCCTAGGGCTGCTGTACGCTTAAATCTTACAATATTGCGGAGCCCTGCAACTACAAATTTAAATCTTCCTGAACCAATACTTTGGATATTTTTTAAATCGTCAAAGGGTTGATATCCAATTTCCTCACAACTTTCAATAAAAACATCTGCCTCATCAATCATTAATAAAAGATATGGAATAGGGTCTGAATCGTCACGGAGTCTATTTTTAATGTCACGTACAAGTTCATTCCAATCCTCTGTAATATGTTCTTCCTTTAAAATTTTCTCATCATACAAAGCCTCAGAAATCGCTTTTGCTGTGGCACGATAATCTTTGCCCCATACACTAACAATAATTGCACGATCCCCATTTTCATCCATATCAATATCTTTTTTTGCCATACGAAGCAATGCTGTCTTTCCAAGTTGACGTCCACCATATACAATATTTACTCCTGTTGGAGATTCTATTTTTTCAAGTTCATTCTTTCTTCCAATGAAAAGCTCTTGAGGCATAACATCTGCAGATTTGTCAATATAAGGCTGATAAGAAGCAAAGGGCATAATCACAGACATTAACATTCTATTAATGGCAGTTTCTGTATAATGTTTTGCCAAATAGACAAGTACTACCCTGTCAATCACCGCAAAAATTTTCCCTGTTAAATCTGTTTTTGTCTTTCTAGCAAGTGTTCTCCTATCTGCTAGGGTAAGTGCATAATCTAACAATACAATTGTATGTTTTGCATTTCCAATCTCTTTAAAAGTATCAATTAATCTAGAAGCATCTGTCTTTCCAAAAATACACACAACTCGAAATCCTTTTTCTTCTGCCTCTGATCCAAATGCTGAAATTGGATGTTTATAATTACTTTTTCTTCCATTTTGAGGTCGTTTTAATGTAACAAAAAAACTTTTAATTTTGTCCTGAATAGGAGTTTCGTTTTTCACAAGTTCTGGAATAAATCCCAAAGTACTTAATAATATTTTAAGTGCAGATTCTCCAAATCCAGCTCCCTTTGGCCAACTTTCTAAAAGTCTGTCTCCTCCTTTTGTATCCTTATTTATCTTAGAACCATAAAGAAGAGATTTTAAAGTTGTCCCAGAATTTGCAGTCTTTCGATAGTTGGATTCATATTCTTTTATAAACTCTTCTAGATAATCTGTTTGTTCAAAATTAATATCTAAATCTAAATCTTTTGTCAATAATCGGTTGAACAAATCCTCTGCGGCTGCATAATTCTGCTGTTTAATTCTATCTCTAATCTGTTCTACTGTATAATGAATTAATGTATCTTCCTTCCATTCTGTATTTTTCTCAAGATGTATTGCCAAACTTTGTTCCAATTCTAATGCATGTACTTGAGCATCCTTTTTAATTTTTTCTTTAAAGGCAGCTAGAATTTTATCAAAAAATCCATAATTTTTAGTATCCATTGCCCAGAGATACCAGTTATCCATAATTTGAATCATTGTTTCTTTACTGTTCTCAACTGTATTATCAATCTGCCCATAACTTTGTGCTAACTCAAGGTCTTCCATAAATTCTCTTCGTTTATTCTCCATATCTTTTTGTGGAAAAATAATGGCTTTTTCTAAATCAAGAGCATTTACATCTATATTTTCAGGAACAATACTTTGCATTCTTAAATAGATAAGAATTAATTCTGCAGAACCATAATCATCTTCTCCATTAAAAATTTCCTGCAATCTTACTCCCCAATTACACTCTTCCTCTTGACAATGTTGTACAATTCTATTTGTAATATAAAAATCTGGTAATTCCAAAACATCTTCCAATACAGGAAAGAAATCCTCATCTAACAAAACTTTATCATTTTTTAGAAAATTAATATAAAAGAATTTATTACTTCCTTCTTTATAATCTCCAATCAAACGGGATTCTAATTCTTGTAAGGTAATAAGTATCACAGCATTTCCCGCTTTTTCTGAAAGTTCTATATCTTCTATTTTTGTAAGATGTTCCTCTGCATCATGAATATCATTTAAAAGCGAATGATATAATTTTTTATAAGCACAAAGTGCTGTATCATCTTCACTCGTAATTGCTGATTTCATTAAAAAAACATAATCACAAAGTACACCAACAACTTTCTTAATACGTTTATATAAATTTGTGCGAAGGCTACTCATTAAATCAGCCGTCTTTTTTACACTTTTTACATTTTGCGCAGATAATTCCCAATATGTGTCTATCATTACATTAATTTTTTCATGGTCTAAATTTTCCTCACAAATGATAGCCTGATCTTTTACATAATTTTGTATAAGAAATGCCTCTAAGAGTTCCAACATATCTCTGTCATCCTTGATAACAATTTGAAGATACTCACTTAATTCACTATCAAGTCCCAACAAAAGTTTGTTTGTTTCCACAAAACGTCGATGTGGTATCACTTCTTTCACATTACCCCTACAATAATTTTCAAAATATCCATTTGCATCTCTTTTAATTTCCTCTAAACGTTTTTCCCATGAAGTTCTTTCCTTTTCACGATAGTTAGCATATTTATCCATTCCACTGTGATAATCTGTCTTAAACTGTTGTAGGGTATAGACAACTTTACTTAAAGCTGGATTTTTACATAATACAAGATTTCCAGTAAGCATTGTCTGTAATTGTTGCAAATTATAATCATAATTATATTGATCTAAGAAATAATTTCTAATCGTAGCGGCAACAACATAATGATCTGAAATAGGAGTTTCCTCATAGTAATATATGCTAAAAATACTATCTGAACAATAACTGCATCCTTCCATAGGGTCATTCAATGCATAAGCCAATTGATGATACACTGTCTCATAGTATGGTACTCTTTGAGAGAGTGCCTTTACATAGGCAACAGCAGCATAAAATTGATGTTTCACTAACATTTCTTGATATATTATGTTGTGTTTTTTCTTATCTATGTCTGAAATATTTCCAATAGATTTATTAGAAATAATGTCTGCTAAATTAGCTGTTTCTACTTCTTCCTCTATCTTTTCTATTTCTTCTACTAAATCTTCTGTTTC
>CAJUHG010000005.1:0-44755 GCA_910586005.1 uncultured Lachnospiraceae bacterium | reverse complement strand
CTGTTTCTACTTCTTCCTCTATCTTTTCTATTTCTTCTACTAAATCTTCTGTTTCTACTTCTTCCTCTATACGTTCTATATCCTTCTCTTGTTCTTTTTCTATCTCTGATAGTTCAATTGCTTCTTTTGTTGCAAAATCATAAATATTTATATCAGAATATCCACAATACCAGATAGATATTTTATTTTCAATAATTTTTGATACCCAGTTTGCCAAATGAAATGCTAATTCTCTGGTAACTCCTATCATAATTAGTAATTCTATTTCCTCTTTTTCTTTATGTTTTAAATATTGATAAGCCTTTTCAAATTCCATAGGATCTTCTGTTGTAATACCAAAAAATGCTATATTTTTATTATTTATGACCTTTGGAAAAATACAAAAGAAAAAGTCTGTTTCCATATAGAGTAATCTTGAAATAAATTCATACTTTTTATTTATTTGAAGAATTTTAGAATAGACACTAAAACATAATAATCTATTAATTGCAGAATTTGTTTTATCTTCCATATGTTTAAAGATTCTTTTCTTTTGTTTTGAATGATTGTTAATAAATAATATAGAATCTTTTGAAGTGAAGGCTTTCTCACCCCTTGAAGATAACGTATAAAATTCTTCATATCCTTGAACAACATATTTTTTTAAATATCCAAGTTGAAAAAGTTTTTCTATGGAAAATTCATAATAAATAGGTTCTTTTTCTCCCCAAATTGACAAAGATTTTGTAGTATAACCAAATCCTTCTAGAGCCTCAATAAAACAATACACCTTTTCTGTAGAAGCTCGTTTTATAATGTCTTTTTTAAATTCCTTTACTCCAAATTTTGCATTTGCTTTGGGAGAAATTTCTACCCTTAATAAACTAGTATCTTCATGTACTATCATTTCCTCTGGATTTTCAATTTCAATTTTTTTCCAAAATTCTACCTCTGTTTCTTTCTGCTTTTGAAATTCTATGTTCTGTTCTTGAATTTTTATTTTATCTTCTAAGTCCTTTGTATCTTCTGTTTCTTCTTCCTGTTCTTGAATTTTTATTTTATCTTCTAAGTCCTTTGTATCTTCTGTTTCTTCTTCCTGTTCTTGAATTTTTATTTTATCTTCTATTTCTTCTTTTTGATTTTGGGCTTTTATTGTTACTTCTTCTATTATTTTTCTACCATCTTCTAAAATTGTAAAGGTATGAAATTGAACTCCCATTGCAATTTCTTCCTCAAAACAAGAAGAAAGCTTATACATAAAAGAGAATTTTGTTACAGGATCACTTTCCTTATATGCATCCAAAAGCCATATATATCCTTGCAATTCTTTTTTTATTTCTTCCTCTGTCATAAGCTCTAAATTTAGACTTAAAAGATGTTGTTTTCTTTGTTCTATCAAATTCTGTGTCTTATTATCCTCTGAATGTAAATGGATAAAAAAAGTCACAGCCTCCATATATTTTTCCCTAGTTTTAATTTTTCTTTTTTGTTTATGTAAAATTTTCTCTATCTCAGAAAAATTTTTCGGTAATGTCTGCTCTTCCAATTTTTTATATTGTGAGAAAAAATCTTTTTGCCTATCATTAATTTTTTCAAGTTTATTTTGAATGATTTCATTTAAAGAATATGGGATAAATTCTTCTGAGCTTATTATACTTTTCAATTCTGATAAATTCTCATCTAAATCCTTATTAATAATCCTAAAATTTTCTAACTTCTGCTGAAGTTCTTTAATGATTTCTAATTTCGACATTGCATCACTCCTCTCTTATATATTTTATTGTTACTTCTTATAAAACCTCTTACCAAATTTATTATAACAAAAAAAAATATTTATGCAAGTTTAATTGTAGTTTAAATAAAATATGGAAACAAAAAGATAAAATTATTTTTTTTAAGAATAGGAGGTGCTGCTTGTATAGTTGATTTGGAAACTTGTCACTCTTATATTAAAAAAGAAAACTTATCAATAATTTTGACAAGTTTTCTTTCCATTTTGATATATACACTTGTGTGAGTGGAAAATGTCACTACATAATGACACTTTGTTCTTTTATAAATTATTTTTATGTTGCAGATGTATTCCAATATGTCCAATTCCTAATATTACCATTGCTATTAACATCCATACAACTTTACCATAGATACCAAGTAAGAAAAAAGCAATTACAGGTAATGTTGCTCCTGCAAGAGGAACACCTAAAAAGCTGCTATAAAAATCTGTTAATTTTCTTTTACTCTGAAAATAACGTACCCACCATAACTCATATAGTATGATCAGTATAAATGCTATCATCAACCACCAAGACCAAAGAGACCATTTTTGTAAATTAAAATTAGAAAACAGTAATACACAACAACATGTTAAAACTTCTCCTATCCTCTCAAAAAATAGTAAAATTTTACTTTCATTTTCTGAAGTATAATCTTGTGGCATTTTTTTGTCCATATCATATTGGGAATAAACAATAATAATAAAAATATTAGTCCTATATAGGAAAATCCTAAGTGACCTGTCATCTATTTATTTTCCTCTTTTCGGCTAATATAAATCTGACAAGAATCATAATTTTCTCTTGGAATAGGCAATAAAATTCCACCATTCATCAATGCTGCTCCTGTATAAGTTCCCGCTGGTTCCTGATTTTTCCACATTTCATAAATAGATTCCTTGCAAAGACCTTTAAATTTTACAGATTGCGCTGCAGGATTTCCATGTAAATTTGTATAAACCACACCTATATATGCCTCTTTTTTATCCTTATCTACATATTCCCAAGCTGTAAAATCAGGATTTTCCAAAGGTGAGGTGAGTCTATAATAGTTACCAAATTGGAATAATCTGTAATGCTTCTTAAATGTACATATTTGCTTTCTAGCTTCCTCTTTCTCTTCTATAGATAGTTTACTTAAATCCAATTCATAGCCAAACGTACCTTGCATTGCACAAATTCCTCTTGTTTTAAAAGGAGTAACTCTTCCATTTTGATGATTAGGGCATACAGACACATGTGCAGAAACAGAGGACATAGGATAACCAAAAGAAGTCCCATACTGTATATTTAATCGCTCAATAGCATCTGTATTATCACTGCACCATATCTGAGGTGCATAATACAACATACCTGCATCAAATCTTCCTCCACCTCCGCTACAACCTTCTAATAATAAATCTGGATACCGCTCCAATAATGCTTCCATTACATGATAAAGACCTAACACATATCTATGACGCAATTCTCCTTGACGTTCCCTTGGTAACAAAGCACTATAAGCTGCCGCCACAGAACGATTCATATCCCATTTGATATATTGAATATTCGCCGAATCCATAATAGCAAATAATCTTTCTTTTACATAAGTGAGCACATCCTCCCGAGTCATATCAAGCACAAGCTGAGAGCGCCCTCTAATAGGATTTCTTCCTGGAACTACCATTGCCCATTCTGGATGACTCCGATACAAATTGCTGTCCTCTGAGATCATTTCTGGTTCGAACCACAGACCAAACATCAATCCCATATGATTTACTTTGTCCACTAGCTCTTTTAAAGAACATCCTAGTTTGTTTTCATTGACAAACCAATCTCCTAAGCCTGTATCATCATTATCTCTTTTTCCAAACCAGCCATCATCTAAAACCAACATATCTAATTCCAAATCTGCTGCTTCCTTAGCAATCTCTAATAATTTATCCGCATTAAAATCAAAATATGTTGCTTCCCAGTTATTTACAAGAATAGGACGTCTTTTATTTTTCCAACTACTTCTAATCAAATTGTTTTGAAAACTATTATGGTAACAATGAGATAAATTTGATAAGCCACAGTTACTATACCCCATACTAACTTCTGGAGTAACAAATGTGTCTCCTGGTTGTAAACTCCAACTAAAATCAGAATCATCTATACCTATTACAATTCTTGTCTGATGAAATTGATCTACCTCTGTCTGTATATGAAATCCACCACTGTATAAAAGAGAAAATCCAAAACATTCTCCAAGTTCTTCTGTTGTATTCTTTTCTGCAAGAATTACAAATGGATTATGTTGATGACTAGAGGTTCCTCTTGTACTTCTCAATTCTGTAATTCCATGAAATAAAGAAACACGTTCTAATTCTCTCTCTCCAGCATGTCTTCCATAAAAATGAATGAAATCCATTCCATCATGATCCATATCTAGACAAGCAGATAACACTCTTGATAGTCTTACTTCTCTATTGGTCTGATTTTCTACAATAACAGCTCTTGTAATAATATCATATTCCTCAAATACGCCATAGAACAGATGTAAATATAATTCTTCTTGATTATCCTTCAATATAAGCTCTAAGGTGTCCACTTTTTCTTCTTCAAGCGCAAACATTGCTGGAAGGCCTTCTAAACTATATTTTCCATGATATGTGTTGTAACTGTCAAAAAACATTAAACAATCACTTACACCAGCACCTAAATCTACATGAAGACAATCTACACGATAGTCTCCACTTCCACAGACTGGAAATTCCTGTGGCAAAAAATCAAGAGAATATGTTCTATCTTCTCTTGCCTCATAAATATTTCCTGAGAAACCTCTGTCTGCCATAGATATCATATAAGAATAATCTGTCTCATCTGTCCGTTTCCCATAATAAGTATGCAATAATATTCCCTTATCATCAGCTTTCATCTGATATGTGCTGTTTTTTGTTTGAAGCGTAAATACATTGTCCTTAATAATAATTGCCATATAAAACTACCTTTCCTGATTCGTTACTATTTAAAATTAAATTTCACTTCTATAGCATTTGTCAAAAGTTTGTGCAAGCATAACACTTGCCTCCTTGTTGGTGGGAATAAAGTAACGTTCTATACTAACCAGAGATATTCATAAGGCCCTAATTGTATTTGATTATTATAGGACCTAATACATCTCCCTGTAATTAAATCCTGCATCTCTCCTGGCAGTCCAAACCAATCAAACGCGCTGGCATCAACCCACTGTTCTGTTTCTGAAAAGTTAGCTAAAACCAACATTTTATCCTCTTTATGAAAGCAAAATATAGCTGGATTTCCTGTATGAACAGGAATTGCTTTGTATTTTGAACTAAAAAAAACATTAGATTTACGGATAGAAATCATATTTTGGATTCTTGTAAAAATCTGTCCTTGCACAGTACTTAAATCTTTACGTTTCTCTGCATCCTTCCAATCCATAGCACCTCTATGAAGCCATCTTGAATCAGATGCATATTCTGGAATGGTTTTATATCCCCAATTATTTAATTGCCCAATCTCATCTCCACTATAAAGAAGTGGAATTCCTGTATAAGAAATAATCATTGCATGGAGTAATAAAATTCTTTTTACTGCAAGTTCAATCTTGTATATATGTTTTTCATTTATTGCTTGTTCTAAACCACAAAGAGAAGCTAAAGTTCCACTATTTCTCGCATCTTTAGTCTCAGGATTAAACTCATAAAGTTCTCCAATGGAAAAACTTCCTGGAAATTTACCTTCCATATATTGAATCATATACTGTTTGTGCATTTCTGGGTCCATTCCCAAATCTTTTAAAATTTCTTTTTCAAATCCCCATCCAATGTCATCATGACATCTTACATAATTAATCCAAGTTCCATCTGCTGGAATACCATAATCAATAGAAAGTGAACGCTCCATTAACTGTACATTTCTTGTCGCCATAGAATTCCACAAAAGAACCATAAAGGACGCATTGTACATCACATTACATTCTTTCCATTGATTATTTCCAAAATATTTTACAATTTCATAAGGTTCCACAATTGCTTCCCCAAGAAAAATTACGCTTGGACATATCTGTTGTACAATGTGATACATCATACCAATCAATTTGTGGACATTCGGAAGATTCATACAGTTAGTTCCCAATTCCTTCCACATGTATGGTATCGCATCCAAACGGAAAATGTCAACTCCTTTATTTGCGAGTGTAAGCATTACTTCCACAATCTTGTTAAATACTTGAGGGTTATGGTAATTTAAATCCCACTGAAATTCATAAAATCTAGTCATCACATATTTATTTATATCTGGATAGTAAGTAAAATTTCCTGGAGCCACTTCTGGAAATATTTCTGTCATATTTTTCTCATATTCTTTGGGTATGGTATCATTATCAAACATAAAATACATGTCATTATAATCAGGCTCCCCTTCTTTAAATTTCTTTACCCAAATATGTTCTTTTGCTGTATGATTTAAGACAAAATCAATACAAGTGCGTATTCCCTTTTCTTTTAACAACTTCATTACACGCTCAAGCTGCTCCATAGTTCCAAACTTATCATCTACTTTAAGATAATCAGATACCGCATAACCACCATCATTATTTCCTTCTCTTGATTTCAGCAAAGGCATAAAATGTACATAAGTAATTCCCAATTCTGCGAGATAGTCGATTCTCTTTTCAAACTCCACAAGATTTTCACTAAATTTATCTACATAGAGCATCATACCAACCATTTTTTCTGATTGATACCAGCTATTTCCTTGTTTGTCTGCCTGTTTCAATGCAGATGAACGAGTATTTTTTGCATGTTCCATAATTGATAGAAGCTGCTTCCAACGATACTTTATAATATCATTTGTTCCATAAAGTTCATAATAACTATTTTCTAAATCCATAATGTATTTCCTTATATAGTTTTTATTATTTATTTTATAGTTTTTAATTTAAGAACGCCTTCGGTGTTCTTGTAATAAGGTGCATACAAAACATAATCATTCTATCTATGCACCCCTATCATCTGCCGGAGGCGTTTCTCTTCTTTTTAAGTTCCTAAATTATTTTACAGCTCCATTTACAACACCATTAATAATTTGCTTTTGACATATAATATAGAAAATCAAGATTGGCAAAAGTGCTAATAAATAAGATGCAAAAGCAAGATTATAATTGGTACCAAACTGAGATTGAAAATTGAGCTGCGCTAATGGAAGCGTATTCACATCACTGCCTGACATAATGACTAGTGGTGTCATTACATCATTCCATGTACTCATTGCAGTTAAAACTGCCACTGTAGCATGCATAGGTTTCATATTGGGAAATATTATTTTCCAATATGTCTGCCAAACAGTTGCCCCGTCCACACATGCAGCTTCTTCCAAAGCAATGGGAATATTTTTTAAATACCCAGAATACAATAATACATTCATTGGCATAAAAAATACCACATACAAGACAATAACACCAAGACGATTTGCCATTCCAATCTGAGCTGTCTGTTTCACTAATGGCATCATTAAAACTGCAAAAGGTACAAACATTCCACTTACAATATAAAAATAAGAAGCCTTAAATAATTTATGTTTTGCCATTTTTCTTCCAATTACATAACCTGCAAGAGAATGAAGTAAAATACAAATTATAACTGTTACACCTGTAAGGAATAAACTATTTCCTAGCGAACGCCAAAAATCTGTTACTCTCATTGCCTCTATAAAATTATCAAAATTCCAGTTTGCAGGAAACCCCAACGCACCTGCAACATCGTTTGTCATTTCAGAAGGTTTCTTAAATGCTATAATTACAGTCATATAAAGTGGAAATAATATTGTAAGACAACCAAGTGCTAAAAGAACATTAATCACATTATTTATCGCTTTACCACCAACTGCTCCCTCACGGTTCTTCTTTTTCATTATAATTGTTCCTCCTTTCCGCCTAAAAATTTCATCTGTAAAAATGAAATAATTACAATTACTAGAAAGAATACAAATGCATTTGCACTCTGAAATCCAAACTGTCCACCACTCATACCATTTTGATAAATCAAATATGAAATAGATTCTGTACTTTGTGATGGACCTCCTTTTGTCAAGGACATAATCTGATCAAATACCATCAAAGCATTTTTCATACATAATACCAAATTAATAGTAAAAAATGGAAGAATCAGTGGAAAAGTAAGGTTCCAGAATTTTTTCCAACCACTAACACCATCAATCATTCCTGCCTCATATACCTCTGCTGGAACAGTTTGTAAACCAGAAATATAAATAATTGTATTCATTGCAATTCCCTGCCATGCACCGACAATTACAATCGCAAGCCATGCTGTTTTGGTACTTGCTAACATACTGTTTTGAAGAAAACCAATACCAGTTATTTCTCCTACTGTTGGAAGAATATAGGTAAAAATAAAACTGAAAATATAACCTACTACCAATCCTCCTAAAATATTTGGTACAAAATAAATTCCTCTCAAGGCACTTTTTCCTCGAATTTCACGATTTAATCCCAATGCAAGAATTAAACTGATAAGATTAACAGCTATTGTCATTACAACTGCATACTTAAATGTAAATAAATAAGATTTTCCCACACGCAAATCTGTAAAGATATCCTTAAAATTCCTTAATCCTACAAAATCATAATCACCATATCCTCTGTAATTTGTGAGACCATAATAAAAACCTTTCAACAAAGGAAGTGTATTAAAAAAGAAAAACAAGGCAAGTACAGGAATTAGTATTCCAAGAAAAATTTTATCATTTTTTGTCCATGCCTTATCTCTTTTTGTATGATTTCCCATAACTCTATTCCCCCTTTTCCTGATATTTCTTTACTTTACTGATAATGTCCTTATTATATCTAATCCATTCTTTATCAAATCTTGAAAGAAATGTCTCTAGAGAATTACTATTATTATCAAACAAATATGTCTGAATCATGGCATCCACAGACATTTCACTTGGGTAATGGTGATCTTGATAATCTGCAACTATTCCCTTATCTATGTAGTCTTTCATTCCTTCCAATTCTGGAGCTATTTTAAAATCACCTTTCTTACAAGGTACTGCACTTTGGTCATCAAGATAACTTTGTATATTTTCATCCTCTAATAAAAATCTTAATACCTCATAGGCTTCTTCTTTATGCTCACAGTCTTCCATTACACTAAACATTAAATCATTACCAGAATTTAAAATATTTTCTCCTGCTTCACTACTTGCTGGAAAGACAAAAGAATCTATATCCATTTCAGGATTTACTGATTTAATTTGAGGAATTGCATAACTTCCTATTACATACATTGCTGCTTGCCCTCTTGCAAAAGCTGTACATGCATCATTATAACTGTATGCAACTGGATTTGGTTGACCATATTTTAAAAGTTCTTTATCTTTTACCGCAACCTCTTTATATGCCTCTGCAAAGGTGGCATTTCCACTGTTTACTTGATATGCAATATCTGTCTCACATAAATTTACCGCAATTGCATTCCAAGGAGCTAAACAAGTCCAAGTGTCTTTATATCCAAAATATAAAGGTTGTATTCCTTCTGATTGAATGTCCTCACAAAGTTGCAAAAATTCTTCCCAAGTGGTTGGTATCTCCCAACCATGTTCTTGAAACATACTGTGATTATAAAGAACTCCTGCTGCATTTGCCATATATGGCACCGCATATACACCATCTTTTGGTACATACTCTAAATCTTTATTAGTGGATAAGTAATTTTCTTTAATCTCTGATAAACCATCAAAATCAGAAATATCCATTAACATATTGGCATCTAAAAAATTAGAATAATTGATATCTCCTCCAATTCCAATAATATCAGGGTTATTTTCTCTAATAAATCTGGTTTTTAAAATTACCATAGCATCATTCGGGGAATCAATGACCAATTCAATGTCATCATGTGTCTCATTGAATTTCTCTTCTAACGCCTCAAATACATCTACCGCTTCTGGTTTGTAATGAACTAATTCAATTACAACTTTCCCCTCTGCATTTTCCTTTTTACCACAGCCGCCAAGCAAAAGACCTGAGACGGTTGTAACAGCAAGGAACAATGCCATTATTTTTTTCTTTCTCTCCGCCATTTTTTACCTCCTGTCTTTTTAGATAAATTTTTTATAAAACCCTTGTCTTTTGTAAACCCAATTTTATTTAGTTATGTTTTGTTTTGCAATATATTATGTGCATAACCAATGTTTTATACAAATTTTCTATTTATTTTATAGTAATATTTCACAAAAAAGTGAGCAAGTTCACCTCAGCCCTCCTTCATTCATGAATGGATTATATATTCTATAGGAAGACAATTTCATACTTTAGCATAACAAGGTCTTTCCTATAGAAGAACAAAGCGGACAAGTCCGCTTCAGCTCCCTAAATCCCTCATTTATGAGGGACTTGTACGCTTTGCTGCGCCGATTGCGCATAATTATTTTTATCTTATAGGAAATATACTTTCACGCTTTAGCGTGACAAGTATATTTCCTATAAGATAAAAAAAGACCTTGTTATACCTACTATAACAAGATCATCTTTTGTAATATATTTAATTGATATTTATAACACTTTCTCTTACAATTAATTCAACTGGAAGTTTAAAGGATTTTGCCATAATTTCTTCCCCTTTGATTCTTTGTACTAAAAGTTTTACAGCCTCTTCTCCTTTTTCTTTCACTGGCTGTCGAACGGTGGTGAGCATAGGCCTACTTAATCTAGCATAAATATTATCATCAAAACCTGCTACAGAAATATCTTCTGGAACACTCAATCCTTCTCCAAAAAAAACATTAATTGTCTCATTTGCCAATAAATCAGATACCACAAAAACAGCAGTATATCCCATCTGTTTTGCCTTTATAGCAAAATTTCTTAAGGCTTCTCTTCTAAGATTTCTTGCATCTGGTAAATAATAATAATCTTTGTTATTATAAGCAAGACCATAATTTTCAAGAGCATCACAATATCCTCGAAACCGCTCAAATGTACTAGATACTGGACTTTTTCTATCACAAAAAAATGCTATTTTCCTATGTCCTTGTTTTAACATAAACTCTGTAATCTCTTTTCCACCTTCATAATCAGCAATTCCAATATTATTATATTCTCCTTCTCCGCAATCAATAAATACCACTGGTTTTCCCACTTTTTCAGCAAACTCTTTACATTCCCACGGTTCAAACCCTACTACAATTCCACCTTCAATATTACGCGCTTGGAATTTGCGAAAAATATCTTCTTCCTTTTTGGGTATTCCACATACAGGAAAACGTCCAAATTCTTGTAATTTTATACATATGGCATCTAAAAGTTCTGAGCAAAAGGGGTCCATAAAAATATTTTCTTTTGAACGAAGATAGAAATCCACCGATATCAGTTTTAGTGCCTTACTTAACTCTTCTTGATGAACCGTTTTTTGAAATTCATACTGAACCAGTGCTTCTTCAATTTTCTGCCTTGTGGCAGGAGACATTTTTTCTGTATGTCCATTTACTACATTAGATACAGTTGTAGCGCTAAGACCTAATATCGATGCAATTTCTTTGATGGTAATCATATTGTTCTCCGATTTATTTATTTTCTTCTATTATTTTTTTTATTTCTTCTACTTCAGGCATAGAACGTATGGCTCCTTTTTTGGTTGTAACTAGATATGCTGCTGCATTAGCAAAGGTAAGCATCTGTTCTAAGTCCTCTTTGGTAAGATGTTCTATATCTCTGTCTAATACTCCATGTAAAATACTTCCACAGAAAGTATCTCCAGCTCCTGTTGTCTCAATCGTTCCTCCTAGCTTAAAACTTGGTTGATATACTATGAGATCCTTATAGAATGCATAACTTCCTTCTGCTCCAGCAGTCACTTGAAACAACTTAACAGGAAATTTCTTTCTAAGAGTTTCTGCCCCTTTTTTTATATCTTTTTCTCCAGTAAGAAATTCTACTTCTTCTTCAGAAATTTTACATATATCACATTGACTTAATCCATATTCCATTTTTTCTTTTGCTCTATCTAAATCTTTCCATAAAGGTATTCTTAAATTTGGGTCAAAGGAAATAAGAACTCCATTTTCTTTTGCAATCTTTACTGCTTTCTCTGTAGCTTTGCATACTTCTTCATGTGTCATAGAGAGTGTTCCAAAATGAAAAATGCTACTATTCTTAATTTGCTCTTCCTTAACATCTCCCTCGGTAAGCATCATATCAGCACCAGGGTTTCTGTAAAAGGCAAAATCTCTATCCCCATTTTCAAAAGTTTTCACAAAAGCAAGTGTAGTTTTTACTTCCTCATCAAAACACAATCCATCTATCCCAATCTTTAATTCTTTTAATGTATCTTGCAATAGATATCCAAATTGGTCCTTTCCAACTTTTCCAATAAAATTTGTAGTTCTTCCACATTTATTTAACAATGCCAATACATTACAAGGCGCTCCACCTGGATTCACTTCTAAAAGCGAATTTCCTTGTTCAGAAATCCCAGAATAAGTAAAATCAATTAATAACTCTCCTAACGCTGATACATCATATTTTATCATACTTCTTCCCCTTTTCCATTTGCTATAGATTTTAAAATCAACCTTTTCTTGGTCTATTACATTCGCTCTGGCGCTTCAAATCCCAATACTTCAATACAAATTTCCAACACTTTTTTGGTCAATTCTAATAGCTTAATATAACCTGCTTGTACCATCTCGTCTGCTTCTGCCATAATCTTTGTCTCATGATAAAAATGATTGAAGGCATTCGCCAAATCATAGATATAAGCACATACTTTATGAGGTGCACTTTCTTCAAAAGCATTTTCCATTATAGCATTAAACTTGCTGATTTCTAACATTAAGGCTTTCTCACTGTTTGAATGAGCTGGTAGGATTTCTGCCTGCTGTGGCAAAGTTTTTTCTGCTTGATATTTTTTTAAGATAGATTTAATCCTCACAATGGTATATAAAATATAAGGTCCTGTATTTCCCTCAAAAGAAGTAAAACGCTCTGTATCAAAAATATAATCTTTTGAAGCCTGATTGGATAAATCTCCATATTTAATTGCAGAAAGAGCCACTAACTTTGCTGTCTTTTGACCTTCTGCTTCTTCTACGGTGTGATTATCTGTAATTTTTTTATACATTTCTTCATTGATGCTAGTAACTAAATATTCCAAACGCATGACTCCACCTTCTCTTGTCTTAAAGGGTTTGCCATCTTTTCCATTCATCGTACCAAAACCTAGAAATTTTAGTTCCGTTTCTGGTTTTACTAGTCCTGTTTTTCTTGCACACCGAAACACCTGTGTAAAATACAATTCTTGCCGCTTGTCCACCACATAAATAATCTCATCTGGATTGTAATCTCTCATACGCCACACAATGGTAGCCAAATCTGTTGTATTATAAAGAGAAGCACCATCTGATTTCAAAATCATACAAGGTGGAATTTCTTTGGTATCAGTATCTTCTTTTACATCAACAACCAATGCACCTTCACTGATATAAGCAAATCCATCTTCTTTCATTTTTTGCACCATATCAGGTATGTATGGCTGTGCATCTGATTCTCCCTTCCATAATTCAAAAGAGACCTTTAAGTTTTCATAGTTGCGTTTCAAGTCATTTACAGACACATTTAAAATATGCTCTAACAATGCCTGATAACCTTTTCTTCCATGTTGCAATTCATAAGTTGCCTGCATAGCTGCTTCTTTATAAGTTACATCCTCCTTAGATTTTCCACTTGCTGTAGGATAGATTTCCTCTAATTCAGAAATTGTAAAAGGTGGTTCTTTGGGATATTCTCCATTGTAACTTTCATCAAAATATACCAGTTCTGGCATTCTCTCTTTTAACTCTGTAATAATCAATCCCATTTGCAAGCCCCAGTCTCCAAGATGCACATCACCAATCATGTTATGGCCCATAAATTTTCCAATTCGCTTCACACTTTCTCCAATAATAGCAGAACGTAAATGTCCCACATGAAGCGGTTTTGCCACATTGGGGCCACCATAATCTATCATAATAGTCTTTGGATTTTCACATTTATTACAGCCTAAACGTTCCTTGTCTTTTTCCATCCCTCTTAAATAATTTACTAAATACTCTAAATTTAATTTCAAATTCAAAAATCCTGGCTTTACAGATTCTACAGATTCAAACATTTCCTTATCTTTTAGACTTCCTGCAATTTTGTCTGAAATCATAAAAGGCGCACATTTATATTCCTTTGCAGCTGCCATAGCCCCATTACATTGATATTCACAAAGGTCAGGACGATTTGACAAGGTTACTTTTCCATATTTCTCATTATAACCATTTGCTTTGAACGCTCTCATTACCTCATTGCTAATTAAATCTAATATTTTTTCCATATGCTTCTCCTATGCTATCACTTACACTAAGTTTTTTCATATATGATAACAAAAAGTAGGCAGATTGTCACTTATTTTTTACTATGAAAGTTTTCAACTCTTATAACATAACAGAAGTTTCATACCGACATCCATAAAATTAAGCGTTTATCTGCCCTATATTAATATATTGTTTATATTTAAAATATCATTATGCAAAAAAATTCTCTGCCAATGTAAATGTTCCAACTTCTTCTACACTTCCAGTCATATAAATCGTCTCATCTTCCTCTATTTCAATAAATAAATTGCCCCCTTGCATATGCACAATAACATTTCCATCTACCAATCCCATTCGCTTTGCAGCTGCAACGGCTGCACAGGCACCTGTTCCAGATGCCAAAGTATAACCTGCTCCCCGTTCATAAATCTCAATGGCAATATTTTTCCTGTTAATTACTTTGCAGAGTTGCATATTAATTCGATTCGGGAAATATTGTGCACCTTCTACATAAGGTCCTAGTACTTTTACAGTCTGAGGTGTTATCTCTTCCATCATAATCACACAATTAGGATTTCCTACAGAAAGACAAGTAGTATTGTAATCATTATCATGAAATTTTAAATGAGCATTTACAATTTCACCCTGCAACCCCGATAGGGGCATTTGCGCACCCGCATAAGATGGTTTTCCCATATTTACTCGCATACTACTTCCATCTTCTTTTATAAATTCAACTTCCACTTCTCCAGCTAATGTGCTTATCATAAATTTTTTTTCTTTTATATATCCCTTATCTAATAAATATTTTGCAAAAATTCGCACACCATTCCCACTTTTTTCTGCTTCTGAACCATCTGAATTAAATATTCTTACCTTAAACTTTCCTTCTTCCATAATTGGACCATACAACAGCCCATCTGCTCCTACTCCAAAATTTCTTCTACAAAGCATTTCAATATTTTTTGTCTGTAAAATTATATTATTTTCATTGGGGTCTAATACCAAATAATCATTTCCCAAACCATGATATTTTTTCATTGTA
The DNA here is from genome assembly GCA_910586005.1 of uncultured Lachnospiraceae bacterium. Classification (GTDB taxonomy): domain Bacteria; phylum Bacillota; class Clostridia; order Lachnospirales; family Lachnospiraceae; genus Petralouisia. Next base: position 29,617 of record CAJUHG010000005.1, on the reverse strand, counting down.
ATATTATTATCCATACAATTCTCCTTTTCCCTGTTATTATTTATTTTATGATACTCTTTTTACAAGGAATAGTGGATAAATTGCTTGAAATATTGCAAAAAATGCTGTATTCTAAAAAGTGTCTGTACTTTTATCACTTGACTTGTATAAAGAACTATTTTTTTAGGAAGGAAGTATAACAATGTCTGATACTTTGCAGCAGAAAAAAGAAAAACAGACTGGATATCTTTATCAGAATTTCCGCCTGTTTCATTTAAAAGATAAAAAAAATCAAGAATTTGAATTTCATTATCATGATTTCAATAAAATTATTATATTTTTATCTGGAAAAGTTACTTATCTTGTGGAAGGAAAAGCCTATTACTTAAAACCTTGGGATATCCTTTTAATCAATCATCATGATATTCATAAACCAATTATTGACCCTAATTTCACCTATGAACGTGTCGTTTTATGGCTTCAAAAAGATTTTATCAACGTTCCAAAAGACTATTCTTGTGATCTTTCTTGTTGTTTTACTACAGCAAATAAAAAAAAATTTAATTTAATTCGGCTTAATCATACTCTACAAATTGAAATACAAACAATCCTTCACCAATTAGAGGCATCTCTTACTAGTATGGAATTTGGACATGAGATTTTAAGTCAAACATATTTTCTACAACTTATGGTTTATTTAAATAGGGTATTTGTTCCTGAACAATATGCAAAAGACACTTCTGCAACCCAATATGATAAACAAATTGCAGATATTTTAACATATATTAATCAAAATCTTTCTGCAGATTTATCCAATGAAACTTTAGCCTCTCAATTCTATGTAAGCAAATATTATCTTATGCATAAGTTTAAAAAACACACCGGTTACACGCTTCACAATTATATTCAGCAGAAGCGTCTACTGTTAGCGGGAGACTTAATTAAGAGAGGCATACCCATCTTAAAAACTTCCTCTATCTGTGGTTTCTCTGATTATTCTGCTTTTTTACGGGCCTTTCGTAAATTTTATGGTATGTCTCCCAAATGCTTTGCTAACTCTGTTATTGACGGATATAAATTCCCTGTTGTTCAATGAAAGCTTCCAATTCATCCTGAGCATCTTGTGACCAAGTTTCATTTAGAGGAGCATGTTTTTGTTGCTTTTTCTCTGGGACTTCTGGTTTCTTCTCTGTTATATCCTCTGACTGTTTCACAATATTTTTTCTCCTTTTATTACACTTCTTGTAATATTTAATTTGTATTCATCAACACCTTCAACATTAAATTAGCTATCTCTTTTAGCTACTTAAGATTTTCCCTGAACCAAATTAGTCACTTCTTCTAATGAAACGTAAACTAAATTTTCTACTTTTCTATCATATCTGTTTCAGATTCTTCTTTTATAGCTTCTTCTGGAATAGAGGAAGCTTCCTGCATAATATCTGTTTGTATTTCAGGTTCCTCTTTAATATCTTCTTCCATAATAATTGTTTCTGTTTTGGATTCATCTGCTGAAGAATTTTCAAGTACAGATACTTCCACCTCTTTATTTTCTTGAACCACTTCCACACTGTTGGCAATAATAATATCTTGCAACTGCCTGCTTTTTTCACTTAAAATCGCCTCTACTTTTTCCTGCATTATATCATCCATAGGTTTTTTACCAGTGGCATCCATACCAGTTTTTAACTGTTGTTCTAAAGCCTGTTGTTCTGCTAATAGCTTTTCAATTTCCATTGCTTGTTTTTTATCTTCTTCTTTTTTTAACTGCTTTACAAGCTCTTCTACTTTTGCTCTGTCTTCTTTCTTCTTCTCTTCTTCTTTTTTTCGCTCTAATTCTTCTCTACTGGTATATATAATATTTCTTCGCTTTACAATACTTCTCGCAATTCTTTCTCTTTCATTTCTTTTATCAATGGCATCTTTCATGATTTTTATCTCCTAACAACAAATTTTTTTGTTCTTTGGCTATTCATATTTCTAAAAAAATGACAATTGCTTCATGCAAATTATGATACACCTAACATTTTGACCTCTTTGATAATGCTCCTTACTTTCTTGAACATTATATCATGAAAATTCTATGAATAAAAGTAGCAAATTAAGCGCATTCTTTTAATACAGAAATTTATGTTATTGTTCACACTTTTATTTACGCGAAGACAAAGTGAGGATCTTCATCGAACTTGCTTGTAAGAGATCCCAGCGTGCCCGCGAACCCAAGTAGTCCCACAGAACATGAAGCTTGTGGTTAGATTGTAAACAATAGTAATAAATCTATTACTATTCAAGTTTTGAATAGGTAACCAAAACTTTCTGGAGGTAATATCATGGCTGCATATAAAGTAGAAATTTGCGGAGTCAACACAGCAAAACTCCCTGTATTAAAGGAAGAGGAAAAAAATGATTTATTTTCCCGCATTAAGGCAGGAGATCAAAATGCACGTGAAACTTATATTAAGGGAAATCTCCGCTTGGTCTTAAGTGTTATCAAGCGTTTTTCCAACAGCAATGAAAATGTAGATGATTTATTTCAAATCGGATGTATTGGATTAATCAAATCCATTGATAATTTCAATCCAGATATCGGTGTAAAGTTTTCCACCTACGCAGTTCCTATGATTATTGGAGAAATCAGACGGTATCTGCGGGATAACAACTCCATACGAGTAAGTCGTTCCCTTAGGGATATTGCTTACAAAGCAATTCATACAAAAGAAATACTATCCAAAGAATTATCCAAGGAACCTACCATCGATGACATTGCCAAGGAAATTGATATTCCCAAAGAAGATATTGTATTTGCTCTAGATGCCATCCAATGTCCTGTTAGTCTTTATGATCCAGTATATACAGATGGAGGCGATACACTTTATGTTATGGATCAAATCAGTGATAAAAAAAATAAAGAAGAAACCTGGGTGGAAGAACTTTCCTTAAGCGATGCCATGAAACGATTAAATGAACGTGAAAACTATATCATTAAACTTCGCTTTTTTGAAGGCAAAACTCAAATGGAAGTGGCTGAAGAAATTCATATCTCCCAAGCCCAGGTAAGCAGATTAGAAAAATCAGCTTTAAAAAATATGAAAAATTATTTATCTATTACTCCCACTTATCACAAATAGAATTAATCTGATCTGCAAGTTTTCCAAGTTCTTTATTGGGCCTTCCTTCAGATTTTCGGATAACAGCTAACAATCGTTCTCCAGCAGCTAAAAGCCTTGCAAAAACATTAGAAACTACACGTGCATCTTTTGTCTTCTTAACCTTCTTTTCTCTACTTCCCTGTGCCAAGCAGGTATTTGTTTCCAAATCATAGATATCTCCACTGTAGGGAGCTATTGCCTCAACGCCTGTTTCTTTTGTAATCAGAGAAGCAAAAGTATCACAGACACTATCTTCACCATGGACAACAAATATCCGTTTGGGGGTTTCTCCAAAGGCTTTGACCCATTCTAATAAATGCTGTTGATCTGCATGACCACTAATGCCTGCTAGATTTTGAATTTTGGCATGAACCTCAATACTCTCACCAAATAATTTTACCTCTTTTGCACCACCTAACAAGAGGTTTCCAAGAGTTCCATGCACTTGATATCCCACAAAAAGAATGGTAGAATCTTTTCTCCATAAATTATGTTTTAAATGATGTCTAATACGTCCGGCTTCACACATACCAGAGGCGGAAATAATTACAATTGGTTTCTCTATAAAGTTAATCATTTTAGATTCTTCGCTTGTAACAGCCACTTTTAGCCCTGGAAAACTAATAGGATTTTTTCCTTTTCTCACCAGCTCTAATGCCTCTTTATCAAAACATTCTTTTACATTCTTATGGAAAATATTTGTTGCTTCCACTGCAAGAGGACTGTCAATGTATACTTCAAAATCTGTAAATTCTGGTAATAGACCTTCCACTTTAATTTTTCTTAAAAAGTATAACATTTCTTGTGTTCTTCCTACAGAAAATGCTGGAATTACTACATTTCCTCCTCTTAGAAAAGTATCTCTACATACACTCGCAAGTTCTTTGGCATAATCTGGAGGATTCTGGTGCAAACGGTCTCCATAGGTAGATTCTACAATTACATAATCTGCATCTCTTATGTATTGGGGATTGCGTATTAAGGGTTTATTTCCATGACCAATATCACCAGAAAATACTAATTTTACTTGTTTCTCCTGCTCTGTTCCCCAAATTTCAATGCTAGATGAGCCTAGTAAATGTCCAGCATCTGTAAAACGAATGGTTATCTCTGAACATAACATAATGGTTTCCCCATATTCACATGGTATAAAATGCTCCAACACCCCTTGGGCATCTTCCATAGTATACATGGGATCTATCAATGGTTTTCCAGCACGTCGTGCCTTACGATTCCGCCATTCCGCTTCAAACATTTGAATATGTGCTGAATCCTTCAACATAATATTACAAAGTTCCATAGTTGCTCTGGTAGCATAGACTTTTCCCCGAAATCCATGACTATACAACAAGGGTAACAACCCTGAATGGTCAATATGTGCATGTGTAATCAACACATAATCAATCTCTGAAGCATTGACTGGTATTTCTTGATTCTCATATAAATCTGGTCCCTGTTCCATACCACAATCCACCAACAGATGTATTCCCCCAATTTGTACATAGTGGCAGCTTCCAGTTACCTCATGGGCAGCTCCTAAAAATTCAAGTTTCAATTTACCATCTCCTTTGTATAATTATTAAAATATAATAACTTATACCCATTCGGGCAATATAATATCTAACGACATTATATCATAATCGCTTTGCGATAAGATATAATAACCTATGCCCATTCTGGCAATATAATGTCTAATGACATTATATCATGTCTACTCAAACTTTACGATTTCTTTTTTCAAGCGTTTCATAATTTTTTTTTCCAAACGAGAAATATAAGATTGAGAAATTCCTAAAAAATCTGCAACTTCTTTTTGTGTCATTTCTTCTCCATTTGAAGTATTTAATCCAAAACGAAGTTCTACAATGGTACGTTCTCTATCAGAAAGTTTTTCTACTGCTTTTTTTAGAAGGTTTTTTTCTACTTCCGTTTCAATATCTCGATAAATAACATCTTCATCTGTACCTAAGATATCTGATAAAAGCAATTCATTTCCATCCCAGTCAACATTTAATGGCTCATCAATAGATACTTCCATTCTGGTTTTATTATTTCTTCGCAAGTACATTAAAATTTCATTTTCTATACATCTAGAAGCATAAGTAGCAAGTTTGATATTCTTTGTAGGATTAAACGTATTAATGGCCTTAATTAAACCTATCGTACCTATGGAAATTAAATCTTCTACTCCAATTCCTGTATTGTCAAATTTTTTGGCTATATATACCACCAAACGCAAATTGTGTTCAATCAATACACTTCTTGCGGGTTCTGATTCTTCTCCCTCTAGCATTTGAATATATTTATTTTCATCTCTTGCATCTAAAGGTGGTGGTAATATTTCTGCGCCACCAATATAGAGGATATCACCTTTTTTCAGCAGAAGCATATTTCGGAACTTTGGTATTAGCTTCAATTGAAAATGCTGTGGTATTGTAATTTTTATGTACATAATTTTCCTCCTTTAACTTTCCATACTTTTTGCATTTAATATCACATCACATTTGTCATCCTGAAATAATTTTTCTTCCGCAATGCCAAATACCGGTTTTTTTAGGTACATTGGAGAACCATCCTTCAAAATATACATTCCCTCTAAAGTAACTGCCTCTAATAATCCTGTTTCTTTCCCAAGAGAATGAAAAGGAATTAACCGTACCGGAATCTTTTCTCTCTGTATTTGTTCCTTTAAGATTTCCCTCTTTATAATATGTACTGGTTGGTTCACTAATGGGTCTATCAGCAAATTTCCTGTATCATAAAAACCCTTTACAGAAATATTACCTTCTCTGGTCACCAGAAGAAGGTCATAAATCGTTTCTTTTTGTCTTTTTAAATGAGAAAGTATCTTCCCTGACGTTGCTAAAAACAATAATGCACCTACAAGATATATTGCAAAATATCTACTATCATTGATATTTTGCATACTCCATTCTAATATTCCTCCTAATAAAATAAAGGCCAGATATGTAATTGCCCACTGACCTAAAAATTCTTTCTTTCTTTTACTACGATAACAAAGATATACCATCAGTGGATTCACCAAAAAATGCACGATTAGCTGATACCAGCTATAATCGTCTAGTTTAAAAAAGAGCACTATGGAAAGAATTGTGCCAATAAAACTTCCTAGTAACAATCTTTTTATATCAATACGTTGCTTTAAAAGTTTTCCTGTAATTAGTAGAGCTAAACTATCCATAGTAAAATTAGTCAGAAACCAGACATCTGCATACAGTTCATATTTCACCTACAACCTCCTTATCTGCATTTAATACAGCCTTAAAATGCAGGCTGATTCTGATAAATATAGTATAAATTGATGGTACAATTTTTTTTGTCAAACCATTGTCCTGTTTTTATAAAATTTAATAACAAAAATCGACAGTTTGACCTACTTATCCTTTAAATCCAATAATTTACTCAATCTCTTACTTGTAAAACACATAATAGAACAAAGCGGACAAATAAAAAGACTGTTACATTTAGTTGAATAACACTCCCTTTCTTGTCTAACATTAGGAAATAAATGTTTGGTTGTTCAACTATTATGTAACAGTCTTACACTATATATGTATATTTTATTTCTTTGCATTCTTTAAAAATTCTGGAATTTGAATCCCCCTATCTGGAATATCATGTTCTGGTCTTCTGGGTCTTTGGGTACCAAAATTAGAAGACGTACTTCCATAATTATTGTTTATAGGAGTCTGTGTGGTCTCATAGGGATTTGTCTGACGGGATGTTCCTCCAAGACCATTATAAGTTCTGCTAGTTCCCATATTATTAGAGGTTCTTCCTCCTAAATTATTAGAAGTCCTTGCAGTTCCCATATTGCTAGAGGTTCTTCCTCCTAAATTATTAGAAGTCCTTCCTGTCATTCTTGCAGTATTCTGCATGGAATTCATATTTGGCATTACCTTAGGTGCTGCTGTCACATCCTCTAATCCAGTTGCAATTACTGTAATAATTGCTTCATCTGTCATAGTCTCATCATACTTAGCGCCAAAAATAATATTTACATTCTCACCAGAAAGGTCTTGTACATAGTTTACTGCTTCACTAGTATCTACAAGAGAAATATCTCCTGAAATATTAATGATAACATGAGATGCTCCTGAAATTGTAGTTTCCAACAATGGACTTTCCACCGCAAGTTTTACAGCTTCTGCCGCTTTATCATCTCCCTTAGACATACCAATACCAATATGAGCCAAACCTTTATCCTTCATTACAGTCTGTACATCTGCAAAATCTAAGTTAATCAATGCAGGTACATTAATCAAATCTGTAATTCCTTGAACTGCTTGTTGTAACACTTCATCTGCCTTTTTTAAAGCGTCCGGCATTGTGGTTCTTCTATCCACAATTTCTAACAATTTATCATTTGGAATCACAATAAGTGTATCAACGCTTTCCTTTAAACGTTCAATACCACCAAGTGCATTAATCATACGCGCTTTTGCTTCAAATTTAAAAGGCTTTGTTACAACACCTACTGTTAAAATGCCCATATCTTTTGCAATTTTTGCAACGACTGGTGCTGCTCCTGTGCCAGTTCCTCCACCCATACCACAGGTAACAAATACCATATCTGCTCATTTGATTTCAGCAGTCAATTCATCAATACTTTCTTCTGCTGACTTCTGACCAATCTCTGGTTGTCCACCTGCTCCAAGCCCTTTTGTCAGCTTCTCTCCAATTTGAATTAACTTTGGCGCTTTGCATAACATTAAGGCTTGCTTGTCCGTGTTGACACCTATAAATTCAACACCACCTATATTTTCCTCAATCATTCTATTTACTGCATTATTTCCAGCCCCACCTACACCGATTACAATAATCTTCGCACTGGAATCTGCTTCAGTTGTCATAATTTCAAGCAAGGTTCTTCCTCCTTTATCTTATCTGAAATTCTTCAGACTACTCAATACCGATAATAAACCCTTATACAATATACTATAATCTTTTTGGGAATTAATCAACAAAAATTTAAAAATTTTTTCAACAGTTCATCCATATATAGTGCCAATCAGTGTGACATTTGTTTACATTGTAAAGATGATTGGTATATAACCAGGAGTTAAATGCCCCATAATAAGCAAGTTAGCCTCAAGCGTTTTTGCAAATAATACAGGCTGAACTGTAATATTCCCTATCCCGATTTCTCAAAAGAAATATCTGTAGTATTTTCAGTCCAACTTTCCAGATGCAAAGTTCCTTTTTCTCCATCTAATTTTGGTAAAACATATGTAAGCCTTACAATTTTTTCATTTAATTTCTGTGCTTGTCCAAGTAAAACAGTAATACCCTGATACTTTAATGTATAATTTCCTTCTTTGCTATATTTAATGCTTTCTGGGACATGCTCATATTTTTTTAACATTTGTGTCAAAGATAATAAATTTTTTAATACATTTTTTCCTTTGATAGGAAGTTTCTCATATAATACAATTTGTTCTACATCCAATCCACTTATCTTTGGTATCCCTTCAATCACTTTTGAAGACATTTCTAACACAAATCCATCTTTGTCAAAATAAGCATTTTGTCCCAGTGTATCAATATAGACACGACCTAACAAAGCCTTTTCATAAACTTTAATCTCCAATGTATGTGGAGACTTTAAAAAAATTTCCATTGTATCTACAAAAGGCATTTTTTCAGGCTCCACAAACTTGTATTTAAAATATACATATAAACTGTTCCAAGAATATTCATCATCCAACAGCCAATCTTTCATAACTTCATCTGAATAATGTTCATTTCCTGTGACTTTTACTTTTTCTACTGTAAATACTTTTATTACAATCAATGCAGCCACAGCAAACAGCAGTAATATAAAAAGTAATGTCAGACCTATGGTTTTCCATCGTTTTTTTTGTTTCTTTCTTCCTCTTCCCATATTTTACTCCTGTTCTAACCGTATTCCTCTAGATACACTTAAAACTAGACCCATTTCCGACAATAAAAACACTACTGATGTTCCTCCATAACTGATAAATGGTAAAGAAATACCTGTATTTGGTATGGTATTAGTTACCACAGCAATATTTAAAATTACTTGTATTGCAATATGCGCCAAGGCTCCTGTTACAATCAATGCACCATACAAATCTTGTGCATTACTAGCAATCACCATAAAACGCCAAAGCACAATTACAAATAATAAAATGACACAGACAGCCCCAAACAATCCCAACTCTTCACAAATAATAGAAAAAATCATATCATTCTGAGCTTCTGGAACAAACCCTAACTTTTGCATACTGCCGCCTAATCCTTTTCCAAATAAACCACCAGATCCAATTGCATACAAACCTTGTAACGTTTGATATCCCTTTTCATATTTTTCTGGCTCAAGCCAAATTTTTAGACGTTCTGCTCGGTAAGATTCCATCATAATAAATATTGCTCCAAAAGCAATAACTGCTCCTCCCATCACTATAAATTGCATATATTTGGGACTAGATACAAATACTAAGGCAACAGCAATTCCTAATATAATAATTGCTGTACTTAAATTTTCTGTCGCTACAATTCCAACCATAGGTAAAACCAGAACCATTATTTTTATTAGTGATGAAAACTTTCCCATCTGCTTGGGCATTTGACTAATAATTGTTGCTAAAAATACAATAATGGCTAATTTTGCCATTTCAGAAGGCTGAAAACTAATAAATCCTAAATTCAGCCATCGTTTTGCACCATTCAATTCTGTTCCAATAAAAAGAACTAATACACATAATCCAAATGCTGCTATGTAAGCAATCCACCAAAAATTTTTCCAGATACGGTAATCAATTTTTGCCACTACTATCATAGCAACGATTCCCAGTAAATCTGCTTTTAACTGATTCTTTAGATAGTAGGCCGCATCATTAAATTTCACTTGCCCATTATAAGAACTTGTGCTGTACAGCATGACTAGTCCGAAACATATTAGAAAAAACACAATAATTAACAGACTATAATCAAAATATTGAAAATTTTTTTGTCTTTTGTCAGCCCTCTGTTCTCTACTCATATCAGCACTCCTGACTTATCTTTTTACTACTCACTTAATGCTCTTGCCATCTCCTTAAACATATCACCACGTTGCTCATAATTTTTAAACATTCCCCAACTTGCACATGCAGGAGATAACAATACTGCATCTCCACTCTTGGCATTAGAATAACATACATCTACGGCTTCTTGTAAATTTTCTACAAAAATAATATTTTCTTCTGGATATCCAAGTCTTACTGCCGTGTCTCGTATTTTTTCCTTGGTAGCACCTAATAAAATTAACTTTTTCACTTTTCCCTCAAAGGCATGGATCCATTCATCATATTCTGAATCTTTATCATATCCTCCCCCAATCAACAAGGTTGGCCATTCCATTGCCTTCACTGCCTGAATAGCTGCATCTGGGTTTGTTCCCTTAGAATCATTATAAAAACGAACCCCCCGCCTTGTCACCACATATTCTATTCTATGCGGAACTGCTACAAAAGAAACCAGAACTTCTCTTATTTTTTCTATAGAAATTCCAACTGTTAATGCCATTGCAGTAGCTGCCATAACATTCTCATAATTATGTTTTCCTATTAACTGAAGTTCCCGCACATTACATACAACTTCCTTTTGCTCTTTCCATTTCCAAATAATCTTTTCCCCTTCTAGATAAATTCCCTGTTCAAGTTCTCTTTGGCTGCTAAAAAATATAACTTTTGTCTTCAGATTTTTGGCAAATTCCCTTAAAATAGAATCTTCATAATTTAACACACACACTTGGTCGTTCCCTTGATTTATAGTTATTCTTTCTTTTGTTTGACAATATGTTTCCATCGTATGATGACGATTTAAATGATCTGGTGTAATATTTAAAATAGCAGAAACTTGTGGACAAAATTTATGCACTGTCTCCAATTGAAAACTGCTAATTTCTGCCACAGTGATAGATTCTTTTGTGGTGTCTGATACCATACTAGTGTAAGGGATTCCAATATTACCCACAACTTTTACATCAAAAGATGCATGTTTTATAATTTCACCTAATAGAGATGTAGTAGTTGTCTTTCCATTTGTTCCAGTGATTGCAAGTACTTTTCCTTGTTCAAAGGCATAGGCAAGCTCTATCTCCCCCCATATTTGCATTCCTGCTTTTTTCATACGCTCCACAATAGGAATATCTATTGGAACTCCTGGACTTAAAATAGCAATATCACATTGTTCTATAATTGTTTCTGGCAACTCACCTAATACCAGTTCCACCTCTGCTAAAATTGGAGATTTTTTTCTGATTTCTTCTGGCTTTTGCTCTTCTTTTGCATCATATAATATCACTGAAACATTGTGTTTTATCAAAAGCTCTGTTGCCGCAATTCCACTAATACCAGCTCCTACCACCAAAAATTTCTTTCCCTTTAAATTCACGATTCTTCCTCCTATCATTTACTATGAAAGTGTTCCTAAGTAACAGTTCAGCTATGCACAGTACCAACCAGCATAGCAAAAACAATTGATATTATGCATAACAGAGCACCTGATTATAAGCAAAAAAGCTGCCTAACAGCGGGAAAGCACCATAGGTGCATTTTACTAATATTAGAGAGCAAGCAATCCAACTAAACACAAGATTGCTGTAACAATAGAAAATACTGCCACCACTCTTGTTTCAGACCATCCACCTAATTCAAAATGATGGTGGATTGGTGCCATACGAAAAATACGCTTTCCTCCAGTTTTCTTAAAATAAGTAACTTGTATCATAACAGATAACAATTCTACCCAATAAATCAATGCTACAATCAATATAAATATTGGCATCTGCATCATATAAGCTGTAGCAGCTACAAATCCTCCTAATGCCAATGAACCTGTATCTCCCATAAAAACACTTGCTGGGTAAACATTAAACAATAGGAAAGCAAGCAATGCACCAGCTACCGCACAAGTAATAGGCTCTATCCCACTGTCTGTACCAATTGCAACAACTGAAAAAAATGTTGCAATCAAAACTGTTACACTAGAAGCTAAACCATCCAAACCATCTGTAAAATTAGCTCCATTGACTGTTCCTATAATTGCCAAAAACATAACTGGAATTGCTAACCAACCTAAATCCAAATAAATTCCTTTTTCAAAACCTCCTGTAAAAGGAATCAACATTTTGGAAGAAATATCTGTATATTGATTCATATAGAAAATAAACACGCCTGTTACAATAATCTGTCCTGCCATTTTCTGCCAAGGCAAGAGGCCATCAGAACGCCTCAATACAACCTTTAAATAATCATCTAAAAATCCAATAATTCCAAATCCTATTGTCACAAATAATATCGGCATAATTCTAGGATAATCTTTTATATAAACAAGAGAAGTTGCAACAATACCTGCAAGTATCATTAATCCTCCCATAGTAGGTGTCCCAGCCTTTTTCAAATGGGACTTTAATTCTTCTCTTTCAGTTTGACCTATTTTCAATTTTCTTAAAACTGGTATTACAATTGGACCTAAAACGGCTGTGATTGTAAAAGCAATCAATACTGGAATTATAACTCTTTGTGTCATCTTCTCTACACCTCTTCGTTTCTACAATGTCTTTTGCTTATTCAGGGAAGATTTTCCCATTTAAGATAGCTTTTCCATTATAAAACCTTTCCTTTCATTATGCAAGAGAAGAATTTGTATTAACCAAGAAATAGTAACACTGGTATATGAAATATGTACAATTGTTTTTCTTTCAATCGCATAGATAAAACTTATAATTGGAATTGAATGTAGCAGTTCAGTATATATCTTTCTGCTTATATACATACAAATATAATCTTATATAACTGAACTACTAACTAAACATCAATTTTGTGGCACTGCCTCTTTTTCAATCCCAAGATATGGCAAAATATTGGAAAATATTTCTTGTACTACTGGAGCAGCAATTGTTCCTCCATAATAAATTCCTTGCGGATTATTGATAATTGCCAATGCTAGTACCTGTGGATTTTTAGCGGGGGAAAATCCAAGAAAGGAAGATATATATTTATTTGCACTTCTGGGTAAAGTCTGAGAAGTAGCTGTTTTTCCTCCTATAGAAAATCCTTCAATATATGCTTTTTTCCCACTTCCCTCAGACACTACTTTTTCTAATACTGTCCGAAGAATTTCAGAAGTCTCACTGCTTACAATTCCTTCTTTCACATCATATTGAAGCGTTTCTACCAACTCTCCTTGATCATCTTTTACTGACACTCCAAAATGTGGTGTAACCCTATTTCCACCATTTATAAGAGAAGATACTGTTGTAGCAAGTTGAATAGGTGTAATTTGAAAAGATTGCCCAAATGAAACAGTTGCCAATTCTACAGGTCCTACATTTTTCTTATTATGCATAATGGTAACTGCTTCCCCAGGCAAGTCAATTCCTGTTCGATTGAGCAATCCAAACTGCTGAAAATACTTGTAAAAATTGTCCACTCCAAGCCGCAGACCTAGTTCAATAAATACTGGATTACAGGAGTTCATAATTCCTTGTGTAAAATCTTCTGCTCCATGACCAGCACGTTTATGACAATGGATTCTTCTATCTTCTACCATCTTGTATCCAGGACAGAAAAATTGATCTCCTAAGGATACTACACCTTCCTCAAATGCTGATGCTGTAGTGATAATTTTAAACACAGAACCTGGTTCATAAGTATCATTGATACAAGGGTTTCTCCACATTTGATTTAACAAATCTTGTTTATTCTGTTCTGTTGTGGATTGTTCTGTCTCTGATGCAGACGATTTCATTGGAAGTAATGTAAATGGATGATTTAAATCAAATTCTGGCACATTTACCATTGCCATAATTTCTCCATTTTGAGGATTCATCACAATTATAGATACACCATCTGCAGATTTGGCCTCCATAACCTTTTTTGCTGCTTGTTCACAATACAACTGAATATTATAATCTAAACTTATATGTAGATTATTTCCATCTATTGGTTCCTGTCGACGTTCTCCAGCATTTTCAATTTCTATTCCTCTTGCATCTGTAAGGGTAAGAATCTTACCATTACTTCCCTTTAAATACTCTTCATAGATAACTTCTAGTCCAATAATTCCTTGATTATCTCCTCCAGTAAAACCAAGCACTTTAGACGCTAAAGTTTCAAAAGGATAATAACGCTTATAATCTTCATCCACTTTTACTCCAGCTAAACCATAATTTCTGATTTTATCTCCAATCTCTTTATCTACATTGGATTTAATTCTTTCAATAGAACTTACCTTTTCTACACGCTTTCTAACTGCCTCCTCTTCCATTTCCAGTTCCTTTGTAAGAATCGCTATTACCTCTTCTGGTTCATCAATCTGACTATGAATTACAGATATAGTGCAAACCGTACGATTTGTTGCAAGTACTGTGCCTGTAGCATCAATAATTTTCCCCCTTGCCGCTTTGATATCTCTTTCTCTTTCATGTAAATCTTCAGCCTTCTGTCCATAATACTCTGAGCAAAATATCATTAGATACACTAACCTTCCAACCAGTATACCAAGTACTAAAATCACTAAAGAAAAAATAACTAATAATTTTCTTCGATTATATGTTTTATTACGGAACATACCACAACCTCACAAAAGTAATTAATATAATCTATTACACACTTCATAAGGTTATGTACTATTTTAATGTGATATCTTCTGCTTATTTTTTAATTCTGTTTGTAAAATATACACTATTTAAAATTAATCTATGTTATTGTTCCTTGGATTATATGCCCATCATGGCAGTGTCTGGGGAACACCGTCTGCTGGATACTCTGGCTCTACGATTGTATTATTTCCTCCTTCATTATCTTCTGGAGTATTGCCTTCTGGAGTATTGCCTTCCGTTCCTCCTCCATTGCCTTCTGGAGTATTGCCTTCCGTTCCTCCTCCATTGCTTTCTGGGGTATTGCCTTCTATTCCTTCTTCATTATCTTCTGGAGTATTGCCTTCTGGGGTATTGCCTTCTATTCCTTCTTCATTATCTTCTGGAGTATCGCCTTCGGTTTCTCCTTCGTTGCCTTCTGGAGTATTGCTTTCGGTTCCTTCTCCATTGCCTTCTGGAGTATTACCTTCCGTTCCTTCTTCTCCCTCTGCTATTTCATCTTGAAATACATTCATATAAGGAAGAATTTCTGTAAATATTTCTTTTGCTAAATTTGTTGCAAGTGAACTACTTTGCTTTTCTAAAGCCACATTTGCTTCATCAATTACTACATAGACTAATACTTCTGGATTTTCCACTGGTGCAAATCCAATAAAAGATACTACATACTTCTTTTTATCACGATTTCCCTTTTGTGCTGTTCCTGTTTTTCCACCCATTGAATATCCTTCTACTTTGGCACTTCTTCCTGTCCCTTTTGATACAGTGCTATAAAGATATTGTTTAATTTTATCACTTGTCTGTCCAGAAACAGTCTGTTTTAATACAATTGGCTCTATATTTTGTACTGTATTTCCATTATCATCTACAATCTTTTTAATCATATGTGGCTGATAATAATATCCACCATTGATAAGAGAACAAAAAGCAGATGCTAGTTGAATTGCAGTTACATTAAAATTTTGCCCAAAAGAATTTGTTGCCAAAGAAGTATCATTTGTAGTTTGTGCAGTATAAATCAAAGTATTTGTTCGTGCTTCTCCTGGTAAATCAATATTTGTTCTCAATCCAAAATTAAAAATATTTTGATATTTATAAAAATCTTCTTTCCCAATATCTAATACCATATGCATCATTGCATCATTACAAGAATTCATAAGTGATTGTTCTATCGTTTGAGGACCATGTCCAGCACGCTTAGAACACCTAATATCATGACCACTTATTTTTTCCCCACCATCACAATCATACCACTCTCGCGTTTTACCTGTCTCCAGCGCTGTAGCTACTGTAAAAGGTTTTGCGGTAGAACCTGGTTCATAGGTATATGTAATACAATAATTTTGCCAAATTTGTTCTAATTTTTCTAGTAACTCTTCCTCGCTAAAACTTGCAATTTCTTCCTCAGAATAATAGGAAGATAAATCTCTTGGATGATTCAAGTCATAGACAAGACTATCAGACATAGCTAAAACCTCACCATTTTGAGGATTCATTACAATTATGCCTGTCTGCTCACTTCCTGCTCCTTCTCTTATCTCATTTCTATGCTCTTCCTGAAATTTTGCAATTTTATCTTCTATTACCTTTTGAATATTCATATCAATCGTAGTAACAAGACTTTTTCCATTTACTGGTTCTTTCATTGTTTTTTCAAAATTATTGTCAGAATTTAAAATTCCATATTGCCTACCATTAATTCCATTTAAAATATCATTATAGTAACCTTCTAAACCACCAATACCTTCATTACCAGCCACTGTAAAACCTAAAATCTTACTAGCAAGAGAATTGTAAGGATACTTTCTTTCATATTCTTTTTCAAACCATACTCCTTGTACATTTGGATTTACTTTTTTCCCCTTTTTATTTACTTTAGCTATTAGCTCCTGAAAATCTTTAATTTGTTCATAAGGAAGTTTTTTTCTTAAAACAAAATAACGACTGTCCGCTTTTTCTGTCAGCGCAGCCATTACCTCTTCTTCTGTAACATCTGGAAAACATTTTAGCAGTGCAGTAACTGTAGGTTCTAAATATTTTTTCACAGGTTTTTTATTTACTTTTGTTTCTTCATTTATTAATTTACAATCTAGGATTACATTATATACATCCACACTATTTGCCAATATAGTTCCTTTAGAATCTAAAATTTCACCCCTTTGAAATGGAATACTTTGACTTTCATATCCTTGTTGACTTAACACATGTTTCTCATATTCCTCTCCTTTTACCTGTTGAATATAAATTAGTCTTCCTATTAATCCACCTATTAAAATTATAATAAGATCAAATGTTACTAATAGCTTTTTTTTCATTCTTTTGGAAAACTTTGTAGCTTCTTTCTTTTTTACAGGTTTCCTTTTTCTTCCCCTTTTCCTTCTAGTCTGTACTTCTTCTTTGGGTATTCTTTTTCTTTCTGCCAATGACCATTACCTCTTTACTTTTCAGGAATATCTTCATATTGGTTCATATAATCTGTTGTATCTACATCATAATATATAATCTGATCCTTTGCTGGATAGACCATGCCTAATTCTTCTGTTGCTTTTCTACGAATTTCTTCTAAATCAATAGAGATATCTATTCTTTTCTGTTCTGCATCATTACTTGTCTTTAAATCCAATACTTTGCTTTTTAAAGTTGACACTTTCTTAATCTTTCCAGTGATATCTGCCTGTAATTTTACATAACATCCTGCCACGACTGCTATTACAGTTATTACGACTGCTAGAAACATAACATAACTTAGATTCATCTGAAGTGCTCTTTCCTGATTTTTTCTAGCTGATGCACGTGCCGCTCTTTTTCTTGCTCGTTGTTCTTTATCCTGTTCCTGCTTCTTGATAAACTCCTGATGTGTCTGTTCTTTGCGTCGTTTTGGAGCAGTCTGCAGTTTTTTCACTGTATTTCCATCTATGTAATCTACAGTTTTTTCTTTGTGTGATGTATTCCTTTGTTGTCCCACTGTCTTCACTCCTATCTTCTATATATGATGGAACCTGCATAAGCAAGTATGAAGGATTACTATAAATTTCAACATCCAATGATAGAAAGTACACTCTGTGAACTTTCTATTATCATAAACAATAGAAACACACTTTGCAAACTTTCTATTGTTATAAATTAAAACACCTTGGGTATTCTTTAACTATACTTTCTCAAATACTCTAAGTTTTGCACTCTTGGAACGTGAATTATAAACCACTTCTTCTTCTGATGGAATAACTGGCTTTCTAGTAATTACCCTTCCTAAAGGTTTCTTTCCACATACACATATCGGAAAATCACTTGGACAAGTACATGGATTCTCACTTTTTTTAAATATATTTTTTACAATTCTATCTTCTAAAGAATGGAACGTAATAATACAGATTCTACCTCCATAATTCAATAATTTTATCATATCTTCCAAAGATTCTTGTAATACTTCCAGCTCTCGATTTAATTCTATTCTAATCGCCTGAAAGGTACGTTTTGCTGGATGTCCTCCATTCATTCGTATTTTAGCTGGAATTGCAGCTTTAATCACCTCTGTCAATTCTCCTGTTGTCTCAATTTCTTTTTTTGCTCTTGCCATCACAATATGTTTTGCAATATTTTTCGCAAATTTATCTTCTCCATAATCACGAATGACTCGATATAAATCTAATTCACTATAAGTATTTACCAAATCTTTCGCTGTAGTTTTTACTCGTTTATCCATTCGCATATCCAAAGGTGCATCCTCGACTCGATAAGTAAATCCCCTTTTTGGATCATCTAATTGATAAGATGACACTCCTAAATCCAATACAATGCCATCTACCTTGTATATCCCATTTTCTGCCAAAATTTCTCGCATCTGATTATAATTGCCTCTTATAATTTGAAGTTTATCTTTAAACTCTGACAATCTTTTAGATGCTGCCTTTATTGCATCTTCATCCTGATCAATTCCAATAAATTTCCCTTCTGACGATAAATGTTTACATATTTCATAAGCATGTCCGCCACCACCTAAAGTTCCATCCACATAAATCCCATTTGGTTCAATATTCAAATATTCTATTGTTTCTTTTAAAAGTACAGATTTATGTTTAAATTCCATAAGATTCCTTTCTAACCTTTTGCCCGTTTGATAAGATTTTTCTATCAGCGATAAATAATAAAAATTATCCAACAGAAGTCTGAAAATGCATCCAATCATAAATCTGTTAAATGGTAAGTAATAGAAAATTCATTTGACAGAAGTCTTATCTTCCTTTCAGATAGATAGCCTTAATGATTGTACAGGCATACAAAAGAATTTGCTATTCCAAAATAGCATAACCTTGTAATAAGGTTTTAAAATTGAAAAATAGTGATATCTTTTTAAATATTTTCTTCTTCAGAATACACGAATAAGCATCCATTTAGTTTCAAGTTACAAGGAATTAATTCTTATATAACTATAATTTTAGAATCGAAACTATTTGTCTGCATTCCATCTTAATTATATGTGGCGGAGCTTATTTAGAAGGCATAAGTAATTAATCTCATTTACCACTATTCTCCACTTTTATTACATTCTAGCTTATCAGAATAAAAAAAGCAATAAAAAAATTCTTAAACCATAGAAAGTTTAACGCTGACCGAAGCGGAGAGAAGACCTTACTATTTTGCTGCGCCGCGTGCGGTCATATAGTGATATTTTCCTCTGGAAGAAACAAAGGACAGGAAATTTTTATTTATTTCCTGCCCCATATCATCTAATTTCTTGCATTTTCCATATCAAAGATTAATTCTTAATTCAGTATCTAATTTTCTATAATATGTAACATATATTTTTCATATCAGATATTAATTCTTAATTTTCTATTATCTAATTTCCTGCAATTTGTAACATGTTTTCCATATCAAAGATTAATTCTCTTGAGTATTCCTTTGCCTCTTTACAAATCTGTTCTGCTTTTGCATAGTTCTCATCCAACAAAGCTTTCATAACTTTTGAACCATAACCATGAAATTTTTTATGCTTTTCTCCTAATGCATCCCATATCGGTCGAATCTCTGGTATATTTGGTGTAATAGAATAATAAAAATGTCCAAATCCACACTTAGAAGAATCTAATTGAATAGGTATTATTACCCGCTCCTTTACCATTTGTTCTAAATTGCTAATCCACGACTTATGTGCTAAGATGGCACTTTGCACATAACTGGCAAACTCATGATTTTCCAAATGATAAAAAGCGTCTTTACTCATTTCTCCCATCTGTTTGATAGCCATATCTAAAGTTCTTTCTATCTGTACCACTGGCTCTGTGGCTCTCATTAATTCTGTACCAATTTCGCGCATAAAATCTGTACTGTTCCTTAACTGATTTTCCATTTCTGCCATAGTACTGCTAATTTCTTCACTCACTGCGGCAAGAGAAGTAACAGATTCACTGACTTTTGAAACATGTTCTTGATTTGTATTATTTAATTCCCATACATTTCCAATTTTACTAGTCATAGTTCCAAGAGCTTCTATTGTATTAGTGGTACTTTGAGCACTTTTTTGTGATGCTCCTTTTATTCCTTCCACAAATTCTCCCATATTTCCTGTCAATTTTTGTGTTTCTTCTGCTAACGCACGAATCTCATCTGCAACTACTGCAAACCCTCTTCCTGCCCTGCCTGCCCTTGCAGCTTCAATGGAAGCATTTAGTGCAAGAAGATTTGTTTGAAGCGAAATAGATTCAATGCCTGCAATCACTTCGTTCATATGATCGATAACGTCAAGTAAATCATCCATATCTTTACGCATTTCTTTAGACACGTCAATTGCCTGATTAGAAAGATCCCGAATAGATGTCAATTCCTCTTGTCCTTCTTCTATCTTCTGATACACTTCTTCTGTTTTCTCTGAAACTTTTATAATTGTATTTGTTAATTCTTCAAGAGAATTATTCCCCTCCAGAGAAGAAGCTCCAGCACCTGTTCCAAAGATTACTTCTGTGGCTTTTGCCACACTCTTAGATATCTCAAGAATCTTCTCTGTCTCATGTTGCATTGTTAAGTCAAGAGAACTAATCTGCATAACTGCTTTAATGTTTTTCTCAAGAACTTCTGCAAATTCTTGCCTTCCCTTTACAAGCCTTTGATAAATATTATTTAACTCAGGATCACTAGAATAATCAGACTTTTTCAATTCTGTAATTGATTTTACAAGTTTCTTTTTTGTATTTCCAATCGCCATTTTTATAACCTCATTTTTCTATTATTCTGATATTAATATAAAAGTCTTTCAATTTCAGACTAAATTATGAATATAAGTGGTAATTATAAAAGTGCCAAAGATATAAAACAATTAGCTTTCTTTAATAATATAATATATTTTCAACATATTCAATAATATGTTACTGCTTTTTTCTAATTTTTATCTGAAAGAACAAAGTGGGCAAGTCCATATCAACTGCCCTAACCCCTCAATCTTGATGGGATTACACACTTTGGCTGCGCCGCGCACAATTGCGAAGCAATAACCACCTTTTGTGCGTGTGCGCATTATATTTTTATTTTATAGGAAAGACATACTCTTTAACACTCCCCAGTAACATGATTTTTCCTATAAAACAATAGAAAGTACGCTTTGCGAACTTTCTATTGTCATAAAGAACAAAGCGGACAAGTCCGCTTCAGCTCCCTAAATCCCTCATTCATGAGGGACTTGTACGCTTTGCTGCGCCGAGTGCGGTCACATAGTGACATTTTCCATTCGCACGAGTGCGCATAATTATTTTTCTCTTATAGGAAATATACTTTCACGCTTTAGCGTGACAAGGTATTTCCTATAAGAGAAAAAAAGGGCCATTTTCTTTGTAAAGAAAATAAACCCTTTATCATTAAAAAATATAATTATTATACAAATTCTATCCCATATATTATTGTAAAAATTATTTTAATTTCGCTGTAAAGTCTGCCATTGCCTCAGATATTTTAATTTGCTGAGGACAGACTGCCTCACAGCTTCTACATCCTACACAAGCATTTGGTCTTTTGTCCTCTGGAACAGCCATCAAGGCCATAGGAGCAATAAAGCCACCTCCTGTAAAACTATGCTCATTATAAAGCTCTAAAAGAGAAGGAATATCAAGACCTTGTGGACAATGGCTTACACAATAATGGCAAGATGTACAAGGTAATGTACCTTTTAACATACCATCTGCAATCTCAAGTAATGTATCCATCTCTTGTTTCTCCAATGGCTGATTTGTCTCAAAAGTCTTGATATTTTCTTGTAATTGTTCCATATTTGACATTCCTGAAAGCACTACTGTCACTTCTGGAATAGATTGTAAAAATCGGAAAGCCCATGCAGGAATTTTTTCATCTGGACGTAAAGAATTTAAGTTCTTTTCAATATTTTCTGAGAGTTTAGCAATCTTACCACCACGTAAAGGTTCCATAACCCATATAGGAATGTTATACTCACATAACAATTCTACCTTTGCTTTTGCATCTTGGAAAGACCAATCCAAATAATTCAGTTGAATTTGACAAAATTCCATATCTGTTCCATAGGCTTCTAAAAAACGTTTCATCACTTCATAGCTGCCATGTGCTGAAAACCCAAGGTGGCGAATGCGACCATTTTCTTTTTGTTTTATTAAATAATTATAAATGTCATATGTCTCATCTAAGTATGCATCAATATTCATCTCACAAACATTGTGAAATAAATAAAAATCGAAATAGGAAACTTGACATTTTTCAAGTTGTTTTTCAAAAATTTCTTCTACCTTAGGCATGTTAGAAAGATCATATCCTGGAAATTTTGTTGCAAGATAAAAACTTTCTCTTGGATACTTACTTAACACCTTTCCCATAACTAACTCTGAATTGCCAGCATGATATCCCCATGCAGTATCATAATAATTAATGCCCTCTTTCATAGCATAGGCTACCATTTCTTCCGTAGCGGCTACATCAATGTTACTGTCATCTCCATCAATCACTGGTAAACGCATAGTTCCCATTCCAAGTTGTGACAATTTTATATCTTGAAAATCTTTATAAACCATAATTCTGCCCCTTTCTTCCCAAAAATAAATCATATTGTTCTAAATCTATTATATTATAAGTATAGAGCAGAATCCAAAATATAGCAAATACTTTTCTTCCATACTTTAGTATGGTATTTAATGATATACTTACTTTTTTATGCTCCTAAATTTGTATATCCCATTAAACTTGCATCTACTTCTCTAGCAACTTCTCTTCCCTCTCTCATTGCCCACACTACAAGAGATTGTCCTCTGTGCATATCGCCAGCAACAAAGACATTTTTTACATTTGTTTCATATCTCTTATTTTCTGTCTTTACATTGGTTCTCTCATTTAAAGCAATTCCAAATGCATCCGCAATATACTTTTCTGTTCCCAAAAATCCTGCTGCAATTAACACAAGATCTGCGTCCAGCTTATTTTCAGAGCCTTGCACTTCCACCATTGTTATACGCCCTGTTTTTTCATCTTTTTTACTTTCTAGTTTTACAGTTGTCAAACCACAAAGTTTTCCATTTTTATCTTTTAAAAATTCCTTCACTGTTGTTTGATAAATTCTTGGGTCCTTTCCAAACATTGCAATTGCTTCTTCTTGACCATAATCTGTCTTACAAACTTTGGGCCATTGGGGCCAAGGATTATTTTCTGCTCTTTGATTTGGCGCTTTAGGCATCATCTCAAGTTGTGTAACAGATAACGCCCCATGACGCAAAGCAGTTCCTACACAATCATTACCTGTATCACCACCACCAATAATTACCACTTTTTTTCCTTTTGCAGAAATATATTTATTATCCTTTAAATCAGAATCTAACAAACTCTTTGTAGTAGCTGCAAGAAAATCCACTGCAAAATAAATTCCCTTTGCATCTCTACCTGACACTTTGATGTCACGAGGATTTTTGGCTCCACAGGCAAGAATTATCTTATCATAGTCTTTGAAAAGTTTAGAAGCCTTGATATCTTTTCCAACATTGACTCCTGTAATAAATGTTACACCCTCTTCTTTCATGATATTAATTTTACGCTCAATCACATGTTTTTCCAACTTCATATTGGGAATCCCATACATCAAAA
Organism: uncultured Lachnospiraceae bacterium; assembly: GCA_910586005.1. Lineage (GTDB taxonomy): Bacteria > Bacillota > Clostridia > Lachnospirales > Lachnospiraceae > Petralouisia. Next base: position 5,773 of record CAJUHG010000005.1, on the reverse strand, counting down.
GTCCTCCCACCCTGTCATCTCTCTCATATACTGTTACATGATGTCCACGTTTGTTCAACTGGTCTGCTGCTGCAAGTCCTGCTGGTCCAGAACCAACAACAGCTACTTTTTTACCTGTGCGAACTTTAGGTGGTTTTGCTTTAGCAAATCCTTGCTCATAAGCATTTTCTATAATTCCATATTCATTTTCTTTGACAGAAACTGCATCTCCATAATGCCCACAAGTACAAGCTGCCTCACAGAGAGCTGGACAAACTCTTGCGGTAAATTCTGGAAAATTATTTGTCTTTACCAAACGATTATATGCCTGTTCCCAATTGCCAGTATATACCAAGTCATTCCATTCTGGAACCAAATTATGCAATGGACAACCAGAAGTCATACCCATAATTTCCATACCTGATTGACAGAAAGGCACCCCACAAGCCATACAACGGGCTCCCTGTTTTTGTTGTTCTTCTTTGCTTAAGGGAGTGTGAAATTCATGAAAGTTCTTGATGCGCTCTTTAGGTGATACCGCCTCTGCTGTTTTTCTGTTATAATCCATAAATCCTGTTGGTTTTCCCATTTTTGCATCCCTCCCTAATTTTTCATATTGGCATAAAATGCTTCAATCTGTGCCTGTTCAGAACTTAATCCTTTTTCTTCCATCTGAACAATTGCCATCATCATTTGATTATAATCATATGGTACAATTTTCTTAAATTTAGGTAAATATTCACTAAACTTGTCTAAAACTTCTTTTCCCTTTTGAGAATTTGTCAATGCCACATGTTCTTTTATCATATCCTTCAATTCCATCACATCATATTTTGATGTGATTTCTTCTGAAAATACCATTTCTTTATTGATTCTTGTGTAAAGATCATTTTCTTCATCTAACACATATGCAATTCCACCACTCATGCCTGCTGCAAAGTTTTTCCCTGTTTTTCCAAGTACTACTACTCTGCCTCCTGTCATATATTCACATCCATGATCACCTACGCCTTCCACCACTGCGTGAGCGCCAGAATTGCGGACACAAAATCTTTCTCCTGCTACACCATTGATAAAGGCTTTTCCACTAGTAGCTCCATAAAGAGCCACATTTCCAATAATAATATTTTCATCTTGTCTGTATTTCACTCCAGTAGGAGGATATACCACTAGTTTTCCACCAGACAATCCTTTTCCAAAATAATCATTGCTATCTCCTACCAGTTCCAAGGTCAACCCTTTTGGAATAAAAGCTCCAAAACTTTGTCCACCAGCTCCTGTACATTTCACTAAGAAGGTATCATCCTCCAAGGTATCATCAAAGCGTTTGGTAATTTCTGAGCCAAAAATAGTGCCAAAAGAACGATCTGTATTTGTTACTTCCACATTAATACTGCGCTTTTGTCCACTTTCTAACGCAAATTTCAACTGCTTTAGTAATACTTTTTCATCTTTTGTCTTTTCTAATTCAAAATCATATACCTGTTTAGGATCAAAAATCACTTTAGATTTTGGACCTGCAAATGGATTATTTAAAATTCTAGATAAATCCAATTCTTTCTCTCGTTCTGTCAAGTCTTCTCTTACTTTTAACAAATCACTGCGCCCTACTAGCTCGTCTACTGTGCGAATGCCTAATTTTGCCATATATTCTCGCAGTTCCTCCGCAATAAAACACATGAAATTTATCACATATTCTGGTTTTCCTGCAAATCGTTTTCTTAGTTCTGGATTTTGAGTTGCAATACCTGCTGGACAAGTATCTAAATTACAAACACGCATCATCACACATCCCATTGTTACCAAAGGAGCCGTTGCAAAACCAAATTCTTCCGCACCTAACATTGCTGCAATTGCCACATCTCTTCCTGTCATCAATTTGCCATCTGTCTCAATTCTTACTTTGGTGCGAAGACCATTTAAAATTAGAGTTTGATGTGTTTCAGAAAGTCCTAGCTCCCAAGGAAGTCCTGCATTATGAATCGAACTACTAGGAGCAGCTCCTGTTCCTCCATCATATCCAGAAACTAAAATTACTTGCGCACCTGCTTTTGCAACACCTGCTGCAACTGTTCCCACTCCAGCTTCTGACACTAACTTTACGGTAATTCTTGCATCTTTATTTGAATTTTTTAAGTCATATATCAACTGTTCTAAATCTTCAATGGAATAAATATCATGGTGTGGTGGTGGAGAAATCAACGAAACTCCAGGCGTAGAAAGTCTAGTTCTAGCAATCCAAGGGTACACTTTTTTTCCTGGTAAATGTCCGCCTTCCCCTGGTTTCGCTCCCTGTGCCATTTTAATCTGTATCTCCTTCGCACTGACAAGATACCGACTAGTCACACCAAACCTACCTGATGCTACCTGTTTAATTGCAGAACAGCGATTATTACCATCTTTTCCTAGTACTAAACGCTCTGGGCTTTCACCACCTTCACCACTGTTGGATTTCCCATGAAGTCGATTCATTGCAATTGCAAGTGTCTCATGAGCTTCCTGAGAAATAGAACCATAAGACATAGCTCCTGTTTTAAATCTTGTTACAATAGATTCTACACTTTCCACTTCCTCTAAAGGTATCCCTTTCTTAGAAAAATGAAAATCCATCATTCCCCGAATATTTGCATTTTTTTCCTGTTTATCTGCTGCGTCTGTATATTGTTTAAATAATTGATAATCTCCTCGTTTGGTAGATTCCTGCAACAGATGAATCGTTAAAGGATTATACAAATGACTGTCTGCACCACTGCGCATTTTGTGTCTTCCACGACTTTCTAAGGTTAAATCTGTTTCTAAGCCCAAAGGGTCATAAGCACTTGAATGAAGTGCATTTACATCTTCCTCAATATCTTTTAATGTAATTCCGCCAATTCTACTTACTGTATTTGTAAAATACTTGTGAATCACATCAGAACTAATGCCAATTGCTTCAAAAATTTTAGCTCCTTGATAGGATTGAATGGTAGAAATACCCATTTTAGCTGCAATCTTTACAATTCCATGCAAAATTGCATGATTATAATCTGCAATCGCTGCATAGTAATCTTTGTCCAACATATAATCATCAATTAGTTGTTTTACTGTATCCTGTGCCAAGTAAGGATTAATCGCACAGGCTCCATATCCCAAAAGTGTTGCAAAATGATGTACTTCTCTAGGTTCTCCTGATTCTAAAATCATAGCAAGTGCTGTACGTTTTTTCGTCTTAATCAAATGTTGTTGCAAAGCAGATACTGCCAAAAGAGATGGAATAGGTACATGATTTTCATCTACACCTCTATCAGATAAAATCAAAATATTAGCTCCATCACGATACGCTCTGTCTGCTTCTACAAATAGACGTTCAATTGCTTTTTCCAAACTTGTATTTTTATAATAAATAATTGGAATTTCTACTACTTTAAATCCTTCCACTTTCATGGATTTAATTTTCATAATATCTGTATTTGTCAAAATCGGATTATTTACCTTTAAAACCTTACAATTTTCTGACTTTTCTTCTAATAGATTTCCATCTTCTCCAATATACACTGTGGTACTTGTTACAACTTCCTCTCTGATAGAATCAATGGGAGGATTTGTTACTTGTGCAAATTTCTGTTTAAAATAATTAAATAAAGGCTGATGGTCTCCTGCCAAAGCTGCAAGAGGAGTATCAATTCCCATTGCCGCTGTACTCTCACCACCATTCTTTGCCATAGGCAAAATGGCTTCTTTCAAAGATTCATAAGTATATCCAAAGGTTTTCTGCATTCTCCGACGCTCTTTTTTATCATATTCTGGCACACGCTGATTTGGAATTTTTAAATCGCTTAAATTAATCAGATTTCGGTCTAGCCACTCACCATAGGGTTGCTTTCCAGCATACTTTTCTTTTAATTCATTATCATCAATAACCCTACCTTGCACAGTATCTACCAAAAGCATTTTTCCAGGGCGCAAACGTTCCTTTGTAACAATTTTTGTTGGTTCAATATCCAAAACACCTACTTCAGAGGATAAAATCAAATAGTCATCCTCTGTAATATAATAACGGGAGGGGCGCAGACCATTTCTATCTAAAATAGCACCTAAAATATCTCCATCGCTAAACAAAATAGAGGCTGGACCATCCCAAGGTTCCATCATAGTTGCATAATACTGATAAAAATCTTTCTTCTTCTGACTCATCAAGTTATTGTTTGCCCAAGGTTCTGGAATAGTAATCATAACTGCGAGAGGCAAATCCATGCCACTCATTACTAAAAATTCTAATGTATTATCTAACATAGCCGAATCTGAACCTTCTGCATTTACCACAGGAAGTACTTTTTGTAATTCCCCTTTTAAATATTCAGATTCCATCGTTTCTTCTCTAGCGAGCATTTTGTCCGCATTTCCCAGTATCGTATTAATTTCTCCATTATGCACAATAAAACGGTTCGGATGTGCTCGCTCCCAGCTTGGATTAGTATTTGTGGAAAATCGAGAATGTACCGTGGCAATTGCTGACACATACTCCTTGTCTTGTAAATCAGGAAAAAACAGTCGTAACTGTTCCACCAAAAACATTCCTTTATATACAATTGTTCTACTAGATAAAGATACCACATAAGTATCATCATTAGATTGTTCAAATACTCGTCTTGCCACATACAATCTTCTATCAAAATCTAATCCTTTTTCTATCTCTTGGGGACGTTTTACAAATCCCTGTATAATATATGGCATACAATCTACTGCTTTCTGTCCTAGTTTATCAGGAGCAATTGGCACTTCACGCCATCCTAAAAATTCCATTCCTTCCTTCTTTACAATTACTTCAAACATTTTCTTTGCCTGATTACGTTTCAATTCATCTTGAGGAAAGAAAAACATACCAATTCCATAATCTCTTTCTTCTCCAAGGGTTATTCCTGCTTCTTTTGCAGCTTTTTTAAAAAAATCATGGGAAATCTGCAATAAAATTCCTACACCATCTCCCGTTTTTCCATCTGCATCTTTTCCAGCTCTATGTTTTAAATTCTCTACAATTTTCAATGCATTTTCCACAGTTTTATGTGTTTTAATTCCTTTAATATTTACTACTGCACCAATTCCACAGTTATCATGTTCAAATCTTGGATCATACATTCCCATTGCTGTTCTGTTTACTTCTTGCATTTTCTCTTCCTCCCTGCTTCTATGAAAGGTATTCTTCCTGGACAAATAAATAAGTCTTCGACTTTCCAGTAAAGATGGCTATATGTGCAATCTAGCATTTTGGTAAATTACACATATTGGAAGTTTACTATCAAAAATAAACTTTTATTATAACATGGATTGTGTATCTAGATACAATCACAAATTATTGCACTGAAACTAATATACACTATTTTTTCCTCCCTGTAAACAGTTTTTTTCTATATATTATCTGAATATTAGATAAATAATCATATTTTTTATATTTTTCTGAAAATAATATATATTTTTATTAAATTTATTTTTATATAAGAACAATTTAAATGATTCTCACTCCTTTTTTTCTAAATTTTTTCAGATGAAATACTGCTGTTTTATATTGATTTTAATAATTGTGTGAAAATTTTTGATTTATCATAGAAAATTCATATAACACACTTTCTATTGTTGTTTCAATCTGTTATTAGACTTATCTTAGAAGGAGATTTCATTACTCACTATTGTGGAACTCTTATTAATCTAGGAGATAAATTCATATATAATTAAAACTATAACTGAATTATTGCTAAACTCTTATCAGGACAAACGCATGAGTAAATAAATTGTGAACACGCCCCTTTTCTGATAGAAT
>CAJUHG010000004.1 GCA_910586005.1 uncultured Lachnospiraceae bacterium | reverse complement strand
TTAATTATGAAGTAAGATGATTTCAAGAACTCTGATGACTTGAGTAAACTTCGCTAAAGATTGCGGATACTCATTTTACTCAACTTGCGACTTGAGTAATACTCAATTTGAAGTGATCTTAGACGGTGTTTGGCGGTGTTCAGCGATACTTGAACGATTGCCTTTCCATGAATGAAAAAAGCCCCAAAAACCTTATAACCACTAGAAAACACTGTGTTTATAAGGCTTTTGGAGCCTATAAAACTAATTATGAAATTTGGACTGAAAACTTCGCTTATTTGCCCATCTGAGCTGCAACTTCAGCTGCAAAATCTTCCTGTTTCTTTTCAATTCCTTCGCCAGTTTCAAAACGTACAAATCTCTTAACAGAAACTTTTGCACCAGCTTCTTTAGAAATTTCTTCTAAATATTTTTCAACTGTTTGTTTTCCATCCGTTGCTTTTACATATACCTGATCTACAAGACAAATTTCTTTCAATTCTTTGTTGACACGTCCCTCGATCATCCCATTAATCACTTTTTCTGGTTTCTGAGATTCTTTTGGATCGTTCATAATTTGTGCTTTTAAAATCTCTTTCTCATGTGCAATATATTCTTCACTAATCTCATCTCTAGAAACATATTTTGGAGAAAGCGCTGCAATTTGCATTGCAATATTAGTTAATGCTTCTTTTACTGTTTCATTGACAATCGTAGTATCTGCTTCTACAATAACCCCGATTCTTCCGCCACCATGAATATAAGAGACAACACAGCCATTCTCTGCGACAACTTTTTCAAATCTTCTAATATTTAAGTTTTCACCAATCACTGCTACTTTCTCTACCAATGCATCCTTTACTGTTTTACTAGAATCTTCATTCCAAGCTTCAGTCATAAATGCATCTATGTCTGCTGCATCAGAATTTACAGCCTGTGTTGCAACTGCCTCTACAAAAGCCTTAAAGGTATCATTTTTAGCAACAAAATCTGTTTCAGAATTCACTTCTACAACTGCTGCTGTTTTTTCATCTTTCACTACAACTGTACAAAGACCTTCCGCTGCAATTCTTCCAGCCTTCTTTTCAGCTTTTGCTTGTCCATTTTTTCTTAAAAATTCTACAGCGGCATCCATATCGCCGTTTGTTTCATTTAAAGCCTTCTTGCAGTCCATCATACCTGCACCGGTCATTTCTCTTAATTCTTTTACCATTGCTGCTGTAATAGCCATTTTTATTTCCTCCATCTATATTTAAAACTATATATTTACTATCACTAATCTAGAATTAAGGACAGGCAATATTGTCTGTCCTCGCATCCCATGATAATTGATTCCTATTTTGAAAATGCTTTTAGCATTATTCTTCTACTGCTTCTTCTATTTTATCTAAAGCCTCTTCTTCTATAGTTCCTTGATTTGCTTCGATTACTGCATCTGCCATCTTAGAAACAATCAATTTAACTGCTCTAATTGCATCATCATTGCCTGGAATTACATAATCTAATTCTTCTGGATCACAGTTTGTATCACAAATACCAATCAAAGGAATTCCTAGTGTATGTGCCTCTTGAACACAAATTCTCTCTTTTTTAGGATCAACAATAAAGATTGCATCTGGAATTTTTTTCATATTCTTAATTCCACCGAGGTTTTTCTCTAATTTTTCCCATTCTTTTTTCAGTGCAATTACTTCTTTTTTAGGGAGTACATCAAAGGTTCCATCTTCCGCCATAGTTTCAATTGCTTTTAATCTTGTAATACGGCTCTGGATGGTCTTAAAGTTTGTTAACATACCACCTAACCATCTTTCATTTACATAAAACATTCCACAGCGTTCTGCTTCTGACTTGATAGCATCTTGTGCCTGCTTTTTAGTACCTACAAAAAGAATAGTACCACCTTCTGCTGTAATATCAGCAACGGCTTTATAAGCTTCATCTACTTTTCCTACAGACTTCTGTAAGTCAATGATATAGATACCATTTCTTTCTGTGTAGATATAAGGAGCCATTTTAGGATTCCATCTTCTTGTCAAATGTCCAAAATGAACACCCGCTTCTAATAATTGTTTCATTGAAATAACGCCCATTTTTTTACCTCCATTGGTTAATTTCTTCCATATGCTTCCACATCCAAAGCTACCTATCAGGCACCAACTTTAGAATCCACATATGTGATTGCTAAATATAATTACTTGTTCATTCAGTAAATTTCATCTGTTCTGCTAATTATTTTATAGAACAATGACTTCTTACTGCGAAAGCGTTAGCTTTCTAATCACCTTTTGTCAAATACTATCCTAGTAGAATAATTACTTGTATTGTTAAAGTAGCAACTTTTCATCACACTTTGTCAAATACATCCTACTAGAATAATCATTTTTTATGTGAAAATATCAGCTTTCTTAGTAATTATATTCAACAATCGCTCATCTTCTTTGATAGAAAGTAATTGTTGAATATAATCACTTTTTGAATGTCAAGCAATATTATATAAATTTCTTTTCTCTCTAAATATCACAACCAATTTATAGATTAGTTTAGAAATTATATCACAAAAAAATGATAAAAATAATTATATATTGACTTAGGCATTATATCATAGGAAATATTTGCATGCAAGTCCTATTTCCGCTTTCCTTGTAATATTTCTATAATTTCATCTGCTGTGGAACCAATTGGAATATGGTATACACCTATACGCAACGAATCATCCACACCTTTTTTAGTCACATAATTATTAAATTCACTAGCATCTGGAATTAAACCTGCTTCAAAAAGTTTTTTACTAACTATATCAGAAAAATCCCCTTCTTTAATTTCTAACTCAACCATATCTTGAGAATCTTTCTCTGTAGCCTGATTTCTGGTATTTTCTAATTCATCTGTTTTATCAGTCTGATTTTCTGGTTCATCTGTTTTATCAATCTGATTCTCTGATTCATCTGTTTTATCAGTCTGATTCTCTGATTCATCTGTTTTATCAGTCTGATTCTCTGATTCTTTTACTGTTTTATTATCCATAATATTTTGCTGATCTAATATCTTATTTTCTGATTTCTGTTCTCCTATTTTGTTGTTTTCTGATTGGTTTTTTTCATTGTTATTTTCATCTGACTCAGAGGATTCTTCTTCCATCACCATTCCAAGAAGTCTAGCACGTTCTATAATTTCTGCATCCGTCAATTTTTCCTTTTTATTGCCTGAAAGAGCAATCCCCATAATAATTGCAGTGCATATAATTCCAACACCCAATCCACGCAAATAATATTTCAGCTTCATAAATTATATTTCTTCCTCTCTAAATAGCCCAATTACAAGTTTTACTTCTCCTACACCAAGGCCTAATTCTTTTGCAATTTCCACCACTTTTTTTCCCTCTTTGTGTAAATCAAGAATTTTCTGATTATGATTTAGCATATCTTCTTGTGTTTCTGAAGTTTCTTCGGTTTCTGTTATCTCCTCCGATTCTTCTGGTAAGGCTTGCACTGGTGTCTGAACTGGTAATGCAGTTTCTTGAACTTTACTTAGAATTTCATCTGAATGATTCACCGTATTTTGAATATTTTCTTGCAATTCTTCTAAATTAATTGCAAGTTGCGCAAGGTTACTGGCATATTTTGTTAATTCTGCATGTTTATCATTTAACATACTATAAAGAAACATCACTTCATTATGGGTCTTATGGATAGATTCCAACACCGTATCGGAATATTCGGTAATTGCTCGCATTTTTTCATTCGTTTCCTTATCTAGTGCTCGTTCTACAATATCCATAGATTTTTGAATAGAATTATCAATTACTTGATCTACCATATTGTCTACCTTCACTTGTGCATCCTTTAGATTATATTCTAAAATACGCTGCATTTCTTCTGTACTTAGCTCAGAAATTTTTTGTAATTCCTGATTAGATAACTTTTCCGCAATAAAAAAACTTGCAATCATCATAATAAGACCGATTACCAATAAGATAATTTCTATTGTTGTCATTTCTATACCTACCTATATTTTCATATCAAAACCACCTGTGGTTTTAACGTTCACCTTTCCATTATTTTTCCCTTCCGCCTTTTTTTTCTTGTTTCGGCGATCCTCGTATTCATTACTTCCCTTTTCACGGGCATCAAACTTTTTTTGGGGATTGTCGGAATCATTGGCATGTGTTACTTGCTGCATATGATGCATGGTATCTTTTGCAAATTGTGTCTGTACATTTTGTTGTTGTAACATGGATTTGTTATCTTCATTCTGCTTGACAGTACTAACATCTTGACTTCGCTGAACCACGCCACTAAACTCTATGGGTCTAATTGACATTTTTTCACTCCTTTTATAGTGTACGGATTACAATTTCTCCCTGTTCTTTCACAAATTTTGAAAAAGTTCGTTCACTTTTAATATTCATACTCACTTCAGAAATATTAATGGATACACCTGGATAAATACTTCCAGTAACTTTCACTTTGGCATTATGTGACATTTGAATTTGCTCATGAATTTCTTTCAATTCCTTTCTCTGCATGTTCAAAAGTTGTTGCTTTTCTTTAAATGAGCGCGCAACCGTTTGTACTTGTTGAATCCTTTCTGGACTTAATTTTTCATTTCTCTGCATTCTCTCATTAAAATTTACAAGTACTGGCCGCATTTGTTCTAGTTCTTTACTAATTTGAATAATACTTTTCTGTAAGTCTCCATAATGTTCCTTTAGTTGAGGATCCACTCCAACTTCTATTTTTGTTAAAGTTCCCATAGAAGAACCTATGGTTTGAGCTTCTACTAAATTTCCAGCACGAATCACTCCTCCATTCACAAATCCTTTTTTACCACTGACACGTATTTCACTGCCCGCAGATACTTGACTATGTAAAATAGAACCTGCTTCTATATATCCACCAGAAATTACAGTAGCATTCTCAATAAATTTTGAAATAATATTATCTTTTGCCTGCACTCTACCTTTTGCCATTCCATGAATGCCTCTTTTTACAATAATCTGTCCTCCTGATGACAAAAATGCAGCTTCTACTACACCATCTATAATAATATCCCCTTTTGCTGTTACAGAAAATCCACTTTTTACATTTCCTTTAATAGATACATTTCCATCATATACAATATTTCCTGTAGAGGTATCTACATCGGCTGGAACTTCAAATACATCTTCCACAAATACTTTTCCATTTACAAGACTAGCATGCCCCGTTACACCAGAATAAATTTCTGTTTTATCTTCTGAAATGGTAATATTATTTCCAAATTCCAATTTTAAAGATTTTGCTAATCTTGCTTGGATTTCACCACCAAATACATCTTTTCCAGGTTTCCCAGGCTGTTCTTTATGAAGTTTTGCCAACACTTGTCCTTGCTCTACATGACTAATTGTATTTAATTCATGATAATTTACAGTCCCATCTTCATTCTTCTTTGGTTTCAAATTGTGATTTATATTAAAGAAATATTCAATCTTAGCATCTTTCCCATTTACTGGAGGAATTCCTTTTGCCATAATATAATTTGTACAATATCGGCGTTCTTTCAGAAATTTTTGAATTTCCTCATGATTAATTCCAACTGTAATCTTCTGCGCCTCTAAATTATTTACAATATCTGCTTCTGTCAATAATTTTCCATTATTAGAAGGTGGATAAAAACGACAGAAAACTAACATTTTATCCATAGATATATTTGCTATTATTTGCTCATCTTCTTGAAGTCCATTCCAAACATCTAAATAAATTTCTTGCATGCCTTCGTTCAGTGCTATTACACGATTTAACTCTTTTAGATCAATTTTGCCATATCCTCTTTCCTCAAGATATGATAAAACTTCTTTATATTCCAGCGGTTTTCCCCCTTCTTCTGGCGGGTATACCTGAAGGAATACTCCTACTTCTTTTATATCTAATTTGAAATACCCATTTTTGCTCTCCATAGCATCAACCACCTAATCTGTTAATATATTCATGTAGGGTCCCATTGTTTTTTTCATCTTCATTAAAGCCTTTGTATGAAGTTGCGATATTCGGGATTCCGACACCTCCAAAACGTTACTAATTTCTTTTAAAGTTAAATCCTCATAATAATACAACGTTATGACTTTACGTTCTTTTTCGGTAAGAACCTCTAATGATTGTTCTAACACTTTTTTCAACTCTTCTTCTGCAATGGCATCCTCTGGCTGAATAAAATGAGAATTTCCTCTAGCATCCATAGTAGGTTCCATTCCCTGTTCCACATACTCGTTTAAGGAAACCATATTGGTAATTTTAAGCTGGGACTGCCAATTTATCAATTCCTCATTGCTTACCTCTAATTCTTTCGCAATTTCTTCATCTGATGCAGTTTTTCCAGTTCTTGTCTCTACTTTTCTGATTGCTTCATCAATTTTTTTCTGTTTTTGTCGTACAGTTCTTGGGATCCAGTCCATTTTTCTTATCTGGTCCAAAATAGAACCTCTAATTCTAAGACTAGCGTACGTCTCAAATTTCACATCTTTATTTACATCAAACTTATCTATGGCATCAATTAATCCAAAAATACCATAACTTACTAAGTCATCATATTCCACATTGTATCCAAGATACATGCTCAATCGTCCCGCTACTATTTTAACCAGCGGGGCATATTCTACTATAATTTGTTCTCTTAATTCTGTTGTAGGCTTTTTTAAATATTCTACCCACAATTGTTCTCTCTCTGCTGCGTTCATCCAAAGCCCCCAAGACTACAAGAAATACGCTTTGCGAATTTCCTGAATTATTTTTTTTCTTCTTCTGTGGAGTCTTCCAATTCATCTATTGTTTCTTTAGAATTTTCGCCTTCCACCGCCTCCTCCGTGGCTTTTTCTGCTTCTTCCTTGAAGTTTTTATCTAACACCAGTTTTGCAATGCATCCTAGGATATAAAAGGATATTAAAACGATAACCAATGTTTTCATAAATTGGTTCGTTTCCATTTGCATCATAAATCCGATAATACAAATAATAAATCCTGCAATCAATGTAATAATTATCGGTACTTGTTTCGTTTTCATATCCTATCACCCTTTATATTATTTTTAATATTTTTCCTACTGCTTTAATATAAAATTCTCCAGTTGACGGATACAATTCTACTGTCCGTCCATAATTTGAACCAGTATCTTCTGCCAACAATGGAATCCCCATCTGCTTTAATTTCGCTTTCGAGGCTTGTGCATTACGTTCTCCTACGTTTCCTATTGTTGAGAGACCACTTACTTCAAACATTTTAGCACCACCAGCAATTTTAGCAACTAGACGTCTTCTATTTGCTCCTGCCGCTATCATTCTTTTTACTAGCTCTTCTATTCCTGTATCTGCAAATTTGGCAATATTTGAATTATTTCGCATTTGAGTACTGTCTGGAAGCATAATATGAGCCAATCCTCCAACTTTTGTAACTGGATCATAAATTGCAATTCCTATACATGACCCTAATCCCAAAGTAGTAATCATATCAGATCCTTTGCATATATTCAAATCTGCCATTCCAACTTTAATTGTAGCCATAACTTCTTGCTCCTCTTATAATGCAATCCCCAATGAAGTTAAAATTTTATCATAGGAATCAACATCAGGCATTAAAATAAAAAATCCCTGTATTTTTACCTCGTCTCCAAATTCAGTTTGTATCAATAATGCCTTATCTCCATATTGTCCAAACTGAATAGCTGGTACACTTAAAATAGCTCCCGCCATATCAATGGCAAGATATGGTACTGATGAAGTGATTGTCATATTTGTCATTGTTGACAATGCTGACAAGTAGGATCCAGAAATAATATTTCCAATCTCCTTGATAGCTGATAAATCCATCTCGTTAAAGTCTTCCGCATAATCATCAGGCCTTCCCATCAGGTGATTTACTAGGTAATGTGCAGATTTCATTTTTAATAGAAACATCATGCTCCCGCCAATGTCACTTTCTACCTCCAGATAAATACCTACAACAGTTTCTTCCTCCGTTGAAATTGCAGTAGGAAGTTCTTGGAAGGTTAAAAATGCCACCTTAGGTACCTCCATATCCACTTTTAAATTCAACATATTTGAAATTGCGGTAGTAGCATTTCCTGCGCCTATATTGCCGATTTCTTTCAACACATCAAAATACATTTCATTTACCTGATCTAAACTAAATTTAGCCATAACCGTCTTTCTCCATTTCTTTTATCTTCTCATAGGACGATTTGTAATGATTACGAATAGGCTGCTGCAAAACCCAAATTTACTGCAACAGCCTTCTTCTAAACTTGCCTATACATTTTCTGTCTCATCAATGATGCTGTTGGTATCAAACAGAGAAATCAATTCTTCGCCATGTTTTCCAACACCATTAATAAAGTTGCTTTTATTATTTTTTGCATCATAAGCTACTTTATCAATTTCACTCGGTCCAAGAGTCACCACTTCTTTTACTTCATCTACAAGAATACCTAAAACGCCATGTTCTTCTAATTTTAAAATAATAATTCTTGTAACATCTGTAAATACATCAGGCTCTAAATCCATCTTGGTACGAATACTCATCACTGGTACAATTTCTCCACGCAAATTAATGATTCCTTTAAAATAAGGCTGTGCCTTTGGCACTCTAGTAATTTTCTGCATACGTACAATATTATCAACATAACTGATATCAATTCCATACTGTTCACTGCCGATTTTAACTACAATAAATTGTTTTTTGCCATCTGCTATCACAGATATATTATTTGCCATATTAACACCCCCTAAAATAATGTATTAACATCTAAGATTAATGCTACTTCACCATCACCAAGGACAGTTGCACCACTGATAATTTTGGTACTGTTGTTAATGTATTTACCTAGGGATTTAATTACTATTTCTTGCTGGCCATTTAATTCATCTACAATAATTCCGGCAAATTTATCACCCTTACGAACAATAATAACTGTTAAACTTTCTCTCTCTTCATCCTCAGGTTCACAATCCAATAATTGATCCAAACGAATTAATGGAATCACCATACCACGAATATGTATTACTTCTTTTGCTTGAACAAATTTAATCTCATCTGCTATGATTTCTTCAATGGTTTCAATAGAACCAAGAGAAATCGCATATTTTTCATTTCTTACTTCTACCATTAATGCTTGGATGATTGCTAGAGTAAGTGGTAAACGTACAATAAACTTAGAACCCTCTCCAAGAACACTTTTTACTTCCACATCTCCACCTAAGGTTTCAATATTGGATTTTACTACATCAAGACCTACGCCTCTACCTGAAACATCTGAAATCTTTTTTGCCATAGAAAAACTTGGCATAAATAAGAAATCAATAATTTCTTTCTGGCTTAAAGCAGCTCCCTGTTCTGGAGTAATCAGTCCTCGTTCTATTGCTTTATTTTTAACACTTTCTGTATCAATACCATTTCCATCATCACTAACTTCAATAATAACATTATTTCCTTCTTGAAATGCATTTAAATGAATAGAACCAACTTCTGGTTTTCCTCTTTTCCTACGAGTCTCTGCACTCTCGAGACCATGATCAGCAGAATTACGGAGCAAATGCTGCAATGGATCACCGATTTGGTCCACAACTGTTCTATCTAATTCTGTATCTTCACCAGTCATATACAATTCCATCTTTTTATCTAGTTTCTTAGATAAATCACGAATCATACGTGGAAATTTCTGCACAACACTTTCAATAGGAACCATTCGAACCTTCATAACAGATTCATGGAGACTAGTGGTAATTCGTTCTAAGTACTCAATTTGCTCATGAAATGCTTGAGAATTAGCACCACTTGTTCCTCCATCTGAAGTAGAACCGATAGCCACTAATGAATTTTTTGCAATAATTAATTCACTTACTTGATTCATTAACGCATCTAATTTTTCAATATCTACACGAACAGTACGATTTGTAACAGGTTTTCCTTGCCCTTGTTTCTTTGCTGTTTGTGGTTGTTTCGATGGTGCAACTACAGATGCTGGCACATTTTCTGCTGCTTTGGTCTTTTCAGCTTCCTTAGCAGCCTCTTCTTCTTCCTTTTTTGCAGCGGCAACAGTTAGTTCCTTGTATATTACCTTTTCTCCTACAACTTCTTCAATTTCAGAAACAGCTTTTGATACCTCTATAATTTTTTCTAGAGGAGTTTCACTTGCAAAATAAAAACTAAAATCAACTCCAAATTTTTCATCTTCAATATCTTGGGAACTAGGATTATAAACAATAATATTTCCATAATCCTCTACTGCTTTAAATACCAAAAAAGCACGTGCTGCTTTCAAAAGACAATCTTCTTGAATATACACAGTAATCCCATATAAATTCAATCCTTTTTCTTCCGAGGTCCTTAGTTCATCTTTTTCCTTTTCAGAAAATTCAATATCCTGATATTTCTTTTGATATTTCTCTCCATTCAAAGTTTCCTTTGGCTTTTCTTCTTTTTCTGTAGGTTTTGATTCTTCCTTCTTTGGAGCATTTCCCGTTTCAGATGCTAAGATATCATTTAATTCTTTAATAATTGCTTCATTATCATCAGTTCCTTCTTCAGAACTTTCCTTTACATTTTCTAAATATGCATCAATAGCATCTAGACACTGGAATAATACATCCACTAATCCGCTTGTAACATTCATATTACCACTGCGAACTTCTTGAAATACATTTTCCATATCATGAGTCAAACGTTGCATACGCTTAAATCCCATTGTACCTGCCATTCCTTTTAAAGAATGAGCAGCACGGAAAATTTCATTAATTGTATCCATATTTTCTGGATCTTTTTCTAAGCTCATAATACAATCTGACAAATTTTGCAGATGTCCATTTGTTTCATCAATAAAAATCTCAAGGTATTGGCTTACATCCATATTACTGTACCCCCACGTTCTTTATTATCGTTTGTGCAACTTCTGTTAGTGGAACTACCTCATCTACAGCACCAGCCTCAGCAATTGCTTTTGGCATTCCATATACCACACAAGATTGGGCGTCTTGGGAAATCACATGGATGGGTTTCTTTTTCTTTAAGGAAAGAATACCTCCTGTTCCATCTGCTCCCATTCCAGTAAGCACAACACAGACAATCTCATCATATCCGCTGTTTCGCAACGACTCATAAGTCACATTCGCACACGGTCTTAGCCCTCCAATCGGCGGTTCAAGATTCAGCTTGACAACATGTGTCCTATCTGCTTTTTTCTGAATCTCCATATGTTTTCCGCCTGGTGCAACATATACACATCCTTTTTTTAAGACTTCTCCATCTTCTGCTTCTTTTACTGTAATCTTACTAACTTCATTTAAGCGTTCTGCCATAGATTTTGTAAAACCAGCTGGCATATGCTGAACAAGTAGCATTGGTGCATCCATATTTTCTGGTAAATAAGGAATCACGCTTTGTAATGCTTTTGGTCCTCCAGTAGAACATGCTAATGCAACCAACTTGTTTCTACTACCTCCAACAACTCTCTTTGGAATCTGAATAGCTTTCACTGGTGTAGGCTTTTCTACAGGCTTAGTATTTGTTGACATAGCCATTTTTGAAGCATCAGATTTCACTACAGCTCTTAAGACTCTTAATAGTCCTCCTTTAAATGTGTCTCCTTTTGCCTCAATAATATTAGTGGGTTTTGTAACAAAATCAATGGCTCCTAACTCCATAGCACGAATAGTTACATCGGCATCTTTGACTGTCAAAGTACTTACCATAATCACAATTGCTTTGATATCTTCTTGTTGTAATTTTTCTAGTAATTGTAATCCATCCATTCGTGGCATATTTACATCTAAAATTACAGCATCATAACTAACCTTTTTCAACCGTTCATACGCTTCTTGCCCATCTTTGCAAACATCAATTGCCTGAAATGCACTATCTGTATTGATTATATCACATATGAGCCTTCTCATAAGTGCAGAATCATCAACTACTAAAATATTTTTTTTCATCATATCATCCCTTTTGCCTGCTTCTCCGTTCTTGTTCAAAAATATACTTAATAATTAGTTCTCGTTTTGTTTGATTTTTAAATAAAAAATTGACACGATACTCATATTTTATTTCTCTCGAAACTGTTTTTATTTTTTGACAAAGCATCACTTTTCCCACAATCTCTAAAAGATTATCCATACTTTCATTTTCCAACCGTAAGATAATAATTAGATAATTTCCTTTTTCAGTTGCTTCATATGCAATAAAGCGAAGGTCGCCTCCACTTAACTCTACTGCAACTGCCTCTTTAAAAAAATCTTTTGGATATTTCAATTTATGATGTTCTTTCAAAACTGAAATTTCTTCCATTGCAGCTTCTTCTTCTGTAATAAACATATATTGCATATCCATTACACATTCAAATCGATAATATTCACGTTGTCGAAATTTTTCAAGAGGAGTTTTGGGATCTACTAAAATCAAATATATATTTTCTTTTACATATTGATCCTTAATATATGCTACACAACGGTAGATACCATTTGCAGTAAAAAACACAAACTCAAATCGAATGCCTGTCGGAAAAGAGACGTTTTTTTCATTTTCTGTAGGCATTATTGCCTCTATCAAACCATCTTTTTGTATGTTTTGAACCTTACTATAATATACTGGAGGCTGTTCTCCTACTTTCTTACATTTTTCCACTTGTCTTAGAATCCTAATTTCAATTCTATCTCCTGGATGAACAATGTTAGAATCCATGATGCACCTCTGTCTTAATTTCTTTTATAAATAAAACGTGAAAGCAATTGCACAATTCCCCTCTTTTCTTGTAATGTATTTTTAGTTTCTTGAAATAAATTTGCAGTAATAGCTTCAAATGCTCTTGCAGATTTTGCCTCTGGATATAAAATGCTGACTGGCTGTTGTTGACGCACAGCCTTTTCTAAGGAAATATCCTGTGGAACCATTCCTAAATATTCCAGATTACCATCTAAAAATTTTCCTACTACAGCATTTAATTTTTCATAAATTCCTCGCCCTTCTTCTTCTGACATTACTCGATTAGCAATTACTTTTATCTTAGTTTGTGTTCGTCGAAAGTCTGGATTCCAATGTAAGGCTTTCAATAAAGAATATGCATCTGTTAAAGAACTTGGCTCATAAGTTGCAACTAAAAGTATCTCAGGACTTGCCATAACAAAATCCATAACCTGATCTGTAACTCCAGCACCAGTGTCTATAATCACAATATCCGCAAGCGTATCCAATTCAGATAAATTATTTATTAGTAATTTTAACTGGTCCTTTGTTAAATTATTTACACCTGTAATACCAGAACCTCCAGATATAAATCCTATTCCAAGTGGCCCAGGCGTAATAATTTCTTTTAGACTTTTTCCGCGATAAATTAAATCACTTAAATTATATTTTGGAATTGCTCCAAACATAATTTCCACATTTGCAAGTCCTATATCTGCATCAAAAATAACAACTTTTTTGCCTCGTTTTTGCATTTGAATTGCAAGATTTACAACTGTATTTGACTTCCCAACACCACCTTTTCCACTGGTAACTGTAAAAACTCGTGCCTTAGAAGTAGTAAGTTGTTGATTTTTTTTTACAATATTTCTTAATTTCTCTGCCTGGTCCATAATTATTTTCCTCCAAGCAAAAGTTTGACAATTTTCTGTGTATTAAAAAGTTCAATATCATCTGGAACATTTTGCCCTGAAGTAAGATAAGATAAATCTGCACCTGTATACAACTTCATATTCAAAATATTTCCAAGACAACTAGTTTCATCTAATTTTGTAAAAATCATCCGAAACTGAAAGTGTTCTTTATACATATTTGCAATCTCTATCAAATCCCTATATTTTGTGGTAGCACTCAACACAAGATATACCTCTTTTTCATATTCTTTTGGTACTTTATTAATCAATTCTTTCGTTTCATCTCTTTGTTCTTCATTTTTATGTGAAAAACCAGAGGTATCCACAAGAACCAAATCATAATCTTCTAATTTTTTTAATTCTTCTTTTAATTCTTGTGGAGAATAAATAATATTTAATGGTGTATCTAAAATATTTGCATAGGTACGAAGTTGTTCTGCTGCTGCTATACGGTAAGTATCTGCTGTAAAGAGTGCTACTTTTTTCCCTTTTTCCACCTTAAAACGAGAAGCAATTTTTGCAATTGTAGTTGTTTTTCCTACACCGGTAGGTCCTATAAAAAAGACTACTTTGGGCTTTTTCTCCGTTAATTCAATCGGTTGAGGCTGACCAAATTTTAAAATCATTTTTTGATAAATACTAGATAAAATGAGATCTACACTTGCTCCCCCTTTCATCACCGTTTCAACTTCATCCATAATCTGATTTACATATTTTTCATCCACTTCATTTTCTAATAAAATACCATAAATCATTTTAATAAACTTAAGATTTTCATCCATAGGTACCTCTTGAGGAAGAACTTCTTCTCTATGTTCTTGTGGTACCAATTTTTTTTCTAATAAAGATTGAAGCGTTTCTAGCTTCTCTTCCAAATTATTTTCTTTTTTCTTTTCTTTTAAATCAACTGGATTCATAGGAGTTCCCCAAGGATTTCCTATCGTTCCAAGTTTCTCCTTTACTGGTTCAGGCTTTGGGATAGAAATTGGTTCATCTGCTGTCACATTAATATTTCCAATTTGAGGCAAAGAGGAATATCCTTTTGTTGTTGTCTCGTTCTCTTCAATTGCTGCCGTCACTTCATACGTAGAGCTTCGAAAAGAACGAAAAAACCCTTTTGGTTTTATCTCCTTTACATTCATAATTACTGTCTGCGGTCCAAATTCTTCTTTTGCCTTTGCAGTGGCTTCTTCTTCGGTTTTTCCTTGAAATTTCTTTATTGTCATGAAAGGCTCACCATCCCTACTGATTGTAATTCTATATTAGATTCTACTTCATTATAAGAAACAACAATTAAATCTCTAAAGTAATCTTCTGTTAATTTCTTAAAATACATACGCACAATAGGCGATGTAATAATAATCGCATTCTTTCCAAGATTCTCTAATTTTGCAATTTCTGCTTCCAAAGATGCCATAATTGCTTTTGTTTTCTCTGGATCTAAAGTTAAGTAAGCGCCTTGTTCTGTCTGTTTTACAGAACCCATAATATCTTGTTCTACTTTAGGATCTAAGGTAATTACACTTGTCACCTCATTTGCAGGGAAATATTTACTAGAAATTGCTCGTTTTAAACTTTGTCTTGCATATTCTGTCAGTACATCTGTATCACGAGTTACTGCTGCATGATCTGCAAGTGTCTCAAAAATAGAAAGCAAATCTCTAATAGAAATTCCCTCACGTAGCAAATTCTGTAATACTTTTTGAATTTCTCCAATTCCTAGTAATTTTGGTATTAAATCGTCTACTAAAGTTGGATTGCTTTCTCTAATATTATTAACAAGATTTTGTACATCTTGTCTAGACAGTAACTCATCAATATGTGTTCTGATAACTTCTGTCAAATGTGTTGCTATAATGGAAGGTGGATCTACAACGGTATAACCTAAGCTCTCTGCACGCTCTCTTTGACCTTCTGTAATCCAAAGTGCTGGCAAATGAAAGGATGGTTCAAAAGTTTCTATACCAGAAATTTCTTCTTCTACAAATCCTGGATTCATTGCCATATAATGGTCAAACAAAATCTCACCTTCTGTTACTTGTATTCCTTTAATTTTAATAATATATTGGTTGGGATTTAACTGAATATTATCTCTAAGACGGATAATTGGTACTACTGTACCAAGTTCCAACGCAATTTGTCTTCGAATCATAACCACACGATCTAAGAGGTCTCCTCCTTGATTTACATCAGCAAGAGGAATAATTCCATAACCAAATTCCAATTCAATTGGGTCCACCTGTAAAAGGGAAACTACATTTTCTGGTCGACGAATTTCTTCTGCCTGTTCTTCTGCTGTATCTACTTCTTCTTCTATTGCTTCTATTCCAAGACTAGTATCTACACTTCTACCTGCAACCATAAAAGCAATTCCTAATGGAATAAATAGTCTTGCATCCAAAGGTGTTGTTAATCCCAAGAAAATCATTACTGCACCTACAATATATAATACTTTAGGAATGCCAAACAACTGGCGAACTAAAGTATCTCCAAAATCAGCTTCTTTAGATGCCTTTGTTACCAAAATACCAGTTGCCAAAGAAATAAGCAAAGAAGGTATCTGACTGACCAATCCATCACCAATGGTAAGAATTCCATATTGGCCCAACGCATCTCCAATTGCCATTCCTTGACGAGTCATTCCCATAGCAATTCCACCAATTAAGTTAATAAGAGTAACTACAATACCAACAGTTGCATCTCCTTTTACATACTTTGTAGCACCATCCATAGCACCAAAAAAACTAGATTCCTGTTGTATCTTATCACGCCGTTCTCTTGCTTGTTTTTCACTAATAACACCTGTATTTAAGTCTGCATCAATTGCCATCTGTTTACCAGGCATGGCATCCAGTGTAAATCTTGCAGTTACTTCTGATACACGTTCAGAACCTTTGTTTATAACAATAAGCTGAATTAAAATCATAACCACAAAGATAATGGCACCAATGATTAAATCGTTTCCACCTACAAATTGTCCAAAGGTACGAACCACATTACCAGGGTCTCCTGTATTTAATATTAAACGTGTAGAAGAAACATTTAATGATATACGGAAAATTGTGGTAAACAAAAGCAGAGTTGGAAAAAAGGACATATCCAGCACTTCTTTTACAAATAAGGCATTCATCAATATCACCAATGCTATGGATATATTAAATGCCAGCATGATGTCCAATAAAATAGAAGGAATTGGAACAATAAAGAATATAATTGCTGCAAGTAAATACAGCGCAATTCCCATATCTGCCTTCTTCATGCTGTTTTTCTCCTTTCGTCTCTATCTATTTCAATTTATCTTCTGCAACTGTATGGATATATTCCACCAGTTACAATTATATTAGATAAGAAATTTTTTTGTCAATAAGATTGACATATATTCCTTATACAAAACAAGAATACTGTTAAATTCTTGCATAATACACAATTATTTATTTTTTAGACTATAAACAAAAGCTAATACCTCTGCTACTGCTTGATACAATTCAGGTGGAACTTCTTCCCCAACATCTACATTTGCATAAAGCATCCGAGCTAAAGGTTTATTTTCTACAATTTCTATTTGATGTTCTTTTGCAGCTTCTTTAATTCTCATGGCAAGGTAATCTTCTCCTTTTGCCACAACAATTGGTGCAGCATACTGATTAGCATCATATTTAATTGCTACCGCATAATGTGTTGGATTAGTGATAACCACATCCGCATTCGGAAGATTCTGCATCATACGGCGTTGAGAAGCTTCTCGCATTTTAGAACGCTGACGCCCCTTAATCTCAGGATTTCCTTCTGTATTCTTATATTCATCTTTTACTTCCTGCTTCGTCATCTTCATGTCTTCTTTAAACTTGTGCTTTTGGTAAAACCAATCTGCTATTCCTAATATCAAGTAAACAAAACTAATCTTCATACCTGCATCTATTACAATACTTCCCACTAACAATACTACCTGAAATAAAGGAATATTATATACTAAGAAGAGATCATTTTGATGATCTTTGATAGAAGTATAAGCTACATATATAATTAACACTACTTTCGCAATGGATTTTGCCAATTCAAACAAGGAATCTTTGGAAACTATTCGTTTAAATCCATTTAAAGGATTCAATTTGCTAAATTTTGGCTTCATAGGCTTTGTTGTTACTTTCCATTTTATTTGTATAATATTGCCTAACAAAGCAATACAAAAACCTATGATAAATACTGGAGCCACTGTTCTTAAAATAATTCCCATTGCGTTATTAATTAAGATAGAAGCAGATTGTATTGACATACCACCAATACTTTCATTAATAATATCTGGAATTTTATTATAAATTATTGAAAAGGTTCCAAATAAATTTTCTCCAATATAGGAAATAAATAATTTCAATATCAGAAATAATGCAATTAGACTTAAAGCACTGTTTAACTCCTGACTTTTTGCTACTTGCCCTTCATTTCTAGCTTCTTGCAGCTTTTTTGCAGTAGCTGGCTCTGTCTTCTCACCACCATTTCCATCTTTTGCAAACCATTGTAAATTATATTCCATAAAGTAATATGATTTTCCTCCCATTACATGAGACGAAGATACATCATTCAAATGATTATATTCCATAAAATAATATGGTTTTTCTCTCACTTTAATACATTCCTTCAATCACAGAAACTATCATCCGCTTCATTTCATTAAAAATAAAATTTGAAATATCTGGAAGCAACATAATTGTCACAAACATAATAGAAACACCTAATAAAATCTTAAGTTGTACTCCCACTGCAAACATATTCATCTGTGGTGCAACTTTTGCCATAATTCCTAAAATACAATTTAAAATCATACTACTAGCAAAAATAGGCAAAACAATACGAAAACCAATAATCATTAAATCTGAAATATACATGGTCATAGTTCCCATAATATGTTGCCAATTAAAAACTGTACCGTTGATAGGAATAATCTGATACGTATCAATCAGTGCCCTTAAAATATAATGATGCATATCTGTGGCCATTAAAAGCAACATAATTAAATAATTATACATAGTACCTGTAAGACCTGATTGGGAATTTGTAGTAGGGTCATAAATATTTGCCATTGCTAAACCAATTTCCATATCTATGATTTTACCTGAAAATACAATAATGGAATTACAAATATTTGCCGCAAAACCAATGAGCAATCCTGTAATTCCTTCCTTCAGAATGATGATAGCAAATTCGATTACTCCAGAATATTCTAACATTTCTTTCGGAAGTATCATCTGATATAATATCAATGCAACAAATACCGAAAATCCAATTTTCACTCGGCTTGGAGTGTTATTCATTCCGAAAAATGGAGCAATAAAGACAAATGATGCAATCCTTACCAATATCATCAGAAAATATTCAAATGTATATAATGAAAACTCATAGTTTATCATACTGTCTCAACCTAACGCAGATACAGACCAAAATTATTCCATAATTCTGTTATAAAACCTGTTAAATTTTCCAATATCCAGCCACCTATTAACATCATTCCCAAAAAAACTGCAATAATTTTAGGCACAAAAGTCAGAGTTTGCTCTTGAATAGATGTAACTGTTTGAAAAATACTGACAATTAAACCTATAATTAAAGAAATCAACAATAATGGTGTTGATACCTTAATAATCAGGAATAATGCTTCCCTAGCAAGATCTATTATCTGCCCTTCCGTAATCATCTGCCTTCACCTCTACACTCTCGCGGCATTCGCCAAATACGCGCACAACTGCCCGTGCTTGGCTCATTGACCGCAGAAATCAATAAAATGTTTTTACAAGACTACCAATCACTAAATCCCATCCATCTGCAAGCACAAACAATAATACTTTAAAAGGCATGGATATCGTAGTTGGAGGTAACATCATCATACCCATTGACATTAATACAGATGCAACCACCATATCTATAACAATAAATGGTATATAGATAAGAAAACCTATAATAAATGCTGTTCGTAACTCGCTTATAATAAAACTAGGAATTACTACATTCATAGGAATAGGATCTAAGGTCGCTGGATCACTTAAATCCATACCCGTCATGTCTATATCTGCAATATCACAGAAAAGTTTTAAATCTTTTCGTTGCATTTCCTTGAACATAAATCTCCGAATAGGTACTTCTGCCCGTTCTAACGCTTCTTCTTGATTAATCTCATTCGCATCTAAAGGCTTGATTACAGATTCATTGAGTTCAGAAAATACAGGATTCATAATAAATAGTGTTAAAAATAACGCCAAACCCACCATTACTTGATTAGGCGGGACAGTTTGAGTACCAATAGCAGTCCTTACAAAATGCAATACAATAATAATTCTTGTAAAAGATGTAAGCATAATTAAAAGGGAAGGTGCTAAAGAAATTACAGTAAGCACGAGCAAAATCTTGATATTTCCAGATAAATTTCCCTCTTCATTATTCCAACTAACATAAACACCATTGGTTGTACCAGCATCCGCTGGCTGTGTATTAGGTGGATTTAATGTTCTTACATCTTGTCTAGTATCATTTTTTAACTGATCATTGGCATTGGAGGGCTCTGTCGCATATACACTTTGCTCAAAGCATAAAAACAAGGTTAATATCAACATAACCATTCCAAAAGCAAAGGAAGTCCCGCAATATATTTTTTTTAGCTTTTTCATAACGCTTTGCCTACTTCCTAGGAATTTTTTTCTTCAGGTTATCTAATATTTCCTGAAAATTTTGATTTACATTGATTTTATTTTTTTCTTCTTCAGAAGGTTTCCAAACTAATTGTTCCTCTGTTAACTCTGTCAAAACATTAATAGTATCTTTACAAACAGAAACAGCTAAATATTTCTTTCCAACTTGTATAATCTGAATAAACTTATTATTATTTATTCTAAAAGTTTCAATCACTTGTATATTCTTATTTGCAACAATTCCTTGTTGATATTGTGCAATCCATCTTGTAACTACATAAGTAATTACAAGTACAAATAAGAAAATTAACAATACACTAATTAACTGAAAAAAACTTTCCCATCCTGAAGAAATTTTCAGTAAAATCATATTATCCAACTACTTTTTTCACTGCTTCTAGCACACGTTCTGCCTGGAAAGGTTTTACAATAAAATCTTTTGCTCCTGATTGAATTGCTTCAATAACCATTGCTTGTTGCCCCATTGCAGAACACATAATAACAGATGCAGAAGGATCCACAGACTTGATCTGCTTTAATGCCTGAATTCCATCCATTTCTGGCATTGTAATATCCATTAATACTAAATCTGGCTTGACTTCATTATACTTTTCTACTGCCTTTAGTCCATTCTCAGCTTCTCCTGCAATATTGTAGCCATTCTTTGTTAGAATGTCTTTAATCATCATTCTCATAAACGCTGCATCATCACAAATTAAAATATTCTTTGCCATATCTTTTTCTCCTTGATATCACTTTTATTAAATTTATTTAGTTATTTATAATCTCGGTAATACGCACACCAAAACTTTCTTCTAGTACTACAACCTCGCCCTTGGCAACATATTTACCATTAACTAACACATCTATTGGTTCTCCAGCAATTTTATTTAATTCTATAATTGTTCCTGGAGCAAATTCCAGAATATCATGAATTGATTTGGTAGTTCTACCCAATTCTACTGTAACATCTAATGGAACATCCATGATCAATCCGATATTTTCCTGTTGTGTAATCGGATTGAAATCTCCTGAAAATGCTTGAAATTGTGCAGGCTGAACATTTACTGGCTGTTGTGCATACATTTGTGACATATCGCCCATGGGCATTCCCATCATTGGTTGGCCCATCATTGGTTGGCCCATCATTGGCATTCCCATCATTGGCTGTTGTTGCGGCATTGGCTGCGGTACTGGCTGTGGTGCTGGTTGTGGCGCTGGCTCTGGTTGCGCTGCTGCACTCGTGGAGGAAGTATCTGCTTCCATATTTTGTGCAACTCCAGAACACATATCCTTAGCAAATGAAATTGGATACAGTTGCATAATTTCACTATTTACCAAATCTCCAATTTCCATCCTAAAGGAAATTTTAACAAATTGACCCCCAAGAAACTCATCAATATCTGCTCCATTTAGTGTGTCTTTCAAATCTATTAAATCAGCTGATGGTGGACTAATATCAATCATTTTATTTAACATAGAAGACAAAGAAGTTGCTGCACTTCCCATCATCTGATTCATCGCTTCACTAATCGCACTTAAATGAAGTTCTCCAAGTTCTCCCTCTAAATTAGTACCATCTCCACCCATCATTAAATCTGTAATAATCTTAACATCATGTTCTCTTAATACTAAAAGATTACTTCCATCTAATCCTACTGTATATGCAATACGAATAAACACACAAGGTCTTTCATATGCCTCTACAATATCATCCCAAGTAGCAAAAGCAACTACTGGGGTCGATATATCTACTTTTCTATTTACCAGAGAAAATAATGTGGTAGCTGCTGTTCCCATACTGATATTGGAAATTTCACCTATTGCATCAATCTCTTCTGGTGTCAGTTCTTCAATTTCTTCTGCCCCATCTCCTATATCCAAACCAGAATCGCCACTCAACAGAGCACTAATTTCTTCTTGTGACAAAACTCCATCCATACCATCCATAACTTCACTGCTCCTCTCTGATTATTGATGTAACTCTTACTGCATACTGATCCCCAGATGCACCAGGCAAAGCAGTAAATTTCTTGATATCTCCAACATATACATCTAATTCATCTTCTACTTTTCTATCCAAACGAATAATGTCTCCAACCTGAAGATTGATAAAGTCACTAACAGAAATAACACTTTTACCTAGCACTGCTTTCACAGGCATAGGTGCTTTAGAAATTAATGATTCAATTATTTCTGTATACTCCTGCTCACCACGCGCCTGCATGGTAGAAAACCAATACTTGGTATTCAATTTATCCATGATATCTTCTAATGTCATATAAGGAAGACAAATATTCATCAAACCTTCTACATCTCCTATTTTCATATTGATTGTAATAATCGCAATCATCTCACTAGGAGAAATAAATTGTGCAAACTGTGAATTTGTCTCAATACGTTCCAATCTTGGATGTATTTCTAAAACACTTTCCCAGGGTTCTCTAAGAAGATTGATACAAACATTCATAATACGTTCAATAATTAATAACTCAATCTCTGAGAAATCACGTGTACGTTCCAATGGAACTCCTATACCACCTAACATTCGATCTACCATAGCATATCCCAGATTCGACGCCAAATCTATAATAATACTACCCTGCAACGGTGCAAAATTAACAATACCAAGAAGCACCGGATTAGACATAGAATTTGAAAACTCTGAATATGTAACTGCTTCTGAATTCATTACCTCAATCTGGATTGTTTTTCTCAGATATGCTGGAAGATTTGTAGAAAGCAGTCTTCCATAATGTTCAAATATAATCTCCATTGTTCTGAGATGTTCTTTGGAAAACTTTGCAGGTCTTGCAAAATCATAATCTTTTACCTGTTTCTCTCCAGAGCCCTTAATCTCATCTGCATCTAGCTCACCATTACTTAAAGCACTTAGCAGACTATCTATTTCATTTTGCGATAAGACCTCGCCCATTCTTTCTCACCACCTGACATCTATATGTAATTAGTTTTTATTCATAATTATAAGTTGGGAATACTACACTTACTATAAAATCAGATTCAAACATTCTGCGAAGTCTTGTCAACACCTCATCTTCTACTTTACCACGATCTTCTTTCATATCTTCTAAAGTATGGCTAGACACAATCTTAATAATTTCAGATTTAATAATATCTTGTTTAGCAGTAATACCTTCTACCCCATAAGTTTTATAACCCTCACTCTTTGTATCCAAAGCAAGTGTTACAGAAATTACTGCATGATGCTTCTCTCCATCTTTACTATCTTTTAAATTAATAGTAAGACTTGCTCCTTCTGAAAGACTTACGGGTTCTACCTGACTCATAGGAATATACAATGAGGAATTATCCTTCCCTCCTTCTAATTCCAAATCAATGGCAGAACATACTTTTGTAACTAACTCATTTGCTTTCTTTGTTTGGGGCACAACAGAAATCATAAGGATCGCTGTTAAAACTAAATTTGCCATTACCAGTGCCATAATTAGAACACTCATTAAATTCTTTTTCATGCCATTTTTCCTTTCTAATTTGAATTATACGAATTATATATCTTAATTTCTACCCTTCGGTTTCGTGCCCGTCCTTCCGGTGTAGAATTATCTGCAACAGGACTATATTCCCCACATCCAGTTGCATTGATCTTACCTGCCTGTAAAGATGTTTTTTCCAAAACATAATTTTTCACTGCAAAAGCACGGTACGCAGATAACACATCATTATTTTCGTATTTTTCATTATTTATGGGCACATTATCTGTATGCCCCTCTATGTCAATCAGATTACTGTCATAACTCTCTAAAATCAATGACAGCTTATCCACTAAAGGAAGTGCATCTTCCCGTATCTTTGATTGTCCAGAATCAAATAACAATGCACCATTTAATGTTAGACGTACAAATTGAGCATTCGCATCTAGCTCCACTTGATCACCAATTTTCTGTTCCTCTAGCATTATTTCTATTTGCTCTGCCATCTCTTCTGATTCTTTTAGACCGGCCTCTGTATATTCTTCCTTTAATGCTTTCTCTGCATCTTCTTCCTCGTTATTTTCTCCTTCTATATCAGTTGTGGAATTAGCTCCTTCTTTATAATACTGATCTAATAACTGCAACTGGTTGACACCAGCCGCTACCATTTGACCATCTCCTATAGATGATCCGCCCTGAGGTAGGATGCTAAAACTATGTTCCAAAGACTGAACCAATGCTTCAAATTTATCAGCGTCCACGGAAGACATGGAAAACAGTAACACGAAAAAACAAAGCAAAAGATTCATCAAATCTGCAAAAGTATTCATCCAAGATGCTGCTCCACCATCACCATCATCCTTTTTCCTCTTTTTTGCCACTATTCTTCACCTCCACCCTGTTCCATCATGCTCTCACGCACTTTCGGGGACAGGAAGGATTTCAATTTTTCTTCAATTACACGGGGATTTTCTCCCGCTTGAATTGACAAAAGTCCTTCTACTGTAATTTCTTTAATTCTAAGTTCTTCATCATTGTTCACCTGCAACTTTGCCGCTGTAGGATTACAAAGCCAGTTAGCAATCAATGAACCATATAATGTTGTAACCAATGCAACCGACATGGAAGGTCCCACGGTTGATGGGTCATCTAATTTTGCTAACATGTTAATCAAACCAACCAATGTACCAATCATACCCCAGGCAGGGCCTAATCCTTCCCATTTTTTCCAAAATCCAATATTTACTTTGTGTCGCTCTTCTACACTTATTAGATCTGCCTCCATAATTCCTCTTACAAGTTCTGGGTCTGTACCATCCACTACAAGCATGACACCTTTCTTTAGAAATTCATCTTCAATTCCATTAGCTGCCTCTTCTAGTGCTAGAAGTCCTTCTTTTCTTGCTATATTAGACAAATCAATAATATGTCTAATTACTTCTGATACATCATTTTTTGTGTCTTTAAATGTCAGAGTAATAGATTTTAGACCATTAATAAAATCTGGAAGTTTATGAGATGCTAACACACCTGCTAAAGAACCTCCAATGGTAATGATTACAGAAGAAACATCCCAGAAATCTCTGAGAAGGTCACCTCCACCATTGATAACTCCAAATACAAACAACACAAGTCCAAGTATAATTCCCAATAAAGACGCTATATCCACTTTAGCCACCTGCCCTTTTCATCCATGAAATATGTAATTCTTAAATCATTTTTCTTCCAACTAGGGAAGACTAGTTGTCATAATTTCTCTCTTGTATAATATTACTAAATTTTTCACTTCTTGTCTACTTTCTTTTACAATTAATTTCTTCCCTGTTACAAAAGAAAGGACAGTATCTGGTGTCTCCTCAACACTTTCAATTAATTCTGCATTAACCAGCACTGTTGAGCCATTCAACTTTGTAACTTCTATCATGGAGCTCACCTCACACTTAATACTATACCATATCTTAGGGAACTAGAAAATATAGTTCCCTAAGATATATTATTTTTTCTTTTAACTACTATAAAAACATTTTCAATGGACAGACACGGCGACTTCTTGCAGGCACAAGTGTCTGTCCACTCAAAAACCTGATGTGTATCAGCAAATAAGCTGAATTGTGAATACACACAGCGATTGTGAGAGTGCAAAAAGCACGGAGCAATCGGCTTTTATAGATAACTAAACCTGAATCACAGGCATATTACTTATAAAACTTCCATCAATGCACTAGCCTTCTGGAAGACGGGCCATATGGCCATCTAAACATTGAAAGCGTTAGCTTTCACAATACTACTTATCGTTTCAAGTTAATTAACTCTTCTAACAATGTATCAGAAGTTGTAATAATTCTAGAATTTGCCTGGAAACCTCTTTGTGTAGTAATCATCTCGGTAAACTCTGTAGAAAGGTCTACATTAGACATTTCTAGAACACCACTTGTCATCTTGCCACCATCAGCAGTAATCTCTTGACCAATCCCATCAAATTCTCCAGAGTTCAAAGTAGGCTTGTAACAGTTATCTCCTAATTTCTCTAAACCGGAAGGATTTGCAAATACTGCTACTGCAATCTGACCTAACAATACAGTATTACCATTATCATAGTTTCCAAAAATTCTTCCATCTTCTTGTACTTCTAATCCTGTTAAATCTCCTAGTTTTTTACCAGTTCCAGTAGTCTTATCTGTAGCGCCCTTCAATGTTCCTAATGTACAATTCGCTCCATTATCATAACATTGTGCCTGTGTAAAATCAAGATTGATATTCTGGAATTGAGTACCAAGTACACTCATGTTAAAGCTTACACTTTCTGTTCCTGCTGCATCAATATAACTAAATGTTCCAGCATTTGCGCCACCTTCATAAAAATCTAACTCATAACCAACAAGATTGTCTGTATGTGTATAAGTAGCGGTCTGTCCATTTTGTTGTATATTATCTGGATCAAAATCTGTCACCTGATTACCAGAAAGACCGAACATTTCAGCAACTGTATAAGATACATTTCCAGCACCTGTATAGGTTTTAGTAGTTGCATCATAAGTTAACTGAACGTTGTTTTTATCAAAAAAGTTCGTGCCATTGTATGTAAATCCTGGTTGAAGGTCAAAGGTTCTAGTAGCTGTGGTTTCTTTTCCAAAAATATTAGCTAATGTATTATTTGGATCTGCTGCAAGATAATCTTTCAAAATTGAGTGATTATTAGAATCCAAAACATCTGTAAGTTCTACTGTATAAGTCTTTGTATCTGCATCCACTGTTTTTACAGCAAATTTTGCTGTATAACTATAACCTAATGCATCATAGAAGCCTAAACTCATAATGTGACCACTATCAGAATTTACCTGAACATTATTGGAGTCTAGAATACCACTACAAGTTGCCTCTGTAGTTGCCTCTGGTGGGGAGGTTAGATTTTTTTCCTGCATAATTTTTAATGTAGAAACCGTATCCTTACGAATATCACCCGTTTCAGGGTCTACCTGCCATCCCATAACTGTATATCCATTTGCTTTTGTGGCAAGATTACCAGCTCCATCAATATAAAAAGCTCCTGCTTTGGTAAATAAATTTTCTGAACCATTATTTACAACAAAGAAACTGTCCCCTGTAATCTTTAAATCCCATCCATCTCCTGTGGTTTGTGTTGCTCCTGGAGAAGTAATATTTACAGAGGTGGAACCAGTCGTAACACCAAGACCTATCTGTTTTGCATTGACACCACCTTTTGTTGCGGTTGCTCCTGATGCACCACTTATATTTTGGTACATAATTTCACTAAATGTAGTACTAGATGATTTAAATGCAACTGTATTTACGTTTGCAATATTATTACCAATTACATCCATCTTTGTCTGGTGTGTTTTTAATCCTGATACACCAGAATATAATGCTCTCATCATAACGAAATGACCTCCTGATTCTAATTGCCGCATGGTCTTCTCTATCATTCAAAGACCTTTTGCCTCCACTTGGGTCCAGCTATATAATTACGGCTCCATCAATATTAGTGTATATATTTTCATCGGACTCTGTATGATTCATTGCTGTTACTACCGTCTTATTGGGTACATTTACAATAAAAGAATAAGAGTCAATAATTACAAGGGATTCTTTCATTCCCTTCGCTTCTGCTTTTTCCGCCCCTGTTTCCAGACGTTCCTTCTGCTCTGTAGAAAGTTCTATATTCCTGCTCCGCAAACGCATGGAAGCATGCTTGGAAAACTTCAGTACAGAACTTTCACTCGCAGACTGCTTCTGCTTTAAGATTTCGCCAAACGACCATTCTCCTTCTGGAACAGTTATACTTTGGCTATTTTTTTTCAGATACTGTTCTGTAACCTGTTCAATAGAAGAGAATTGATTTGAAATTTTATTCATGATATCTCTCCCTTCTTAAGCCTCCCTGCTATCCTCTGATTATCTATGATCTGAGTTGCCATCCCTGTGGGCTTTTTATACGCCCAATATTACTGGCACTATTTTGTACTATTTCCTGTATTACCAGTTGTATTGTTAGCACCACTATTACCCGTATTAGTACTGTTATTATCAGAACCTGTATTACCAGTACCTTCTGTATTATTGTTATTATTAGAACCTTCTGTACCTTCTGTACCTTCTGTTTTATCTGTAGATGTTCCAGAATCTCCGCCCAATTCACTCATCTTTTTAATCAATTCATTTAATTTATTCAAAGATTCTTTACAATATTTTGCAATGTATTTTTTCTGGTATGGGGTAAGACTATCATAAGCAGCTACTACTGCAAGTAAGGCTTCTTTATCTTTTAGAGTCAACATATTTGGCTCTGGTAATTCTTCCATTGCTTCTACAAATCCCTCTGCAAGTGTAGTTGCATCTAAATATTCATCATCTACAATGGTATATAAATCATCTATAGAATAGGGACTTCCATCAATATATACATATGTCTTACTGCCTTCTTGTGTAACATAATCCACTCTGCCTTCTACTAAATTAGCTTCTCCTGAAGCATTAGTAACTTTCATAATTACATTTTTTCCAACCAGATTTGTAGCTTGACTAGCCTCCATTGTAGCACGCATATTCTGCATTTCTTCTAAGGAAGAAAAAGTTGCCAACTGAGAAATATATTCTGTATTAGAAGTAGGTTCTAAAGGATCTTGGTATTTCATTTGTGCTACTAAAAGTTTTAAAAATGCCTCTTTATCTAGTGCGCTATTACTTGTTTTTTTCTCTTGTGATGAACTAGACGTTTTATCTACGACTTTTCCATCTTCCACAGGTACTACTACTGCCATATTAGTTCTCCTTTCCATCTGAATTTTAATATTATTTTACTAAAAAAAGTATTGTTTTTATGCAGTTAAATCTACACTATTTCCTTGTTCAGACATTATTTTTGCCACAAGATTCTCTTCTTCAGACATAAGTCCTTCCAATTCCTCTAAACGATTAAGATTGATGTTTTTTCTAGAAGTTTTCTGGGCCTCTGCTTCTTGTTGTTCTCTAGTAGCATTTTGCTGATTTTGTTCTAAGTTACGTTCAAATTCATGGCTTGCAATGGTTACTTCAATTGCTTCTACTTTTATTCCTTGCTGATTCATATTTTCTTTTAATATAGCAACCTGACTTTCTAAAGCTTCTTTTACAGCAGCGTTTTGAGCAGCAATCTGAGCCGTAATAGCTCCTTGTCTAGAAACAATCTGTAAATATACCTTTCCAAGATTTGCTGGATTCAGTTGCATCTCTATGGAAGATTCTGACTGACTTACCATAACTCTTGTCATCTGGCTAACTTGACGCATAATCTCTTCTACATCAATTTTTGTTTGAACAACTGTCTGTGTTATTTCAATTGCTTGCCCTTGATTTACTGTTTGAGTTGTAGTCTGGTAAGTAATATGATTTTGCTGTGAATTTGTCTTTTCATTTCCTTTTGCATCTTGAGAGGTTTCTGAAAAAGATTGTTTTGGAGCATTTTCTTCACTCTCTGCATTTTGAGTTTCTTGTTCTGCTTTAGCAGCAGTTACCAATTGCTCCTCTTCTTCATAATTCTCAAAATTTTCAATGGTTGTTTCATTCTCTTGTTGTACAGCCTCTTGTAACCCTTTTTGTTCTGCTGTAGAATTGGTAGGCAAGTTCTGTGAATTTTCTGGATTCTGCATTGTCTCCTCTATATTTTGAGTTACATTGTTTTCTACAACAGGTTGTGTTGTTTCTGTTTCTGTTTTTATCTCAGGCGTCTCTCCTGACATTGTATCTTCTCCTACTTCTATAGAAGACATTTGTTCCACAAACTGTTTCATTTCTTCTGGTGTAAGATTTAGTTGTGTCATTAGATCTTGAGATAATTCCTTAATACTTCCTAGAAGCTGTTGAAAATCTTCACTTAACAATAATGCTCCAATATCCTCGCTTCCCGTTAATTCCATTACCAAATTAGCTAATTTAGATGGAATAGTCAAATCCAATATAGAAAGTCCCAATTCTTCCATAATTTCTTTGACCTCTTCTTCTGTAACTCCCAGCTCTTCTGCTATTTCCTTTGTCAGTTTCTCTCCAAATTCTTCCAATTTTTCTTTTGTATCTTCAGGTAATTTGTTTTGAATATCTGTATTAGTGTTATCTGTTCGAGTAATGGAATTTCCTCGAACACCCGACTGAGCAGATTCTTTTACATAGGCATCTTGATTCACAGAATTTGTTTTTGTTGTATTATTTAGATTTCCATTCCAAGAAAATAAATCTTGATTTCCACCAGTAGTTTGGCTTAACAAAGCTCCAAAAGCAAAATTATTTTCCTCTTGTGATGTTTTCTGAGAATTTAGCAATTCTGAATTTTTCATCAATGCTGCCATCTGGGATATTTTGTTACTTGTCATTCATGTTCCTCCTTTCTTTTTGTAATATTAAATTATTTATTATATGATTCTTTTCAGAATCCTATAACCAAAATAAAACTAAATGTTTCTTTTAAATCATCTATCCTATTTATGAAAATAGAAAGTTCGCAAAATGTGTTTTCTATGGTTTCTATTATATGAAAGATATTACACCGTTGTGAAACTCTTATCAAACTAAAACAATCGCATTAAGGCTCCATCATTTTTGTAATTCTTGCTGCAACTTCTGCATCCATAGCACTAAGAATCTTACCTCTTTCTTCTGTGCCCATATTGGATAATATCTTTACCACTAATTTTAGATTATCTTGCATTTTCTCCATAATTGCTGCTGCTTGTTTTGGTTTCATCTCAGCATAAGTTTTGGCATATTCTAGAATCTCAGCATCAGCTTCTTGTTGTTGTACTACTTGTTTATATAGCACTTCTGCATTTGCTGGATCTATACTTTCATAATAAGTTCTATATTCAGATATATCGGGTGCTTTTTCATTAAACACCACATCTTTATAGAATTTTGTTTTTTCTTCTTCAAATGCTGATTGCTCATTTTCAAATTCTTTTAATCTTGTAACTTCTGCCTCTAATTGAGCTACATAATCAGAATTACCATCCGATTTAGATTGAACATTTGAAAGCTCTATCTCTAGCTCCTTTATTCTATCAATTGCATCATTTAATGTGGTATATGGATACTGTGCATCTGCAACAGTTTCTTCTGCACTCTCAGGCAAAATTTTATTAATATAAGGAACATCCTTTAAAATAGGCTGAAGTACTGTTGAGCCAAATCCACCAATATCCATTTTGATAATAAGAGCTAAAATAGCTAACCAGATAAGAATAAAGACAATAGTAGCAATCACTACTGCAATTTTACTTCCAGTACTTTCCTCTTCCTCTGGCATTGATTCTTGCATTTGTTTTCTCTGCTTCTTTTCTTCTTTCTTTCTTGCTCTTTCAGCCTTTTTTTGAGCTTTTTTATCCAAGGCTCCCATTTCCTCTTCCTGCTCTAATACTTCTTCTGCCATAATATTCACCACCTTATTGTTCTTCTACATGATTGTGGGTAAAACTTACTAATTCATCCACTGCTTTACTTTCTTCTTTTTCCACTTCTTTCTTAAATTCATCAAAAGCCTTTTCTTTTAAGATTTCATGCGTTTTCCTATCTATCATAACTTCTTGTAAATGTTGTCTTGCATTTTCCACATTACGCCTTGCCACATGGACAGTAAGTGTTTGATTACGAATTGCTCCTTTCATTGTCTCTATTGCAATTCGGTTCACCTTAATCTCCTGAAAATTTAATCGATCTGATACAAGTTCCTTTGCTCGTACCTCATAAGTAAGTTTTTGTTGATTTAAACCACTTAATTTCTCTTCCTCTTGATTTAACTTTGCAGCGGCAATGGAAAAAGATGTCTTTGCCTGTGATTCTAATTTATATTTTACATCCAGAATATTCTGCATCTTATATGTAAACTTTGCCATAATACTCTTAATTCCTTTTTCTGTTTTTGAACAGTTCTCTTCCAAATTAAACTTTCCAAATACTTTTATAGATCATTTATGTTGATAAATAACATATGTTAAAATATAATTCTAATATTTTTATTCTTTTTTCACTTATTCATGATTTTATTTTAAAACAAATTCTCTAACATTTCCATAATTTCTTCAAAGGAAAATTTATCATATGTCCCTTGCAATAGAAATTCATTTACTGCATCTATCTTTTCAATAGCATAATCAATATTCTTATTAGAACCTTTTTTATAAGCTCCAATATTAATTAAATCTTCTGCTTCTTGATAAGTTGCCATTACATTTTTTAATTTTCCTGCCGCTTCCTTGTGTTTACTATCAGCAATAGAACTCATAACACGAGAAATACTTTGTAATACATCAATAGCAGGATAATGATTTTTATGTGCCAACTTTCGGTCTAACATAATATGACCATCTAAAATACTTCGTGCGGTATCAGTAATTGGTTCATTAAAATCGTCTCCATCTACTAATACTGTATATAATCCTGTAATAGAGCCTTTATCTGAATTACCAGCACGTTCTAATAATTTTGGCATTTCAGAATACACGCTTGGAGGATAACCTCTTGTCACAGGAGGTTCTCCAGACGCAAGTCCAATTTCTCTTTGTGCCATAGAAAAACGCGTAAGGGAATCCATCATTAACAATACATCTTTTCCTTGATCTCTAAAATATTCTGCAATAGCTGTAGCAGTTTTAGCTGCATTTCTACGAAGCAAAGCTGGACGATCTGAGGTAGCAACAATAACTACGGAACGTTTCATTCCCTCTTCTCCCATATCACGCTCAATAAATTCTCTTACCTCTCTACCACGCTCTCCTATTAGGGCAATTACATTGATATCTGCTCTTGTATTTCTTGCAAACATTCCAAGTAATGTGCTTTTTCCAACACCAGAACCAGCAAAAATACCAATTCTTTGCCCTTTTCCAACTGTAATTAATCCATCTACTGCTTTTACTCCTAAGGGAAGTACTTCATTGATAATTACTCTATCCATAGGATCTGGAGGTGCTGCATCCACCGGATATTCCTCACGTAACGTAAGCTCTTCAATATCTGTGGGTCTTCCCATTCCATCTAAGGTATGCCCTAACATCTCATCCCCTACATAGACAGACAAAGGATGTCCCGTATTCTCTACGATACACCCTACACCAAGTCCCTCTACACTCTCATAAGGCATAAGAAGTAGCCGCTTATCTCTGAACCCAACTACCTCTGCCATAATAGAAATATTTTTATTCTTATCAACAATAATACGGCACAAGTCACTCAGTTTGGCATTTGGCCCCACAGACTCAATCGTAAGTCCTACAATTTTTACTACTTTTCCCAAATGTCTATAATAATTTTTATCTGCTAATTGATAATATTTATCT
The DNA here is from genome assembly GCA_910586005.1 of uncultured Lachnospiraceae bacterium. Classification (GTDB taxonomy): domain Bacteria; phylum Bacillota; class Clostridia; order Lachnospirales; family Lachnospiraceae; genus Petralouisia. Next base: position 42,146 of record CAJUHG010000004.1, on the reverse strand, counting down.
AAATTATATGTCACGATATTCTTCCTCACAAACTTAATGACCGCAATGCTTTTATCAGATTATCAAGTTGGACATCCATACCACAATCAAATACACCTGAATCAGTTTCAATAATACATTGTCTTTCTATTAAAGCTGCGTCTGCCATAATATCTATGTTAATAGATTCACCAACTCGTTCTTTGATTTCATTTTTGTGATTTTCTATAAACTCATAATCTTTTAAACTTACCCTTATCTGAAAATCCTTTGTTCCTTCAGCACTTAAAATAGCTTTTTGAATGAGATAAACCAAAATTTCTTTTTTATCATCAAATTGTACATGAAATACTTGCTCAAATACATTTGCAATAATATCTACTAGATAAGGTTCTAGTTCCTCAATTTTTTGTCTATAATCCTCTTCCAAAAGTCGCTGCGTCTCTTCCATCTGTTCTTGTTTTACTGCTAGTTCAGCTTCTGCTTTTTCATTTCCCTCTTTCAATCCAATTTTATAGCCAGTATCATAACCATTTTGTTGTGCTTGTTTCTGAATGGTAACTGCCTGTTCTTTTGTCTCTGTAAGAATGGCTTCTGATTGTCTTTTTGCTTCTGCAAGAATAGTTTCTGATTCAGCTTGTGCTTTTTGTAAAATTTCTTCTGATGAAACTTCTTTTTCTGGGGGTATTGCTTCCACCACTTCCATCTGAAGTCCTGCAACAAATCCATCTTGTGTTTGCTGTTGCATCGAATTTTGTTCCATCTCTTCTTTCAATTCTTGCATTCTCGCTTCTATTCTACTATTAGAATTGATAACCCTTGTACTAGCGCCATTGGAAAGAATATATCTCTGCTTATACAAATTAGACAACGAGCTCGTCACCTCCACCTCTGGAGATTATAATTTCTGCTGAATCTTCTAACTTACGTATAATACCTACAATCTTCTGCTGTGCTTCCTCTACATCTTTCATACGAACTGGCCCCATAAATTCCATATCTTCTTTAATCATAGTAGCCAAACGCTTGGACATATTCTTAAATATTACATTTTGCACATCTTCATTTGCTGCTTTAAGAGCAATACCTAAATCATTGTTATCTACATCACGAAGTACACGTTGAATTGCACGGTCATCCAAAAGCAGAATATCCTCAAATACAAACATCTTCTTACGAATTTCATCTGCCAATTCAGGCTCTTCAATTTCAAGAGATTCCATAATATGTTTTTCTGTACCTCGATCTACCGTATTTAAAATAGAAACAATTGCATCTACACCGCCTACAATTGTGTAATCTTGATTTACTAAAGTAGAAAGTTTTCTTTCCAATACTCGTTCCACTTCCTTAATAACATCTGGTGATGTTCTATCCATTAACGCGATACGCTTTGCTACATCTGCCTGTTTCTCTGGCAGTAAAGAACCTATAATCATTGCTGCCTGTCCTGCGGATAAATAAGATAAAATCATTGCAATCGTCTGCGGATGTTCATCTTGTATAAAATTTAATAACTGTGCTGGATCTGTTTTACGCACAAACTCGAAAGGGCGTACTTGTAAAGACGCTGTCAACTTTGAAATAACTCCTTGTGCTTTCTCCTCTCCTAATGCCTTTTCTAGCAGCTCTTTTGCATAACCAATACCACCTTCTGCAATATATTGTTGGGCTAGACAAACTTGATAAAATTCATTCAATACATCTTCTTTTGTTTGAGGAGATATACTTCTGGTATTGGCAATTTCCAGAGTCAATTCTTCAATTTCTTCTTCCTTTAGATGTTTGAATATAGAAGCTGATTTCTCTGGTCCCAATGCAATTAGCAGTATTGCCGCTTTCTGAACGCCATTATGTTCTTCTGAATTAGCCATAACTCTATTCCCACTCCTCATTCAACCAATTTCGAAGCAGTGAAGCTACTGCTTCTGGATTTTCATCTACAAATTTCTCTATTAAAACACGAGTCTCCGATTTATCTGAAAATCCAATATCTTCTAATGAATCCTCGGCCTCTTTTGTAGTCTCAAGTAAAGTTTCTACTGATAATTCTGGTTCCACTTCTGCAACTTGTTCCCTTCTAGTACTACGGAAAACTACATATCCTAACATTAACATAATTGCAATAGCAATAATTACTGGCAGATAATCCATAACACCCTGACTGCTATTGTCTGAATATTCAAAAAATGGCACTTCATAAGCTACAACCATAACATTTTCTGCTGGAAAGCCTGTTGCTCTTGCTACCATTTGTACAAAATCTTCATCTGGGTCCATTTTTACTCTTTCACGGTTTGCAGCTACAAACTCATCAAAGGTCATATTATCTAATTCACCACTTGCCCGAAGTGCATCCTCATTATAATTTCTATATTGACTAGCCACTACTGTAATAGAAGAATTTTCATAATTGATTTCACCAACACCGCCTGTGGTCTCTGTAATTCGCTCACTGTTACTATATTGTTCCTGCAACTCTGTAGTTGTCTGGCTAGAAGTAGCGCCATCTTGTAATACATATCCAGTATCATCATCATTTGGGTCTGTTCCAGGAACACCTTCTATACCACCTGTAGTCTCAGATTCATATTGTCTTCGACTGCTTACTGGTCCATGTTCCTCACCTTCTGGTGCATAAATTTCATGATTTGTATCCTTTACTTCCCGAAAACTAACGTCTAAATTTAAACCTACAGAAACATTGTTGAAAACATTGGTTCCCATCATAATATCTTTTACCTGATTTTTTACCATGCTTTCTGCTTTGCTTTTATAAGAAAGTTGTGTATTAGCAGCTCCCATTGCTGTGGCAGAATCACCACCTGAAAACAACATATTTCCTGTTGTATCTAAAATAGAAATATCATCTGTTTCTTTATTTCCAATTGCTGTTGCAATCCATCTTGCCAATCCTGCCGCTGTCTCTTCATCCATTGTTCCAGATAAAGATAATGTAACAGCTGCATAAGAATCTTCTTCTAAGGCTAAAACAGTTCCATCATCTGCAGGCACACTTAAATTTACAGTAGCTGCTCTTACAACATCAAGTTGTTCTAAATCTTCCTCTAACTGTTTTTCCATATAAAGCTGATATTTTTTTGTTTTATCTGATTCTGTGACACTAAATCCACCTTCAAATACATTATTCAAATCATAAGATGCTGCCGGTATTCCATTTTCCCCAAGTAAAATTGCAGCATTTGCTCTATCTTCTGTTTTTACTGTAAAATTAAGACCATCATTAGAGACTTCATAATAAATAGTTTCTCCTTCTAATAATTCTTTTACCTGTGCTGCCTCCTTTGTATTCTCGCAGCTTCTTATAGGCACCATAGTAGGTGTTGTCAATATTTTTATAACAATTGCTAAACCAATTCCAACTATAACTGCAATACTCGCAATCAATGTTTTCTGCTTTACTGAGAATTTATTCCACCACTCAAGCATCCGTTTTGGAATATCTTTTATTTTTTCTTGCATGTGCTTCTCCTACCCATCCCATTCTATGTATCTATTTTTTCAAGAACAACATTGTGTTCTTGTTGCAAAGCGCAGGTAAATTCTATTAATATAAAATTTTCTACATCTTTGCAATCTGTCAGAGGCTTTTCTCTTAATCGGAATTTACCCCCTCAAGAAAAAGTTATTTTACTTATCATTTACTAGAAATAGAAAGTTTCTCCGACTAAGAGAAACAACCGCTAAATCTGCATATTCATAATTTCTTTATAAGATTCTAACATCTTGTCTCTAACTGCTATAGTATAATTTAATGCAATATCAGCTTTCTCCTGTATTGCCATCAAATTATGAGTATTTGTTGCATAGCCTAACATAAATTGCATTTCTGCTTCTTCTGACTTGTTTTGTAAATCATTGGCTTCATTTACCATATCCATTGCTGACTGTAAGACACCTTCAAAACCTCTGTCCTCCACAGTGAGATGCCCACTTTCTTCTGCCGCATTTTTAATATAACTCGATGTAACATTGGTTAACGCTGATATATCCATTTCAAAGGCCTCCTTGATGTTTATAAATTATCCTCTATTTATTTTCCTAGTTCTAATCCCTTCATAGCAATTGCTTTACTTGTCTCAAATGCTGTAAGATTTGCCTCATAAGAACGACTAGCATCTATCATATTTGTCATTTCTGTTATAATATTAACATTAGGATAAGATACATATCCATTCTCATCTGCATCTGGATGAGATGGATCATATTTCATAATATATTCACTATCTCTGTCCTCAGAAACTCTGGATACCTTAACACCATTGCCTAAAAATGCTTCTTGTGTATTACTTAAAACTTTACTAAAAGGTGTTACCTCTTTTTCTCGAAAAGTCACAATCTTACGAGTATAAGGTGTTCCATCTTCTGTTCTTGTAGTAGTTACATTAGCAACATTTTCTGAAATTACATCCATTCGGAATCGTTGTGCGGTTAACGCGGACGTATTAATATTAAAAGATTGAAATAATGACATGTTTTCCTCCAACTCCTTTTGCTCTCTGATATAATATTTATTGTTACTGTTCCCCTCACAACTAGTAACATTTTATTACCATATTATCCTTTTAATTCTTTAAAATTTTTGGCATGCTTCGTTCATGCATAATAGCATAATACTTGAAAACTTTTTTATCTTAATTTTTATATTTTGCTTTTATTATTTTATTACGCTTTTTATTCTTTGAAATTCTTTTGTCATGCAATCTATAAGTGCATTATATTTAATTCTAGTAGATGCAAGTTCTGCATATTCTTGTTCTGGGTCTACATTATTCTTGTCCAATCGGTAGGAATAATTTTCCGCGTCTGTATAAATTCCTACGTTCAAATGATCCATATGTAAATTACTCACCTTTTCATCCAAAGATAGATACTTCATCTTGCCAAGTTCTCTTTGAAGTGTACCTTCAAAATCTACATCCTTTCGTTTATACCCTGGTGTATCTCCATTGGCAATATTCTGATCGATGGCTGTATTTCGCAGCCATGCTGCATCTGCCGCTTTATCAAGTACATTGATATAATCATAAATACCACTACTTAGCATAATATTGCTCCTTCCATCTTCCTATATTCTTTCCTATTACTCCCAGATTACCATTCTATTCTATTACATTATAAATTATCCTTGTAATATTGCAAGTATTTTTTGTGGTTTTGCCAAAATTTTTACATTATATTGTATCATTGTGTCGACCCCTCTACTATTTAAAGGAATCCTTAAATGACTCAATCATAAAACAACTTTAGATAGAACTCTAGGATACCTATAAAGTAAGGCATATAAAACCCAATAATACGTACAAAAAGGAACTTATAGCCATTAATCAATCTACAAATCCCTTTTTTTATCAATAACTAAATCCGTTTAGTTATGTTTTATATTTTGTTTTTTTACTTTTCCAAGTTCGTCAAATACCACATCATTCAGTACCTTGATGTAAGTCCCCTTCATCCCTGAAGACCGAGATTCAATAACACCTGCACTTTCAAATTTCCTAAGCGCATTGACAATAACACTTCTGGTAATCCCTACTCTGTCTGCAATTTTACTTGCTACAAGTACGCCTTCTTTTCCATCCATTTCATCAAAAATATGAGTAATTGCCTCTAGTTCTGAAAAAGATAGTGTACTAATTGCAGATTTTACAATCTGAATCTTTCTATTTTCTTCTGCATTTTCCTCATTTACAGAACGCATCATTTCTAATCCTACTACAGTAGTTCCATATTCACTTAAGATAATATCATCAATATCATATTGCTCTTCAAGCCTATACACAAATAAGGTTCCCAACCGTTCTCCTGCAATATCTATCGGGGTAATAATTGCCTTGTATCTACGCACATCCTCAGAAATAAAACCTAAAGTCTCTAAGTTGACATTTTCTTTTGTGGATAATATACCTAAAAGCCTTTCATTTAACAATCCATCAATAAATCCCCCAACTTCATCTGCAATTAGTTCTTTTATTTCTTCTATCCCATCAGCTCGACTAGTTCCCAGTACTTTTCCTTTTTTACTGATAACTAAAATATTGGAGTTCAGAATCTCAGTTAGAACTTCACATATATCATTAAATATTACTTTAGAGGAATTATTATTATGCAACAATTTGTTAATCTTTCTTGTCTTATCTAGTAACTGAACACCCATAATACCCCTCCTGACTAAAATGTAACAATCCTCCGAACTTTTTTACAGTTTATCATATTTCCTTACAAAATTCAATAAGTTTCTGATTTTTTCCATTTTTCTTAGACAAGATATTCTATTTTCTAACTATTTTCTACTTTTTAAAATGGCTGTATAGCCATTTATTGAGTGCTAGAATCTTTATTAGATTCTAAAATAAATCCACATTGGTTATCTGCACATACTAATTTACTTCCTTTTTCCACCATATACCCATTACACTTTGGACATTTTTCTTTGGAAGGTTTTTGCCATGACATAAAATCACATTCAGGATTATCCTCACATCCATAGTACTTTCTACCTTTTTTGGTTTTTTTCAACACCACTTCTTTTCCGCACTTTGGACATGCTATCCCTATTTTTTCTAAATAGGGTTTTGTATTGCGACACTCTGGGAAACCAGGGCAAGCTAAAAACCTGCCATGAGGACCATATTTCACAACCATATTCCGACCACAAAGATCACAAATTACATCTGTAACTTCATCTTCTATTTTTATTTTTTCTAATTCTGCTTCAGCAGCCTGCACAGCTTTTTCTAAATCGGGATAAAAATTACTAATCACTGCCTTCCATTTAACAGTTCCCTCTGCAACTTTGTCTAATAAAGATTCCATATTTGCAGTAAAATGTTCATCTACAATCACTGGAAACGCTTCTAACATAATAGAATTAACGGCTTCTCCTAGTTCTGTAATATATAGATTTTTATTCTCTTTTACAATATATCTTCTACTTAGTAATGTGGTAATCGTAGGTGCATAAGTACTTGGCCGTCCAATTCCTTGTTCCTCCAAAACTTTCACCAAAGAAGCTTCTGTAAAATGTGCCGGTGGTTGTGTAAAATGTTGTTTTTCCTCTAACTTTTTCAAATTTAATGTTGTATTTTGGTCTACAGATTTCAACAACACATTGTTCTCACTTTTTTCATCCTCTTCACTGGTATATACAGACATAAATCCCTCAAAAATAATTTTTGAGGCAGACACATGAAATCGGTAATTTTGGGCGCCAATCTTAATAGAGGTAGTTTCATATACTGCATTACTCATACGACTTGCTGTAAAACGTTTCCAAATCAATTGATACAAACGAAATTGATCTCTGCTTAAAGATTCTTTTATCAGTGCAGGTGTTCTTGTAATATCAGAAGGTCGAATTGCTTCATGAGCATCTTGAATTTTGACATTTCCCTTTCTTGTCTGTTCTTCTTTGGCTACATAGTTTTCTCCATAAACTGTCTGAATGTATTCTCTTGCTGCTATATCTGCTTCTTCCGAAATGCGTATAGAATCTGTTCGCAAATAAGTAATCACTCCAACCGTACCTTGTCCTTTAATATCAACACCTTCATAAAGCTGTTGTGCTAAACGCATCGTTTTTTGTGTAGAAAAATTTAAGGTTTTAGCTGCTTCTTGTTGTAGTGTGCTAGTAGTAAAGGGAAGAGGTGATTTCTTTGTTCTCTCTCCCTTTTTTACATCTAATACTTGATAGTGTTCTTTTTCTAATTTTCTTAAAAGTTGCTCCATTTCTATATTAGAAGTTATGGTTAATTTTCCATTTTCATCTCCATAGAATTTTGCTGTAAGGTATTTTTTCTCTCCCGGAATAGCAAATTGTGCTTCTAGTGTCCAATATTCTTCTGGTATAAATGCATTGATTTCTTCTTCACGGTCGTAAATAATACGAAGAGCTACTGATTGTACACGACCAGCACTTAATCCTCGTTTTACCTTTGCCCACAATAAAGGACTAATTCGGTACCCTACCATACGGTCCATAATTCTCCTTGCTTGTTGAGCGTCCACCAAATTCATATCAATTTCTCTTGCTTGTTTTAATGAAGTTTTTACTGCATTTTTTGTTATCTCATTAAAACTAATTCTATATACCTTCTTATCTTCTAATTTCAATGCTTTTGATAAATGCCAAGAAATTGCTTCTCCTTCTCGATCAGGGTCTGTTGCCAAATATACCTTTTCTGCTTTCTTTACTTCTTTTCTAAGATTAGCAAGAATGTCCCCTTTTCCACGAATAGTAATATATTTGGGTTCATACTCATGCTCTACATCAAATCCAAGTTGACTTTTAGGTAAATCTCTTACATGCCCATTAGATGCCACCACTTCGTAATTTTTCCCCAAAAATTTTTTAATTGTCTTCACCTTTGCAGGTGATTCTACGATTACAAGATATTTTGCCATGTGTCTGCTCCTTCTAATTTATCCCCATCTGATATAGCCTCCGGCGGATTGCAGAGGCACAAAAAGTTTATATCAGCAGAGCTGACTTGCGCCTCTGTAGCAAGAACGCCGATGGCATTCTTGAAATCAGCAAAGCTGACTTTCATTTCTCAGCAAGCTGAATATTTATATTTACATAAATATCTTATAGCTGCCATAATTTAAATCCCCATTTTATAAAGAAAATTTGAATCATACAAAGTCAGAACTATCTGTTCTAATAAAATAATTTTTATATACTTCCAGTATACAACCCTTCTCCCGTAGTGATTCCAAATTTTCAATAAGTTCTGCAAAAGAAAGTCCTGTATCCAATATAAGTTCTTCTAAATTTTTGGGATTTAAACCCAAACAATGATACACCAACCTTTCTAATTTAGCAAGAACTATTTTTTGTTTTTCCTTTGAAGTTTTCATAGAATCTATAAAAATATTCATTTCTTTTTGAAAATCTTCTATGGATAAAAAAATTCCAGCCCCTTGTCGAATCAATTGATTTGTGCCCTGACTTAAAATATCATCAATTCTACCTGGCACTGCATAAATTTCTTTTCCCTGTTCTAAGGCAAAGTCAGCAGTTATCAAAGAACCACTCTTTTCCTTCGCCTCCACTATAATTACAGCATCAGATAAGCCACTGATAATTCGATTTCTTTGAGGAAAAAACATAGCAAGAGGTTGTGTATGTGGTGGATACTCTGAAATAACGCCTCCATCTATTTGTAATTTTTCATATAATATTTTATTTCTTGCAGGATAACATACATCTATACCTGAACCCAAAATACCATATGTTTTTCCTTCAGCTTGTAAGGCTCCTTGGTGACTAGCTCCATCAATTCCCAATGCCATACCACTAATAATAGACACTCCACTTTTAGCAAGATGAAATCCAACTGCTTCTGCTATCTTTTTTCCATATAGAGAACAGTTTCTTGCACCTACTATTGCAATAGCAGGCTCTGTTTCTTTTGGCAGACTCCCACGATAGTACAATCCATATGGAGGATTATAAATATGTTTCAAACGACTAGGATATCCTTTATCTTCCCATAAAATTAATTTAATCTGATTTTGAATACAGTATTCTAGTTCTTTTTCTAGTTTAAAATCTGAAATTTGTTTGCTTGTTTTTAAGTGTTCTTTTTCTCGTTCTGTGAGAGAAGGGATTTTCTGTATCTGTTTTATATTCAATTGGTATAATTCTTCTAGCTGTGGAAACAAAGATTTTAGATAGATTTTCTTTCTGCCTGAAATAGAAGGAATTCCTGCCAACCAAAATTCAAATTTATTATAACAATTATCTGGCTGTCTCATCCTAGTTCCCATACCTTTCTGTCAATATTTCGGTACATTAAACTTTCTATTATATGTCTATGACAAATTTTTTGGGAATGTTCCATGTCTGCTATGGTACGTGCTACCCGAATAACTCGATAGTATCCTCTTGCACTTAAGGCTAATCGCTCAAAGGAATTTTGAAGTGTTTTTTCTGCTTCAGATTCCATAGGACAATACTGTTCCATCAGAGATACTGGTATCTGACTGTTATATAAAATTTTACTTTCCATAAATCGTTTTCTCTGTATCTCTTGTACTTCTTTCACACGGGTTTGAATTACTGTTGAAGTTTCTAGAGGTCCTTTATTAATCATTTCCCTTAGGGAAAGTCTTTTTACTTCTAAACAAATATCCATACGATCTAGCAAAGGTTTACTAATTTTATTTAAATGACGCTCAATCATAGAGCTAGAACAATTACAACGGTTTCTATCTGGGTAATATCCACAGTTACAAGGATTCATCGCGCCAATCAACATGACATCAGCAGGATAGAGATAAGTACCACTATTTCTTACAAGTCGAATGATTCCTTCTTCTAAAGGCTGACGCAACACTTCTAATACAGGTTTTTGAAATTCTGTTAATTCATCTAAAAATAACACCCCCTTATGAGCTAAACTAATTTCTCCTGGTTTTGGAATGGTGCCTCCTCCTGCAAATCCAGCAACACTGATGGTGTGATGAGGACTACGAAAAGGTCTTGTCCTAAAATATTGCTCACGTTGTTCAAATATACCACTAACACTATATATTTTAGCAAGTTCTAAAGCTTCTATTTCTGTAAGAGGTGGTAAAATAGATGATATTGCTTTGGCTGCTAATGTTTTTCCAGCCCCTGGTGGTCCCATCATTAACATATTATGTCTTCCAGAAGCAGCAATTTCACAAGCACGTTTTACTATCTGCTGCCCTTGAATATCTGCAAAATCAACTTCTGAATTGTTTAAAAATTCTTCTATATTATTGGTATTATTTTCTAATAATTTTTGAGGTTTCTGATAATATTCTTCCATCAATGCAAGTACTTGATTCAAATTATCAGCTGGAAGAATTGTCATTTCTTTTACAATTTGTGCCTCTTTTAAATTTTCTCTTGGAACGCAAACCATATGTTTTCCTGCTTCTCTAGCGGCAAGTACCATAGGAAGAATTCCCGATGTAGGCCGAATCTCACCATTTAAACTGATTTCTCCTGCAAATAAAATTCCATTTAAATATTTTTGGGGAATTCTGCCATATGCAGACAAAACTGCAAGAGCAATTGGCAAATCAAACCCTGTTCCATTCTTCTTAATGTCTGCTGGATATACATTAACGGTAACTCTTTTTGGAGATAGGCGGATTCCACTATTGCGAATAGCTGCTTTTACTCGTTCTTTTGCCTCTTTCACTTCTGAAGAAAGTACACCCACCATCTCAAATGTAGGCAATCCATCACATACATCTGCTTCTACTTGTATAAGAATACTCTGTATTCCACATACAATAGCTGTTGATACAATACTATACAAAATACCTCCCTTTGTGCTGGTTTTGGGAATGTGGGCAGAAATGCCCTTGAAAAAAGATAAAATTATCATAACATGATTTCTAAAATTTGGAAAGAAAAAATCTTAGAAAATCATTGTAATGATGCAAAATTGTTTTATATTTCATAGGAAAGTTGTATGCTTACTATAAAAATGTTTTCCATGTTCAGATACACCGACGGTTGATAGGAGTAAGCATCTGAATGTCTGACTAAGCAAACACAAAAGTTTTATAGCAACAAAATCTTTCCTATGAAACGAGTAACATATGTGATAACAACATACTTAGAAATATTAGAATTAAGAAGAATCATTCAAAACAATCTTTTAATTTCTCCAAAGCACGTTTTTCAATTCGGCTAACATAAGAACGAGAAATCCCAAGCTTATCTGCAATTTCTCTCTGTGTTAAAGGTTTTCGATTGTATAATCCATAGCGCCATTCTATAATTTTCTTTTCTCGTTTATTTAGTACTTTTGGAATCATCTCATAAACTCTTTTTGTATTTCCTTTTAATTCTATTATCTCAAAAATATCTCTCTCTAAACTTTCTACCACATCCATCAAATTAATCTGATTTCCTTCTTTGTCTGTTCCAATTGGTTCATACAAAGATACTTCTCTAGAAGTTTTCTTTTTTCCTCGAAAATACATAAGCAATTCATTGTCTATACAACGTGCAGCATAAGTAGCCAACCGATTTCCACGTTCATAATTAAAGGTTGTAATTGCTTTAATTAGTCCAATTGTTCCAATAGAAATCAAATCTTCCATATCTTCTTCTACACTCTGATATTTCTTGGAAATATGTGCTACAAGCCTTAAATTTCGTTCGATCAGGGTATTTTTAGCTTCAAGGCTGCCCTCTTTCATTTTTTCCAGATAATATTTTTCTTCCTCAGCATTTAATGGCATTAAAAATGTTTTCAAAAAAAGCACCTCTAAGCTGATTTATTACATTCTATGAAAAATCAAGCTCTGAAGTGCATTTCCAAATAGAAAATAATTGCAAACCTATTGTAATAAATAAAAAAATTGTTATACTTATGTACTGATACACTAGCATTATATGCAAAAGTCAAAAATTTGCTCTTAAAATTTTAAAAATAAATCAGAGGAGGTATATTGATGAATTTACCAAAAGACCCTGTTATATTATTAAGTTTTATCAACACTCACTTAAGAAATCATTATTCTTCTTTAGAAGATCTCTGTAAAAGCTATGGCATTTCTCAAGAAGAACTTACAAAAACGCTTGCGACTATTAATTATCATTATAAACCTGAAAAAAACCAATTTGTATAAGTAATGAAATCTACTTTAATCATAATTGTCAATAATGATACCCCATTATGCATTCGGCATGTCACAAGGTATCAAATCTAAAACATTAATTTTTATTAGGAGCTAATCCGCCGATGTATATCAGATGGGGATATAGCTCCCACTTATTAGTAAAGAACCATTTTTATTGGTGCTTTCCATAATTTTTTTTCTTTAACACCACCTTTTTAATGTAGTGAAAAGTGGTATCTTCTCCTTTTTCTGCCAACATATGCAACAATCTTTCAAGTAATATTCTGGTATCTTCATGTATAATATGATAACTCTTTCCATTTTCATAATATTCTAATGGGCTGCGATCCGTATACTTTTCCTTTTGGTAGTTTTTGGATGCAGACATACGATCTATAAACATTTCTACTACATATTTTATTGGCATTTTCATACCTGTTATATCTTTGTTTTCGCCTGCACCATAATCAATCCAATATTCTAAGTGGTGCTTATTTTTACCTTTATGATGTAACCAAGCAGAAGAATATCCCTTTTTCTTTCGTTCCATATTATTAGGACTTAAATTACCTTGGTAATACTTACACCCTACAAAAAACTCTGTAGGTGTATATTTGGATAAATCATGTAATAATCCCTGTTTATACAATCCTACTTTAAAACATCCTTTCATTACAAGCATTTTATGATGGTTAATTGTTTTTAAATGCTGCAAAATTTTCATATGATATCGCACTCCTATTATGATTAAAATTCTTAGAGGCAAAGCGGATATTTGCAATCCCCACAGGGCATGGTATCCCCAAAGGGCACGATGTTCGCTTCACTACTTGCTCATAACCTTATAGCTGCTATTACAACTTTTTAGTGGGAGTTTGTACTCCCCACTAAAACAAGCAAGTCTCCACCCGCCACTTATATCTCTGTGACATGGAAATGGTGGACTTCCTTGATAAGTTTAAACTTTCAAGAACATCTTCAGAATTCAGAACTTTTGAAAGTAATCTTTAAGATAAATACATAATTTTACATATAATATATAAAATTAATAAATGTGCAGGATAAAAAATATAAAAGAAATACTTCATAGAAACACCCTTTTTTCCATTATATAGAAGTAAAGGAATCGCTGCAAATCCTGCATAGGCCTGAATAGTTATTCCAAAAAGAGCAAGATTTATTACAGCAAAAGCTACCTGTCTTATAAAAAAATATTGATACAAACAATAAAAACAGATAATAATGATAATACCACCAGCACCATAATCTGTGCATAAGAATTCTGCTAACACCAAACCAAGAAAAGAAAGAGCACAAACTATCCATCTATTTTTGCAGTTTTGGTATAGATCAACAATGATTAATCCCAAAAATAATGTAAAAAATACATTTTGATGTCTGAAATCTACACTTCGATAAAATGCTAGGTCAAAAGGCAATTCTGAGAATAATGCAAAAATGAAAAGCCTTCTTTCATATTTTCTTATATCTTTTGTATGCATAGCACCTTCCACTAAGAGAAAACAGTAAATAGGGAATGCAAGTCTCCCAACAATTCTCAATTGCATGTACTGTGGAAATAAAATAGCACCTGTATGGTCAATTAACATGCAAAGCATAGCAAAACATTTTAATATAAATCCACTAATACCAAACTTTCGCTCAGTCATCACGGCTCTCCTTTTTTATTTTCCTCCCTTTTTTTCTAGATTTTCCTTCTAATAATTTTTTTCCACTCAACAGGCAGATTGACTGACTATCTACTAAAATTTCTTTTATATCTATCAGATTCTTAGGTTTCTCAAATATTGCTGGTTCTTGAGAAGTATCCAAAAGTAATTTCCATTCCATTCCTTTTGGCAATGCAAACGTCTGAGAAACATTCTGAAAATTATATGCTACATACAAATTTTCCTCTAGTCCTGAATAGGCTCCTGAATAAAACATTCCAATAAATCCTCGATTCATTTCAAAATCTATCTGCCAACCTCCATCACTATGATAGGATAAATCAGGATAACCTTTATTAGCATAATCATAAAATTGATAGGGACTAGGACTACATAACATTGGATATGCTTTTCTAATTTTGGAAAGCTGCTTAACATAGGCAGTTATTTGTTTTCCCATTGCAGTAGGTTTCCAATCCTTCCATCCTATCTCATTGTCTTGGCAATATGCATTGTTATTACCGCCTTGACTGTTGACACATTCATCCCCCATCCAAATCATTGGTATTCCTTGTGCAAAGAAAACTACTGCCAAAGCATTTTTCACTTGACGTTTTCTAAGTTCGTTAATATATCGCTTTCTACTAATTCCTTCTTGACCACAATTTCCACTACAATTCCAGTCATTCCCATCTCTGTTTCCTTCTCTATTTTGTTCATTATGTTTGTGCTCATAAGAAAACACATCCCATAAAGTAAAACCATTATTTTCCGCAATAAAATTAACAAATCCTTGATGATTTTGCTGTCTACGCATCTGACAAGCAAATTCAAAAATACTGCCTCCTTGATGGTTCAATACTTTACGTATCCCATAAAGAAATTCCTCATTATAAGAAAACAATTCAGGACCAAAACGTTGATTATCTTGTGCTAATTCCTCTCTAAAGCTTTCAAAAAACAGCTTACAACCACTTAATTTACCATCTACAGCTAACAATTCTGCTATCGCTGGATTACCAAGAAAACGAAAACCATCTACATGATATTCTTGGTGCCAATAGTGAAAAACATCAATAATTAAATGTGGATTTGTCTTTTCTGGAAAATAAAACTCTAAGATGCATTCCATTTGCTTTTCATGCATTTTTTGAATCAGATGTTTTAGATTATCTGGATTGTGGTCTTTCCCAAGAAAAGAAGCCTTGGGAGCGAAATAATTTCCTTTGGTATACCCCCAATAATTAATTAGATCCTTTGGATGTTCCTGCTCCTTACTCTCATCTAACATAAGTATCTCTTCAAATTCATACACTGGCATAAAAAGTAGTGTAGTAATTCCTAATTCTCTGAGATAATCTAACTTTCGCTCGATTGTCTCTACTGTTCCATGACGGTTTAATTCCCCTCTCATGCCCATAGTAAATCCCCGCACATGGAGTTTGTAAATTATCATATTTTCTTTTTTTATTTTCTGATATTCCTTGTCTTTCCACTTAAAATCAGAAAAATAAAAGGAACCTTTAATTTTATTAACACTTTTTTTTGCTTTTTGTTTTTTTCTTATAGAAGTTTTATCTGTCTGTGTCAATTCTTGTGATATATTTTTTTGTTCTCTTTTAGGGACAAATGGTTCCTCTTTTTGTTCTCTGGGTCTACGCGTTTCATCTGCCCATACTTCTCTTCCAACAATTCTACGGGCATACGTATCAATTATTTCCTCCCCATTTATTTCAAAATTATAATTATAATTTTTCCAATCCAGTCCAGGAATTTCAACTGTATAAACTGTATCACAGTTTCCCATTGAATTCATAGAAATCCTCTGAACGGAATTATCATTTTTTGGATACAACAGCAAATTGCAGGTGGAGTTTCTTGCTGCTTGTATGGAAAATATAATACTATCTTTTTGTTTTGTTACACCTGCCTTTTCCTGATATCTGGAACAGATTTGAAAATTCATATATGTCCTCCCTAATGTTGCCTCTTTATCTTTTCTGTAACTATTCTGTTCCTTCCCTTGTTCACACACAAATATTCTTCTGTGAAACAAGTTTCTGAACAATTATTTTTGTGAGTTTATTTTATTATAACAATTTAAGAAAGATTTGGAAAGATATTTTTCTTTTAGTTTTTTATTTTATTCTAATAATTTAAGCTTATATTATAAATGCTATTCTCAAAGATAACTTGGAAAAACAATAAAAGCACGCTTTGCCAACTTTTTATTGTCATAAATAAAAAAAGGGCTATTGCATTAAGAAAATTCTATACAAGAAGTTATTATTTATCAAATACCTTATCTTGTATTTTTAATACTTAATACCATAGTCCTTTTTCATATTGATGTGTATAGAAATAAGCTAACACAATAGAACGTACGCTTTGCTAACGTTCTATTGTGTTGAATGAAATGCAAGAATGCCAAAGGCATTTAGGAGATTTTACTCTTAACAAGACAATTTTTTATTCCTTACCATCTATAGAGAGACAAAAATCTTATGAAACGAAAAGGGAAAGGAATACTATACATCTGAAAATTCTTCCATTATCTCTGATACATGTTCCATCTTTTGAGCACGCCAAGCATTTTCACCACAGAAAATCAATCCATCATCCAGATTACCTTTTACAGCATTCACCAATGCATCTGTAATACAATAAGGAATATCTTTCTGATTACACTTTTCTAAACATTGATGACATTTCCAAGTTACATTTTTATCTTTTTTGTGAATAAATGTATTGTTAATTGCACGTCCTGGCATTCCCACAGGACTTTTTACAATTTGAATATCTTCTTTTGTTGCATGGATATATGATTGTTTGTAGGCTTCACTTGCATCACATTCATAGGTGGTTACAAAACGAGTAGCAACTTGTACTCCATCTGCTCCTATCTCTAATGCATGTTTCATATCTTGTTTATCATAAATTCCTCCTGCAACCACCACAGGAATTTTAGATTGATATTTCTCCTCATATTGTTTGATTATTTCTATAATGCCTTTTATTTCTTTTTCATATTCTTCATCTGTAATCGTATTTAATTCTTCTAAACTAAATCCAAGGTGACCTCCTGCCTTTGGTCCCTCAATTACCACTAAATCGGGACATCTTTTATATTTTCTATCCCATAATTTACAAATAACTGATGCAGATTTTATAGATGATACAATAGGTGCTATTTTTGTCTTGGCTTTTTCTACAAAAACTGGCAACAGTGTTGGAAGTCCTGCACCAGATATAATTAAATCTGCACCTGCCTTTACTGCTGCCCGCACATATTCTTCATATTTTTTGGTTGCCACCATAATATTTACACCTACAATCCCTCCTTGAGCTATTTCTTTTGCTCGTTGTATTTGTGTTTTAATTGCCTTTAAATTAGTCTCAATGGGATGTTGATCAAATTCTGGTTCCTGATAACCAATTTGTGCAGTAGAAATAATTCCAATTCCGCCACACTTCGCTACATTTCCTGCCAAATTAGAAAGACTAACCCCTACCCCCATGCCTCCTTGTATTACAGGAATAGGTGCTATTAAATCTCCTATTACCAGTGGTTTGCTCATATTTTTCACCTACATTTTCCGAAATCTCTCATATCGTTGTGCTACTAGCTGCTGTTCATTCATTGGAAGATAATGATGTAAAAATCTACGGATTTCTTCTTGCATAATTTCTGCAATTTTTTCTACATTCTGCGCATTGGCAGGCTGTGGTTCCCGAATAATTTTCTCAATAATACCAAGTTCTTTTAAATCTGCCGCTGTTACTCGCATTCTTTCTGCC
Source organism: uncultured Lachnospiraceae bacterium (assembly GCA_910586005.1). GTDB lineage: Bacteria > Bacillota > Clostridia > Lachnospirales > Lachnospiraceae > Petralouisia. The sequence goes on along the minus strand of CAJUHG010000004.1, from coordinate 24,066 downwards.
GCTTTTGGTGCTAAAGATGCATCTTTCCACATAATAGAAGCAAACCCTTCTGGAGATAAAATCGTATAAGTAGCATTTTCCATCATCCAAACTTCATTTCCTACAGCAAGAGCCAATGCTCCACCACTACCGCCTTCTCCAATCACAATACTTAAAATAGGAACTTTCAAATCTGACATTTCAAAAAGATTTCTTGCAATCGCTTCTCCTTGTCCTCGTTCCTCTGCTTCCATACCACAAAAGGCTCCTGGAGTATCTACAAAACAGACAATAGGTCTGTGAAACTTTTCAGCCTGTTTCATCAATCGCAATGCTTTTCTATATCCTTCAGGAGATGGCATTCCAAAATTTCTTGTAATATTTTCTTTTGTTGTTTTACCTTTTTGTTGGCCAATCACAGTTACTGGACATCCATCAAAATACCCTATGCCCCCTACAATTGCTCCATCATCAGCAAAATGACGGTCTCCATGCAATTCCAAAAAATCTGTAAAAATTTCTTGAATATAGTCTAATGCTCCAGGGCGCTCTTGATTTCGCGCACGCTGTACTCTTTCCCATGCAGATACCCTTTCTTGCTTCTGAAAATGTTTCGATTCCATAGGATTTTTTCTACGATTTGGAATTAATGCTTCTATAGCCTCTGATTTTCTATGCATAACAATTAATTTTGCAAGTGTATCTTTTAAATCTTCACGTTCTACAACATTATCAATCAACCCATGTTCTTTTAAAAATTCTGCTCTTTGAAAACCTTCTGGTAACTTCTGGCGAATGGTTTGCTCAATAACTCTTGGTCCAGCAAATCCCACCAATGCACCTGGCTCTGCTAAAATAATATCACCTAACATAGCAAAACTAGCAGTTACACCTCCTGTTGTAGGATCGGTCAATACAGAAATATATAAAAGACCCGCTTCAGAATGACGCTTTAAAGCAGCAGAAGTTTTTGCCATCTGCATTAAAGAAACAATACCTTCTTGCATTCTTGCACCACCAGAACAAGTAAAAATTATCACTGGCAATTTTTCTTCTGTTGCTCGTTCTACCGTTTTTGTGATTTTTTCTCCTACTACATAACCCATGCTTCCCATTAAAAATCTACCATCACAAACACAAACAACAGCCTTTTCTCCATGAATCGTACATGCTCCACAAGTTACTGCTTCATCAATTTTCAAACGTTCCTTTAATGCTGTAATTTTTTCTGGATAATCTGGATAATCTAAAGGGTCTTTATGTTCTAGACCTTCTTCCCATTTTTCATAAGTTCCTTTATCTGAAACCAATCTCAGACGTTTCTTGGTAGAAATACGGAAATATTTCCCACATTTATAACAAATATAATGATTCTGCCTTACGTCTTCTTTGTAGAGTAACTCTCCACATGTATCACACTTTATCCATAAACCTTCTGGCACGGTTGGTTCTTTTCCTAATATTGGAATATAACTGGTTTTTTTAAATTTCAGCATTTATTTCCCTACTTTCTTAAATTTCACTATTCAAAATACTCTGGAATAAAATGTGTATTAATATTTCCCGATAAAAATACTGGATGATTTAAAATATCATATTGAAAATCCAAATTGGTAGTAATTCCATCTACTACCACTTCTCCTAAAGCACTACGCATTTTTCTAATAGCATCCTCTCGATTTTCTCCATGAACAATTACTTTTGCCACCATAGAATCATAAAATGCTGGAATGGTATAGCCATTATATAAAGCCGATTCAATACGCACACCATTTCCTCCTGGAAAATGTAAATCTTTTATGGTTCCTGGACAGGGCATAAAATTTTTCTCTGGATTTTCAGCATTGATACGACACTCAATCGCATGACCTCTAATTAAAATATCTTCCTGCCGCATTTGTAACTTTTCTCCTGCCGCAATTCTTATTTGTTCCTTTACAAGATCAATTCCTGTTACCATTTCTGTTACTGGGTGTTCTACCTGAATCCTAGTATTCATTTCCATAAAATAGAAATTCTTATTTTTATCTAATAAAAATTCAATGGTTCCTGCATTTTCATAATGAGCTGCTTTTGCGGCAAGTACTGCTGTGTCTCCCATACGTTCCCGTAAAGATTGATCCATAATAGCACAGGGAGATTCCTCTAACATTTTCTGATGACGCCTTTGGATAGAACAATCACGTTCTCCTAACCACACGGTATTTCCATATTTATCTGCAAGAATCTGAATTTCAATATGTCTAGGTTCTTCAATATACTTTTCAATATACATTGTATTATCCCCAAACGCATTGATGGATTCTTGTTGTGCTAAATGAAAGTGATTTTCAAATTCTTCATGATTCGCAGCAATACGCATTCCCTTTCCGCCACCACCAGAAGATGCTTTTATCATAACTGGATACCCCATACTATCTGCAATTTTCACTCCCTGTTCTGCCTCATAGACTGGTTCCTTGGTTCCTGGAACTACTGGAACACCTGCATCCATCATAGTTGCTCTTGCTTGTGATTTATTTCCCATCTTTGCTATAATTTCACCAGAAGGACCAATAAAAGTAATCCCACAAGTTTCACACATTTTAGCAAAGTGCTCATTTTCAGACAAAAAACCAAATCCTGGATGAATTGCCTGTGCTTTTGTAGCAATTGCTGCACTTAAAATGCGCTCCATATTTAAATAACTATCTGACACAGGTGCTTTTCCAATACACACTGCTTCATCTGCAAGCTGCGTATGTAATGCTTCTCTATCTGCCTCAGAATATACAGCAACAGAAAGAATTCCCATTTCCCGACAAGCACGAATAATCCGCACTGCTATTTCGCCTCGGTTAGCAATTAATATTTTTTGAAACATACAAAATGCCCCTTTTATAAAAGTTTTATATTAGTATTGTCAAAGCGGGAATTCCCAATACCCACAGGGCACGATGTCCGCTTCGCTACTTGCTCATAACCTTACAGCCACAATCGCGGCTTTTCTGTAGGAGCTTGCCCCATAGAAACAAGCAAGTTCCGCCCACCATTTATGCCTCTATAGCATAGAAATAGTAGACTTCCTTAATGATGTTAAATTATCCAATTGCAAAAGTAAGTTCTGCTAGAACAGCGATTTTTCCATTGACTGTTGCCTTTGCACTTCCAATGCCTACTGGTCCTTTTTGTTTTATTATTTCTAGTTCCAGAATTAGTACATCTCCAGGTACTACCTTTTGTTTAAAACGAGCATTATTGATAGCTCCAAAATATGCTGTTTTTCCTTTAAAATCTGGATGACTTAAAATTGCTACTGCTCCTGCCTGTGCTAATGCTTCCACAATCAATACTCCTGGCATGACAGGTTCCCCTGGGAAATGTCCTGCAAAAAAAGGTTCATTATAACTTACACATTTTTTTCCCACTGCACGTTTTCCAGGTTCTAATTCCTCTATGGTATCTAACAACAAAAAAGGTTGTCTATGTGGAATAATTTCCATAATTTCCTTGGTTCCCATGAGAGACATTTTAGTTCCTCCTATCTTAACCTATCACAAATAATGGCTGACCAAATTCAATGACATCTTCATTGGATACCAGTATTTGTTTTACTATACCTTCATAGTCGCTTTCAATTTCATTCATCAACTTCATAGCTTCTACAATCCCAAGTACTTGCCCTTTTGTTACTCTATCTCCTACCTTCACAAAGGGTTCTGCTTCAGGCTCTGGTGCACTATAAAAAGTTCCTACCAAAGGAGATTTTATTACATTTCCTTCCATTTGATTAGAACTTTTTTCACCTGCGGAAGGAACAGATCCACTAAATTCCACACTTGGCAAAACAGAAAGACCAACACCACTTTCATCTGTGATACCATTTACTGGAACCAATTTTTGCTCTTTTTCTTTTTTCATTGAAATTGATAATCCATTTTCTTTATAAGAAAATTGGGTCAATTCAGATTCTGATACTGTATTGATTAATTTTAAAAGATTTTCAAACTCCATGATGCACTCCTTAAATTTCTTCACTTATAAATTAATAATTATCTATTCCATATATTTCTTTAATAACAGGCTTGCATTATGTCCACCAAATCCAAGTGAATTACTTAAAGCATATTTAAATTTCTTTTCTATTCCATGCCCTTTTACATAATCCAAATCTAGCTCTTCCTCTGATTCTTGTAATCCTACTGTTGCATGGATATAATCATGATTCATCTGTTGAATACATGCTATAATTTCCACAGCTCCAGCAGCCCCTAGTAAATGTCCAATCATAGATTTTGTAGAATTTATTTTCATTTGATATGCATGTTCACCAAAAGCAAGCTTAATGGCTCTCGTCTCAAATAAATCGTTGTGATGTGTACTAGTACCATGAGCATTGATGTATTCCACTTCCTCTAAAGAAATTCCTGCATCTTTTACTGCATTTTTCATTGCCATAGCTGCACCCATACCATCTTCTGCTGGAGAAGTAATATGATAAGCATCGCTGGTAGCGCCATACCCCACAAGTTCTGCCAAAATAACTGCACCACGCTTCTTAGCATGTTCTAATTCTTCTAATACTACAACACCTGCGCCTTCTCCCATAACAAAACCACTGCGTTCTTTATCAAAAGGTATCGAACAACGTGTCACATCATTATTAGAAGACAGTGCTGTTAATGCTGTAAATCCTCCAATTCCAATAGGAGTAATAGAACTTTCTGTTCCTCCTGCTAACATTACATCTGCATCTCCTACCTGAATCGTACGGAAGGCTTCCCCAATAGAATGAGTTCCTGTTGCACATGCTGTTACCACATTAATACTTTTTCCCTTTAAACCAAATTGGATGGAAACATTTCCGGCTGCCATATTTGTTATCATTAAAGGTACTAAAAGTGGATTAATTCTTCCTGGTCCCTTTTCTAATAACTTTTTATGTTCTCTCTCCATAGATTGTAAACTGCCAACACCAGAACCAATTGCACATCCCACACGATATGGATCTTCCTGTTCCATTAAAATTCCTGATTGTTCAAGCGCCTCTTTCGCTGCTGCAACTGCATACTGACAAAACAATTCCATACGCCTAGCGGATTTTACATCCATATAATTTTTTCCCTCAAAGCCTTTGACACTTGCTGCAACTTTTACTTTATAATCTGTGGTATCAAACTGGGTAATTTCACTAAAACCGATTGTTCCAGCTTTTAAACTTTCCCAAAATTCCTCTGCATTTAGACCAATAGGGGTAATAGCCCCCATACCAGTAATTACTACTCTTTTCATGGTTTTTCCCTCTTTACACTTTTATGTCACCCTTTATCCAAACAGTTGAGATTCTTCCCATTACCATCTAGTTAAACAGTAACCATTGTTTCACTATCTACGTTTCCTTCTCTACATTCCCATGCCACCATCCACTTGCAACACCTGTCCTGTAATATAGGATGCATCTTCTGAAACTAGGAAACAGACTGCTTGTGCTATCTCCTCTGCTTTCCCAAATCTACCAAAGGGAATTTGTTTCTTTCCAGCTTCTATTGCAGCTTCTGATAATTTTTCTGTCATCTCTGTTTCAATAAATCCAGGTGCAACTGCATTTACACGTATTTCTCTAGAAGCAAGTTCTCTTGCAAGCGATTTTGTGAATCCAATCACACCTGCTTTAGAAGCTGCATAATTCGTTTGTCCTGCATTTCCCATTACACCAGAAATAGAAGAAATATTTACAATACTTCCTGATTTCTGTTTTAACATCTGTCTAGCAACAGGTTTAGAAGTATGGAAAACTCCTTTCAAATTTGTAGCCAACACATCCTCAAATTCTTCCTCTTTCATTTTTAGAATCAAATTATCTCTAGTTATGCCTGCATTATTTACTAAAATATCTAAACGCTTATATTCTGACACAATTTGTTTTATCATTGCTTCTACAGCTTCTGCATCTGCTACACTACACTGAAAACTTTGTGCCTTGCCACCTGTCGCTTGAATTTCAGATACCACTTGCTTGGCTGCTTCCTCTGAGCCATTGTAATTTACAATTACCATAGCCCCTTCCGCTGCTAATTTCTTTGCAATGGCTTTTCCAATTCCACGGGAAGCCCCTGTTACCAAGGCAATCTTTCCATCTAATTTCATAAATATACCCTTTCTATTTCTTCATTTACTTCCACAGTTTCTATATAATAATTGATACCCTGTGAACCCACCACATAGTCATCTTCAGATGAGTAGAGGGTAAAAATTGGGATTTTAATCTATTTTCATTATTTCTACTAATTTCTCTAAATCTTCCACAGTTTCTACATGATAACTTGTAAGTTGTGGAGCAATTTTTTTCAAAAAACTAGAAAGAGTTTTCTTTGGGCCAATTTCAATAAATGTATCTACACCTTCTACTATCATAAGCTCCACACTTTGTTGCCAACGTACAGAGGAAGAAATTTGCTTTTCTAATAATCCTTTTACTTCTTCTCTATCTAGTACATAATCTGCTGTTACATTAGAAATATATGGAGTGGCGATTTCTCTAATTTCAACCTTTTCTAATTCTACTGCCAATTTTTTTCCAGCTTCCTCAAGCATTTTAGAATGAAATGGCCCACTTACATTAAGTGGGATACAACGCTTTGCACCTGCCTTTTGTAAGGCAACAGAAGCATTCTTAACTGCCTCTTCTTCCCCACTAATCACAGTCTGACCAGGACAATTATAATTAGCAATAGATACAATACCTTCTGTTTTTTCACAGATATCCTCAATTATGTTATTATCAAGTCCCATAATTGCCATCATAGCTCCACCTGTAGGAACCGCTTCTTGCATAATTGCACCACGTTTTACTATTAATTCTAATGCATCATGTATAGACAAGCCACCAGAGGCTGTTAATGCTGCATATTCTCCTAAACTTAACCCTGCATTTACAGAAGAATTAATCCCTTTTTCTTCTAATACTTTTAAAATAGCAAGCTCTACTGTCAACATTGCAATTTGTGTATATTTTGTAATATGAAGATTTTCATTTTCTTTGAAAATCAATTCTTCCATAGATAGGCCAGATACTTTTCTTGCAATGGCAAAAACTTCTTTTGCCCGATTGAAGTTTTCATAAAAATCCCTTCCCATTCCAGTGTATTGAGCACCTTGTCCTGGGAAAACAAACGCAATTTTCCTCATATCATACTCCTTGCATTAAAGTTATAGTTTCCTTCATCATTTCCTCTATCATTTCTTTGCAGGTTTGCTCTTTTTTAATCAATCCTGCAATTTGTCCTGCCATAACGGTTCCATGTTTTACATCTCCATCTATTACTGCATTTCGCAAGGAACCTACTGTTAAAAGTTCCAATTCTTCAAAAGGAACTCCTTCTTGCTCTTTTTGTATGTATTCTTTTGTCATCTGATTGCGCAATTGACGGATAGGATGCCCATGACTTCTTCCTGTAACTGCAGAATCAATGTCTTTTGCCTTAAGGATTCTTTCTTTATAATTTGAATGACAAATGGATTCTTTTGCTACTACAAATCGTGTTCCAATTTGTACTGCATCTGCTCCCAACATAAAGGCTGCTGCTATCCCTCTGCCATCACCGATGCCTCCAGCTGCAATGACTGGAACCTGTACAGCATCTACTACTTGAGGAACCAAGGTCATAGTAGTTGCTGCTCCTATATGTCCGCCAGATTCTGTTCCCTCTGCAATCACTGCATCTGCTCCGCCTCGCTCCATCATTCTTGCTAATGCTACACTTGCCACTACTGGAATAACTTTACTTCCAGCGGTCTTCCACATTTCCATATATTTTCCAGGATTTCCAGCTCCAGTTGTAATTACTGGTACCTTTTCTTCTACCAGTACTTGTGCTACTTCATCTGCATAAGGACTTAAAAGCATTACATTGACTCCAATAGGTTTATCTGTAATCTCTCTTGCCTTACAAATTTCTCCTCTTACCCAATCGGCTGGAGCATTTGCTGCACCAATAATTCCAAGTCCACCTGCCGCTGAAACAGCCGCTGCCAAATGGTGCTCAGCTACCCATGCCATACCTCCTTGAATAATAGGAACTTCTATTTTTAATAGATCTGTAATCTTTGTTTTCAATTGTGACATCTCTTATTCCACACCTTTTTCTTTCAAATATTCCATTACATCTCCAACCGTCATTAATTTCTCTAAATCTTCAGAAGGAATTTCCACAGAATATTCATCTTCTAATGCCATTACTAATTCAAATAAATCTAAGGAATCTGCTCCTAAATCTTCTTTAAAAGAAGTCTCTAATGTAATTCCATCTGCCTCTGTGTTCAACTGTTCTGCAATAATCTCTTTCATTCTTTCTAACATTTCTATATTCTCCTTTTTATATTCAAATATTTTGATAATCAAAGTATATCACAAAAAACCTTATTGTCAATCAAAACTTATCAAAACCTTTGAATTTTACAATCGTATATGATATTCTATTTATTGTGAAGAGTTTTCATTTTAAGAATTTATACTTTATATCTCATAATGTTTGTATTAACAGACATAAAAATCATCTCAAAATTTAACTAGACAAAAGGACAAAGGGGGAAATTGTAATGATAAAATTAGCACCAAAAGATTTATCAGCAGGGATGGTTACTGCTGCTCCCGTCTACAGTAAGACAGGACAAATTTTATATCCTGCACATACAGTAATAACATCTCAATGTATTTCTTATCTAGAATTTTATGGAATTAAGGCAGTACAAATTATTCCAGAAAATGAAGTCACAGATTCCAATATAGAAGACTCTTCAAAAAAAGAGGAAATATCATATTCCCAGCAAGTTCGACGAAGTAGAGAATTTCATTTATTTAAGGTAGATTACTCCCAAAAAAGAAGACTATTAAAAGAATCTTTTGGAAATGTTATTGAAAAAAAGGAACATTTAGATTTCAATGCACTACTCAATCAGGTTAGTAGCTTATATACCAATCATTTAACATCACTCTCTGTTTTTGATATGTTACATAATATGCGTGAAATTGATGATACTACTTATGCTCACTGTATTAATGTTGCAATTATTAGTCGAATGATGGGACGTTGGCTTCATTTTTCTCAAGAGGATCTTGAGATTTTAACATTAGCAGGTTTATTGCATGATATTGGAAAATGTATGATAGATCCTAAAATTCTATCAAAATCTACTCCTTTAACTCCTGAAGAACTAAAAAAAGTAAAAAAACATCCAAGTTTAGGAGCTAAAATTCTAGATGGTTATCAATTAGATGGTCGTATACGTTCTACTGCTCTTATGCATCATGAACGTTGTAATGGCAGTGGTTATCCTTCTGGATTACAAGGAGAAGCCATAGCAGAATTTGCCAAAATTATCGCTATTGCAGATGTATATGATGCTATGACAAGCAATCGTTGTTACCGAAAGGGTATATGTCCTTTTGAAGTAATTGCAACCTTTGAAAGAAAAGGATTTGAAAAATATGATTCTAAATATCTTCTTCCATTTTTAACACATATTATTGAAACCTATATGGGAAATACAGTATTATTAAATGATGGTACAACCGGAAAAATTATCTATATCAATAATCTCCATCTTTCCCGCCCATTGATTCAATCTACCAAAAATGAATATCTAGATTTATCAAAACACCCTGAATTATACATTCAAGCAATTGTCTAACTACTGTCAAAATATAACATAGGAAAGAGGTATTTTTATGAGTAAAAAACCAGAAACAAATTCTATTTATGATATATTAGAAGATGATGAGGAGGATATACTAGTTACCTTAACTCTAGAAGATGATTCAGAAATAGAATGTAAAATTTTAACTATTTTTGAATTATATGAACAAGATTATATTGTACTAATCTCTTTAGATGAAAATGGAGAAGAAAACGCTGATAATGAAGTATGTATTTTCAAATATTTTGAAGATAAAGATGGAAATCCATCCTTAGAAAATATTGAAACAGAAGAGGAATATGAAGCTGCTGTAGATCGTTTTGAGGAACTATTAGATGAAGCAGAATGGGAAGAATTATTAGAAGAAGATGAGGAATAAATAGTATCTTTTACTTAGATTCTTTCATATATTTGAAGCATCTATTGGATTTAGTTTTGCAGGAATATTGATTTTCCTGCAAAATACTAAACCGTTTTTATTCCTTCTTGCTTTGCATTTCTTCTACAAATCTCGATTTGTCCACTTCATGTCCATTGTATTTTTTTACATGATGAATATAAAGTCTTTCTTTTGCTCTAGTAATTCCCACATAAAACATTCTACGTTCTTCCTGTAAGTCTACTTCCAACACTGCTTTTTTATAAGGCATTAATTCCTCATTTACATCCAAAATATGTACAATTGGATATTCTAATCCTTTTGCACTATGAAGTGTTGCAAGAGAAATACAATCTGTTAATAACTCTTGTTGTTTCTGCTGCTTTTGCAATTCCTTTGTATACGCTTCTATATGGGCAAACCACTCTTCATAAGTTTGAAATCCCCTTGTACTCTCTTGTAATTCATCTAATATTTCCATTAAATTATCCACACTAATTCTACGATATTGTGCATATTCCTTCAAATATTCCTCATAACCAATTCCCATGCGTATATAATTGATTGCTGCAAATGGTCCTAATCTACTTAATAAATGTAAATCAGATTCTAATTGCTCAATCCTTTCTGCTACCCAAGGTTGCTTTTTATTATAAAAATAATCTGCCCAATCCTCAAATATCACTGTTTCATTTAATATACTTTCTCTGGTAATATAACGATTTGGACGGTTCATAATCTGCAAAATATCCTTACGTACCCGACTTCCCTGTGAAAGATGTATGTAAGTTAAAATATTTTTTGTAATCCAATGTTCATATAAATTGGGAATAGTATCTTTGCTTCGAAATGGAATATTATATGCCATAAATTGAGACATTAGTAATCTTGGCTGGGTATTGGTTCGAAATAATATAGAAAAATCTTTATAATGATATCCCATCTTAATATCTTTTAAAATTTGTTCCACAATAGCTTTTGCCTCTTCTTGCTGTTCTTCCCATAAATGATAATAAACTACTTTATCTTCTAATATATGTTCTCGTTTTTGAAGCTCTTTTTGTTTTTGAAAACTTTTTTGTAAATATTCTTTTTTTTGTTCTTCTTGATCTAACACAGCATAGGAGTGGATTTCTTTTTGAAATCGTTGCGTATTATGAGAAATCAATCTTATAGATGCTTCTACAATCAATGGATGGGAACGATAATTGATATCCAAAAGTATTCGCTTGGCTTTGGGATAAGATTTTTCAAAACCTAACATCAATTCTGGTTTTGCACCACGAAAGCGATAAATAGATTGATCATCATCTCCCACTACAAAAAGGTTATTTTCTGGTAGGGCAAGCATCTTTATAATTTCAAATTGTATCTTATTGATATCTTGAAATTCATCAATTAAAATATACTGAAATTTTTGCTGCCATGCAGAAAGTATATCCTTTCTCTGAACAAATAATTCATAACAATATACTAACATATCATCAAAATCAATCAATCGATATTGTTTCATTTTATTGTCATATATTTGATAGATTTGCTCAAAAATTTCTTTTGCACAATTTTGGGGAAAATAATATTTAAGAAGGATACCTGTATTTTTTACTAAACTAATTTCTCCTAATAAATCTCCAATAAATTCATTTTCATCTTCATATTCTAGGTGCATGCGCTGTATTGTTTCGCGCATCAACTGAAATCGCTGTTCCTCCCTAATAATATTTTCTCCATGAAATCCATAGGCATGTTTTAAAATTTGGAAAAAAACAGCATGAAACGTCCCAAATGTGACTGCATATTTTTTTTCATTCATAAGCTGGTAAAAGCGTTCTTTCATTTCTGTTGCTGCTGCTTTGGTAAAGGTGATAACAAGAATATGTGATGGGTCAATTCCCTGATTTGTAATTAAATACTTTGCGCGTTCTGTGATAACAGTGGTCTTGCCAGACCCTGGTCCAGCCAATACAAGCATAGGGCCAGTAGTATGTCTGACTGCTACTGTTTGAGATTTGTTAAGACTCATAAATATACCCTCTAGGGCATCTGAGGATGACCATTAGACTGTAATTCTTGTTCCAGCTTTGTAATGGCTGCTCTCAGTCTTACTACAGATTCTTCTTTTCCAAGAACTTCCATAAGTTCAGTAGCTCCCCCAGGAGTCATCTGTTTTCCTGAAACTGCTGTACGTATTGGCCACATCACATAACCATTCTTATAGCCTTTTTCTGCTACATAGTTACAAAGAGTTTCATATAAAGCATCATTGGAATAATCCTCCTGTGCCTCAAATACAGGCAAAAGTTCCTTTAAAACTTCAAGAGAAGATTCTGGTGTAGTTTTCATTTTCTTATGTGCATACATAGAAATCTCATATTCAGGCATACATTCAAAGAAATCCACATGTTCTGCAATATCTGGAAAAATCTCAATTCGAGTTTTCACCATAACTGCAATCTTTTTTAAATCATAATTTTTACTAATTGCTTCTTTTAAATATGGTTTTGCTTTTTCATAAAATTGGTCAAAGTCCATTGCCTTTAAATATTCCCCATTCATCCATTTTAATTTGACCATATCAAATACTGCTGGAGATTTGCTAATTCTACGATAATCAAATTCTTGAATCAATTCTTCCAAAGAAAAAATTTCTCTATTTTCCTCTGGACTCCATCCTAAAAGAGCAATAAAATTCACAACTGCTTCTGTTACAAATCCCTGTTCCAATAAATCCTCAAAAGATGCATGACCACTTCTTTTGGATAGTTTTTTGTGGTTTTCATCTGTAATAAGTGGCAAATGAATATAGGTAGGAGATACCCATCCAAATGCATCATAAAGACGTTGATATTTTGGTGAAGAAGATAAATACTCATTTCCTCTCACTACATGAGTAATATTCATGGTATGATCATCTACTACATTTGCAAAATTGTAAGTTGGATAACCATCAGATTTTATTAAAATCATATCATCTAATTCTGCATTTTCTACTGTAATATCTCCATACAATTCATCGTGAAAAGTAGTAGTTCCTTCTTTTGGAATATTCTGACGAATGACAAACGGCTTACCTGCTGCAAGATTTGCTTCTATCTCTGCTTTGGATAGTGACAAACAATGCTTATCATACATCATGATCTCTTTTCCTTCTACAATTTCCATTTTTAAGGAATCTAAACGCTCTTTCTCACAAAAACAGTAATAAGCCTCCCCTTTTTCTATCAGCTCTTTGGCATATTTCATATAAATCCCTGTTTTCATACGCTCACTTTGTATATAAGGTCCAAAGCCTCCATCTTTATCTGGACCTTCATCATGTTTTAATCCTGTTTTTGCTAAAGTGCGGTAAATAATTTCTGTTGCTCCCTCTACATAGCGTTCTTGGTCAGTATCTTCAATACGAAGCATAAAATCTCCACCTGCATGCTTTGCAATTAAAAATTCATATAATGCTGAGCGCAAATTTCCTACATGCATTTTTCCGGTAGGACTTGGCGCATATCTTGTTCTTACTTTTTCCATAATACTCTTCCTCCTTTATCAATAGGTGAACCACTTATCTTATTTTAATATTCTTAATCTTTCTTTTTAGGATGTTTTCTCTGTATTCAATATATTTATATTTCAATATTTAAATAATCCAATAAATATGTTACTTCTGCTAAACCAATAGCCGCATCATGAATAATCCCTAAATCTTTCTCTCTAAATCCTTTCTCTAATTTTTGTTTTGACATTTCAAACATTTCTATTAATTCTTCTCTTTCTATATCCATTTCATTTGCTCCGTTACTGAAAAATTATAAAAAGATATCATATTCTTTCTGGAAAGTTCACAAAATGCATTTTCTATTATTTAACTTAAAAAAATCTTTTTATAATTTTACTTTGAATAACTTTTCCTTTCTCATTTTTCTATTCTCATGAGCAATAAACCAAGCGGTCACGCAGTACCCCGTGAGTATGTGTGAATATTTGGCAACTGCTACTCAGGTTAAATTTTTACATTAAATGCAACTTTTTTGCAATTCTTACAATTAAGCTTCCCATAGGAAAATTCCGCAGTTCATTTTCGCGCAATCCACGAAGTAACAACAATAATATACCATAAACACAAACTCCTACACAAATAGATGCAATAGTTGCAACAGCATTAATCTTTGTTGTATTAATTAAAAAATGATATACCCCATAGACTGCTCCTCCCATAACAGCCGCAGAAATACTAGGAATGATAAAAGTCCTTAGAATCTCCTGCCGATATCGAAGATATTTTTTGATTGCCATTCCATTTAGTATACACATCATACCCGAGAAAAAAGTATTTGCCCATACAACTGCATAAATATTTAAATCCAGTCCGTACATTAAAATTGCAAGAACTCCAATATGCAAAAACAGCGTAATCGCTGCATTTTTAACTGGAACATTCATTCGGTTAATTCCCTGAAGAATACCATTACTTAAAGTTGACAAGGAATAGAATACAATAGAAATTGCACCTATTTGCATCATTCTTTCTGGCAACTCTCTGTTGTCATGAAACAGAAGTTGTAAAATTGGTGATGCAAGAACTCCCATTCCAACAGCACAAGGAATCGCAATTATCATAATAAATCTTATCGAATAAGACACTTTCCTCTTTACTTGAGCCATATCTTTTGCCGCAAATGCAGTGGAAAGACTAGGTACACTAGAAGCAGAAACAGAGGAAGCAATCGCAATTGGCACATTGATAAGCACTTTATATTCTCCTACATAAATTCCCCACATTTTACTATAATCATTTGCTTTGTAGCCCTGCATTGCTGCAATCTGCTTAAAAACTCCTAAATCAAGAAAAGATGTAATATTATAAATTGTAGTACTTAACAATACAGGTATAATTGTAATTGTCAATACAAAAAAAATTGTACTATAACTTTCTAACTTTTTCGTTCGATCTTGTTTGGCATTCCTTTTAAATCTTGGGTGATATAGAAATAAAATGAAAAGAACCACTACTAATGCTGCAATTGCTCCTGCCTCAGTACCAATGGTTCCACCTCCTGCTCCATATGCTTCTGCATAAGTGGATGGATTTCCTAATACTGCTCCAATCTTCATTCCTTTTTGGTAAAGTACATAAGCAACACATACACTGACAATAGCATTGATTACTTGTTCACACAACTGTGATAATGCACTAGGCATCATAGTACCCATACCTTGAAAAAAACCTCTTATTACACCAAGTACTGCTACAACAGCAAGTGTTGGGGCTAATACTTCCAAGGCATACTTACTCAATGGTGTCATAACAATATAAGTAGTAATGAAACCTGCACCAAAATAAACAATTAAACTTGCAATCGTGCCAGATATTAGTGCAAAAATAATTGCTCCTTTAAAAATTCTATATGCATTTTTCCACTGTCCCTTTGCGATTCTAGTGGACACCAGCTTAGAAACAGCCAAAGGTAAGCTATAGGAGGATATTAGCAATAAAATACTATATATCTCCATAGCTGTACCATAATAATCATTTCCTATATCCCCAATAATCGATTTTAACGGAATCCTGTACAATAATCCTATTACTCGGCTTATAATAGAAGCAACTGCAAGAATGGAACCCTGCACCAGGAAATTGGATTCGTTCTTTTTTCTTTTACCCATAAAATTTTCTCAATACTTCCTTCCATTTTTACATAGGAGTAAAGCTTCCTTTGAATCCTGTAGACCTTGTGTAGTGACATACTCGTTTATGCCAAATCCCTTATCTATTTCTCATTGGACTGCAAAATTAGTGTATCATTTAATCTGTTTCCACTGCTCTTGCCTTAGACAATTCCTCTTCAGTAGCATACACACCAAAACGGTCTTTGTATTTATTTCGCGCAATACATACCCAAGTCTTTCCCTGATTCAGTGTAATTTCTTCCCCTGATTCATTAAAATAACGTGCTGGAGAATCTTCGTTTGCTTTTGTCCATGTTACTTTTTCCATTTTACCATTTGTAATAAAAATTCCATCTCCTCCAGAAGTTGTATTAATATCCAAATATCCATTTTCATCTTTATAAGACCAATCACAATATTGTATTAATATATTTTTTACAGCAAGTTGTTCACTATTTGCTCCATCAATATGCTTATCTTTAAATTCATAACGATAATAAAGCCCATCCTTGCTGTTATATACAAACCAAGGTTTGTTGACAAGATATCCAGGGCTTACGACTAGGGCATCTTCTCCCTTTTTTAGTTCCACTACTGTATCATCTTCTGCAAACTGATAATGTCCAGTATAATTTTCAGAAATTTCTGTACGATACCCTTTCTTTTCAATTCCTGCTTGAATCCCCTCTTCACTGGTAAAGGCATTATGAGGTGCTTTGCGATTTGTATCACGGTAGAACATAATGGATTCTAGAGAATAATCCATACCGCTTAAATTATGCACATCCTCTCTCTCTAAAATTGGTTCTGCATAAACCGCCTGTCCATAATGTGTATAAATTGCATCAAACTCTTTTGCAAAATAAATAAAATAATGACGACAACTTCTTACAGAACCAATTTTCTCTAATCCAGAATAATCTTGAAAAATTGCCATCAAACGTGTATAAGAAGCCTCCACTGGAACTTCATAAATAACATCTGCAGCAGAAACACCATACTGTGGCAATGCATCAGAAGTATTTCCAATCATAACTGCAACAGGTCTTTTTTTTGCTAATTCCTCATCAATCCACTCTCCCGTTAAATAACTTTTGGCCTTTCCCTCTGTATTTAGTGGTTCAGGCTCTAATTCAGGCTCTGATTCTGGTTCCGGCTTTGGTTCTGGTTCCGGCTCTGGTTCTGGTTTCGGCTCTGGTTCTGGTTTCACATTTTCTTCTACTACTGGTTTTGGTTCTGGTTCTTTACTTTTTTTTCCACAACCAACAACCAAACTTAAAACACATGCTATTAACAATAAGTAAACCATATGTTTCCTCATATTTAATTCCTCCAAATTTTATTTTTATCTTAAAATCCCCATTTGATTCAGGATTTTTTTCTGCTTTTCTTCCATAACTACAGCTTCTTCCTTTGTCATATGGTCATAGCCAAACAAATGTAACATACTATGCATAATTAAAAATGCATATTCTCGCTTTTCACTGTGTCCAAAATTTGTTGCTTGCTCCTTTACCTTGTCCACACATAATACAATATCTCCTAACAAGGCTTCTCCTGTATCAGGATTAAAATTATCTTCTTGTTCTTCTAATTTTGAAAAATCTCCAGGGAATTCATAATTTACCATTGGAAATGAGAGTACATCTGTAGCACTATCTATCTTGCGATATTCTCGATTGATCTCTTGAATTGTCTCTATGGAGACTAACAATAGACTAACTTCTGCCTCGTAAGGAAAATTCTCCGCTTCTATGACAGTTTCCACTATCTCTTCTGCTAATTTTTTATAATCAAAAGGAAATATTACTTCTGTCTCTTCCTCAATTAATACAGTCAAAATAACTCTGCCTCCTTAATAAGATAATCTCTAATTTTTATAAACATATTCATACTAAGTCCAGATTTGTCATAAAGTCCAGCAGCCGAATTTTCATTTAAAGTCTGATAGACCAACATATCTTGGTTCCAAGAACTAGAAAGAGTTTTTTTATCCAATACATCAAATTTAGTAACTACGCTATCCACAATGTGAACTATGGCAGACTCTATGGTAGATGGCAATTCTTTTTCTCCATTATACTCTTTTAAAATTTCAACAACTGCTTTAGGCAACAGATTACTTTTTGCCAAAGCTACACCATTTTCCACATAAGGTTCTCCTACCATTCTTCCTAAACGATAATAAAAACCTCCCGCTGCAGTGATATCTGGGTCTGCTTCCAATTTTAAAGCACAACCTCTAGTGATTTCTGCTACTTTTCTAGCATGATAATAATCTATTTGAGAAAAATTCTTCACAGCTTGCACCAATTGAAAGTTTTCCTTTAAAATTTTTTGCATTCGCTTTGTCTGAATAGAATGTTGATATTTATGAAGTATTTGAAAGAAGCTAATTGCACCTATAGAAGAAAAAATCCCATTACATATTCCATAGATTAACACATTCCCTTTTAATTGACCAGTCTGAACATAAGAAAAAATCAAAATACTGCTAAATGTATAGAGAAATAAAAATATAGCTTCCCAATAAAAACTTTCTTTTTTTTCTAAAATAGAGACTGTAATACATCCACCAATCAACAATAAAATATAACACAAAAGTATGTAGGCATTTTCTTGTCCACAAATAGCATATATTGCTACATGAAAAATGCCTGATATCATTCCAAAAAAGGAATTTGTTATCATTGTCATACCCAAAGAAAAAAGTAGTACGGGTCTTACATATTCTGGTAAACATCCAAATAACACTGCTGCCATACTAAAACCAGCAAACCATACAGCAATATTTCCATTATTTAAAATTTTTTCATAAAACCAATCTTGTTGTATTTGATAAAACTCTATTCCTACCAAAAAAATCATAGCATATAAAATACTAAAAAATAACAATATTAACATTCTGTCTATTTCTAAGTAGTTTAATTTTCCTAATAAGATACCCTCTAGCATTCCACACATTGCAATTGAGAACATAATAAAATTTTTACGTCTTTTGTCATGGTCTTTCTGTTTTTCTTGCTTTTCTGATTTTACTTCGTTCTCTGCTTCTGTCACTGTTTCCTTTTTTCTCATATTTCTCATATTCTTCATAAGCCTTTACTATTTTTTGTACCAGCGGATGTCTTACTACATCACTACTGCTAAGTGTACAAATTCCAATATCCTCTACATTTTTTAGCACACGCAACGCCACATCTAGTCCAGAAATACTTCCTGGTGCCAAATCTTTTTGAGTGGCATCTCCCGTTACTACTACCTTAGAGCCAAATCCAATACGTGTTAAAAACATTTTCATTTGTGCTGGTGTAGTATTTTGTGCCTCATCTAAAATAATAAAAGCATTATCCAAAGTTCTTCCCCGCATATAAGCAAGCGGTGCTACTTCTATCAACCCTTTTTCCATATTTTTTTGAAAACTTTCAGCCCCCATAATCTGATAAAGTGCATCATACAAAGGTCTTAAATAAGGGTCTATTTTACTTTGCAAATCCCCTGGTAAAAATCCCAGTTTTTCGCCTGCTTCAATTGCAGGACGTGTCAAAATAATTCTATTGACTTCTTCATTTTTAAAAGCTGTAATAGCCATTGCCATTGCAAGATAGGTCTTTCCAGTTCCTGCTGGTCCTATCCCAAATACAATCATCTTGCCTCGGATTTCATCCACATATTTTTTTTGTCCTAAAGTTTTAGGTTTTACAGGCTTTCCATTAATAGTATGACATATCAATTCTTTATCAATTTCTACAATTGCAGCTTCCTTTTCTTCAAAGGTTAGTGATATTGCATAATCTACATTTTGCTCTGTAATTTGATTCCCACGTTTAGACAATTCAAAAAGTTGTGTAAAAACCCTAGAAGCTTTCTCCACATCTCTGTGATTGCCTAATAATTTTATTTTATTGTCCCGTATCGCTACCGTAATACCAAAGGCTCGTTCTACCTTTTTCATATATGTGTCAAATTGCCCAAACACGTTTGACATATGTTCGACCGGAATATCAATTATTTTCTCCATCAGACTCATCTTCTATCTGCCCTTCCTGTGGTATATCTGTAATTGCTGTTTGCTTCTGTATCCCTATTGATTCAATTACTTTTAAGGTACCAGAAGAAATACAATTTTTTCCATCTATTACTATCATAACATTATTTTCTATAATTTGAACACCTTTTTCTGTCAATTCTTCACAAAATTCATCTAATTTCTTTTTTGCTACTTGTTCTGCCTCCTCTTTGGTGTATTGTTTCTTTGTGATATGATATTCTCTTCGAGTCTCCTTTGTAAAAACCAATGGAAGATAAAATGTTTCACCAATTTTTACATCAAATTCATCTGTAATGGTATCATAATCTGCTAATTTATGGGAAATATGAGGCAACTTAAGTTGCGTTTGAAACAAACGTATCCCATAAGCTTCACTTTCCTTTCCAGTAAATTCTTTCTCCTCATACCACAGAGAAAATTTATCCTCATAGGTATATTGTGTAATTCCTAAAATATCTGCATCAGATACACAATACTGATAAGAAGCTATTTCACCGCTATCATTCATGACTGGATTCTTACCTTCTACTAGAATATCTCCCAGTTTCACTTCTGTCCCTTTCTCTACATAAGGGGTCCCCTTGCGAGTCAAGATACTATAAATAATAGCTTCTTTATCTGCAACCAAATCACTTGGTGTATTGTCTGTTTCGGCCTGACTTTCTGCTTGTTGGTTTGTAGCAAGATTCTCTTGTACATCAATAATCAACATGGTACCTTCTAACTTAGCAGAAGCCCATATAATATCTCCATAGCCTGCTCGAAGCTCTTCTTCAATCTTCTCACAATCTATTTTGCTTTTTAATAGTCCATGATATACCTTTTTTTCTTCCAAAAATTTAATAATACTATTGTCCGTTTCATGCATATTTCCATGAACTTCTATTTTCCATACAAATAAGGACATAACATATAATAATCCACAGCATAATACAATTCCTGCAAAAAATAATTTTCGCTTTCGATAACGCCGCATAAGAAATGGTAAACCGACACGCTCTAAGATGACAAACTTTGTCCTGGTTTTTTTTAGAATTGGTTTCAGCCTCTTTAAAGCCCTTACACTGATACAAAATACATAATGGTCCCCATCATATTCCAAATTCCAAATTAGAATATCATGATTACTGCATAAATTTAAAAAACGCTCTGGCGCATACCCATAAAGTCTAATTTTAACATATCCCTGCAAAAATTTCAATTTATCAATCAACAAATTTAATACCCCTTATGAATCATATAATATTCCCTGAATAAAACCAGTAATTTTCATCTCCTCATTTGTATAATACTCTACAACCAGCTGTTTTCCCTGAACGGTAACTTGACAAGTTTTTGTCTGAAGGCGGATTTTCTCTTGGGTATATTCAATAATTCCTTTATAATTTTCCACCAATACTTCATTGTGTCCCATAGCAGTGATGATAACTGATCCATACATAATATCTCTAGGTAATTCCAGAGATTCCACAATATTTGATTTTACATTTTCTTTTACTTGATTAAATTTGTTTTTCTTTCCTTTTCCCATATTTTACTATATGATAAAAAACATGGGTTTATTCCCGCAAGCAATAGGTCTCTTTGGAAATGCCTCTAACATTTTTACTGTTTGATTTTTACAAATTGTTTTTCTGGTGTTTTTGACAATTCCTTTTATTTTAGTGCACAATTCCTTTTATCATAGGTACTGCGCTTATAGGTTCTTTTTGCACTTGATAAGCACATACAATTTTGCCGTAGGCTTCTTTTGCCAGTTCCATATGATTAGCATAAATAGTAGCAAGTGTATCTCCTACTTTGACCATATCTCCACGTTTTTTATTTAGTAGTATACCAACAGACAAATCTATAACACTATCTTTTGTAGTACGACCACCACCTAAAGCTAGACATGCAAGTCCAATTTCTTCTGCTAAAATCTTTGAAACATATCCTTCTTCTGTATTAATCACTTGCAGTTGAATATGAGCTATTGGTAACAATTCTGGTTGATATACCAGCCGCTTCTCTCCACCTTGTCGTTCTATAAACTCTGCAAATTTTTCTAATGCTGTTTTATTTTGAAGAGTTTGTTTTAACATATGCTTGGCTTCTTCTGGACTCTCTGCTTTTTCTGCAGCTAAAATCATCTCTATTCCCAATGCATAAACGACTTCCATAACATCTTTTGGTCCACATCCATTCAGTGACAAAATAGCTTCTTTTACTTCTAAGGAATTTCCCACTGCATTTCCAAGTGGTTGGTCCATGTCTGTGATCACAGCAACCGTTTTCTTTCCTGCATTTTTTCCAATTTGCACCATTTCATAAGCTAGGGTAAATGCATCCTCTTCCTGTTTCATAAAAGCTCCATTTCCCGTTTTTACATCTAAAACAATCGCATCTGCACCCGCTGCCAACTTCTTACTCATAATACTAGCAGCAATTAAAGAAGGCTCATCTACTGTAGCTGTCACATCACGGAGCGCATACAGCTTCTTATCGGCTGGGGCAAGATTTTGGGTTTGTTCCATAATTGCAAGATGAATTTGATTTACATTTTCATAAAATTGTTTTTCTGTCAGTGTAGTGGAAAAACCCGAAAAACATTCTAGTTTATCAATTGTTCCACCTGTATGTCCAAGACCTCTGCCAGACATTTTGGCAACAGGAATCCCAAGAGCTGCTATCATAGGCGCTAACACCAAAGAGGTCTTATCTCCTACCCCTCCCGTACTGTGTTTATCTACCTTAATTCCTGTTATCTGAGATAAATCTAACACTTCGCCACTATCACGCATAGTCAATGTTAAATGTAACGTTTCTTCTTCCTTCATCCCTTGAAAACAAATTGCCATCATCATCGCAGACATTTGATAATCAGGAATTTCTCCTTTGGTATATCCTTCTATCATAAATTGGATTTCTTCTTTACTCAGAACCTTTCCATATTTCTTCTTTTGGATGATATCATACATTCTCATTTTCCAAAATGCTCCTCTCTAGCCTTTTTTGGTAAAAATCTGTTCCATTGCGCACATCAAATTTTTGTGCTAATGTATATGCTCTTTGATAATAAAAATCATATAATTCTGCAATTTTATAATTTCCCTCTTCTCTATATAAAGGAAAAGAAGCATCATAATTGATTTTAATATTTGTTTTTTTTCTAGTTTTCATTAATTCTTTGAAAAATACACAAATCTTTTCTTCTATATAAAGTAAATCTATGGGACAACGGGTATTGAGCCATTCCTTCCAATGATCTTTATAGATTTTCAAGGCCTTTCCTATATTGGTATGAGCATAACAAGCAAGAAAATCCTCCCAACATTCATATTCTGTTTCTCCATTCATATAATTTTTTATCAAATAACAGAAAGTTTCCGCCTCTTCATAATCTCCATGTTTCATATAATATCTCATATAGGCAATCTTCATCCGAAGCCATGCACTTCTATGATTTCCTCCACAAGTCAAAGTAAAGTTTTCAATAATCTTTGATAATTGCTCCGCTTTTTTCAAATTATCCTTATCTAGATAAAATTTAATCTCCACATTTCTCTCACAGGCACGACAGTCACTATGAGCATCTCTTGGAAGTTTCTCAAATTTATGAAAACATTCTTCTGCAAAAACAGAATCTATATTTTTATAAAATCCATACAAAGAACAATAATAATTCCTTAAGCTAATTCCCATACTAACACAACGTTTTCTATAATCTTCATAAAAATTTTTACAATCTTCCATAGAAATTTGATAAAAGTCATTACAATTATCTAAAATCCATTTATAAACCCACATGACATGCTCCATCTCATATTTAAATACAAAATTAGGATTGCCTGGTGTATCAGGATATTTGTCTGCAAGCGCGAGCAATTCTGGAAATATAATCATCAATTCCATACCATCACCATAAAAGGTGGACTCTCTGCAATATATAATTCGGAAGAATAACATATAGGGAACATCCTGATGTTTATCTGCCTGTTGAATCGCATAACGGATAGCTTCCATTCTCGCCTTTCCATGTTCTGTATACTCCTCGATTTCATCAAACATACTTTCTGGATTATAACTAGTATTTTCCTCAAACATCTGTAAGCCCCCTTTCCATCAAAGAAAGTATATTACTATTTAACATTCCCATTTCATTATTGTGTAAAGGAAAACCTCCAATTTGTAATGCTTGTACATAAAGAATTTCAATAAAGATTTTCAAAGTTTCTTCTTCCTTTATCTCTGTTAATTTTTTTACAATGGAATTGTTAAAATTAAAATATAAAGTGGCTGCCATATTGAACTGCTCCCCGTCAAGTAGACAAGTAAAAAA